>NZ_JBQXON010000009.1:0-204589 GCF_052646455.1 Bacillus cereus group sp. Bce041
CAGCGTTCATCCTGAGCCAGGATCAAACTCTCCAATAAAGTTAGTTTGTCTAGCATCTAAAATAAAAATTGACGTTTCACGTTGTTTGTTTCGTTCAGTTTTCAAAGAACTTGTCCGCCGCTTCAGAAGCGACTTCATCATATTAACATCTTAATTTTTCGATGTCAACTAAGTTTTAAAATTTCTTTTTTGTCGTTTTCTGCGTTTCCGCATCAGCGACGTTTATTAATATACCATCACACTTTTTAAATAACAAGTGTTTTTTTTATAAAAATATAAAAAAATTATCTACCCTACTTTCTTCTATAGAAATAACTATTATCCTTACTACTGAAAATAGTTATTCTAATTGTATGCTAATACACTCCGTTCAACCAAATTGTATTTCACAATGCCTTCCCAAATTTTCATTCTCTTCTATATTAAAGCTTATAATCATTATCCTTCTATAAAATAACTATACAAATTAGCCTTAAGAAAAAATCCCGTCTACATTAAACAGCCACTCGCGCGCATTATCCCCTTCCTTCTCATTCAAAAATTTACCCCCTACAAATTAACAACATTCCAATCCTAATACAAACTTAAGGATATTGTTAGAATTTTTTTACATTTAATTAATGAAAAATATCCATTTTTTGTTATATAGTAAGAAAGGACGCACTCAACTATAAATAAACCAATGGAGGAATTATTTTATGGATAGGTTAACAAAGTTTTCATTAAAAAACCGAGCTGCCATTATCATCATGATTTTTCTCATTTCCATACTCGGTGTTTATTCCGGCTCTAAATTACCTATGGAATTTTTACCGAGTATCGACAATCCAGCAATTACCGTCACAACCTTATCTCAAGGACTCGACGCTGAAACGATGACAAAGGATGTAACTGATCCTCTCGAAAAACAATTTCGCAATTTAGAACACGTCGACACCATTACTTCTTCTACATACGAGGGATTATCACGTATCGACATTGCGTATACATCAAAAGCAAACATGAAAGATGCAGCACGCGAAGTCGAAAAAGCCGTCAATACAATTAAATTACCTAAAGATGTAACCAAGCCCGTAGTTAGTCAATTAAACACTTCTATGATTCCACTCGCCCAAATTACTATCCAGAAACAAAACGGTTTTTCAAAAGCAGATGAAAAACAAATTGAAAAAGAAATCGTACCACAACTCGAAAACATTGATGGTGTTGCCAACGTTATGTTTTTCGGAAAATCCACCTCTGAATTATCTATCGTACTTGATCCGAACCAATTAAAAAACAAAAACGTAACATCACAGCAGGTACTAACTGTTTTACAAGGAAAAGAAACTTCTACTCCAGCTGGGGCAATTACTGTTAATCAGGAAGAATACAACCTCCGCGTCATTGGGGACATAAAAAATGTAAATGACATTAAAAACATCACTGTGGCACCCCAAGTGAAATTGCAAGACATTGCTCAAATTGAAATCAAACAACACTACGATACAATCTCACATATAAACGGAGAAGAAGGCACAGGATTAATCATCATGAAAGAACCGAGTAAAAATGCAGTTGCCATTGGAAAAGAGATTGATAAAAAAGTTAAAGAGATAGATAAGGAATATAAAGATCAATTTTCCATTAAACTTTTGGCTTCAACCCATGAACAAGTTGAAAATGCTGTTACTAGCATGGGAAAAGAAGTAATACTTGGAGCAATCGCTGCAACTCTAATTATCTTAATCTTTTTACGTAACTTCCGAACAACACTCATCGCTGTTGTCAGTATTCCATTATCCATTTTATTAACACTCTTTTTACTACATCAATCTAACATTACGCTTAACATTTTAACCCTCGGTGGTTTAGCTGTTGCGGTTGGACGTCTCGTCGATGATAGTATCGTTGTCATCGAGAATATTTTCCGCCGTTTACAAAAAGATTCTTTCTCTAAAGATATCATTCTCGATGCAACGAAAGAAGTCGCAGTCGCAATTACTTCTTCTACTTTAACAACGGTCGCTGTTTTTTTACCTATCGGCCTCGTATCAGGAGCAATCGGAAAATTAATGTTACCTATGGTATTAGCAGTTGTATATTCTATATTATCATCCTTAATCGTTGCACTAACAGTTGTTCCACTTATGGCTTTTTTACTACTCAAAAAAACAAAGCATCGAAAGCCAAGTTCTTCATCACGATATGTCGCTACATTAAAGTGGGCTCTTTCTCATAAATTCATTATTCTACTTACTGCATTTTTATTATTTGTAGGATCAATTGCAGCTTATATATTACTACCGAAAGCAAACATAAAATCTGAAGACGACACAATGTTATCTATTAACATGACATTTCCAGCCGATTATAATGCTGAATCTCAAAAACAAAAAGCATTTGATTTTGAAAAGAAATTACTTTCTAATTCAGATATAACAGACGTTATTTTACGAATGGGATCTAGCGCAGAAGATGCACAATGGGGGCAAACAACTAAAAATAACCTCGCTAGTATATTCGTAGTCTTTAAAAAAGGTTCTGATATTGATCAATATATTAAAGAGTTAAAAAAGGAACATAAAACTTTTGAGCCTGCTGAACTTGATTATATAAAAACAAGTTATTCAAGCTCTGGCGGCGGCAATAACTTACAATTTAACGTAACAGCTACTAACGAAGCGGATTTAAAAGAGGCGGCTACTATCGTTGAAACAAAACTAAAAAGCATGGATGATCTTTCTAAAGTAAAAACAAATTTAGAAGATTCTAAGAAAGAATGGCAAATTCATATTGATCAAACAAAGGCTGAACAACTAGGTTTAACACCAGAAATAGCTGCGCAACAAGTAGCATTCCTTATGAAGAAATCACCTATTGGCGAAATTACAATTAATAATGAAAAAGCTACTATTATGATAGAACACAAAAAAGAAAACATTAATAAACAAGAAGATATTTTAAATACAAACATACTATCACCTATTAATGGACCAATACCTTTAAAAGACATCGCAACTATTTCAGAAAAACAAACACAAACAGAAATTTTCCATAAAGACGGAAAAGAAACAATCCAAATTACAGCCGAAGCTTCAAATGAAGATTTGAGTAAAGTAAACACAGCAGTAAATAAAGCGATGACTGACTTAGATTTACCTGGTGGTGCAAAAGTAAATATCGCAGGAGCTACTGAATCTATGCAAGAGAATTTTACAGATTTATTCAAAATTATGGGGATTGCAATCGGGATTGTATATTTAATTATGGTTATCACCTTCGGGCAAGCACGTGCTCCTTTTGCAATCCTATTCTCCTTACCATTAGCTGCTGTCGGTGGTATTTTAGGATTAATCATTTCACGAACACCTGTTGATGTAAATTCCTTGATCGGCGCATTAATGTTAATCGGGATTGTTGTTACAAACGCTATTGTATTAATAGAAAGAGTCCAACAAAATCGGGAACATGGAATGGAAACTAGAGAAGCCTTACTTGAAGCAGGTTCTACTAGACTACGCCCAATTATTATGACAGCTATTACAACAATCGTTGCTATGCTCCCACTCCTATTTGGCCAATCCCAAGCAGGAAGTATGGTATCAAAAAGTTTAGCCGTCGTTGTCATCGGCGGTTTGGCAGTCTCAACTGCTCTTACATTAGTAGTCGTTCCAGTTATGTATGAACTATTAGATAAAATCGGGAAAAAAAGACGCTCCCGTAGGAAAATAAGCACTTCTACAGAAACACCTGATATTTAAAAACAAAAGGCGTTATCTTCACAAATGAAGATAACGCCTTCTCTCTATTTAGTCATATAATCCATCATTTTTTCCACATATTGCTCTATAGGTTTACTAGAATCCACAATAAGGTATTCATTATTTGAAGGTCTTTTACTACCATTTAACCACTTTTTAAAACCTACTTCCGACTCCACCTTTTCAATTTGACTGATCATACGCTTACGTGTTTGCAGTCTCCTATTAATCTCTTCCATATCATTAAGATAACACTCAATATATTTATATTTCACACCATGTTTATTTGATAGTTCAATCCCTTTTTCAACCATTCCCTCATATAAACACGGACTATCCAATATAACACTATGCCCTTGTTCTAAATAAGAATCAATCAATACCCATTCGGCATCATACGCAAGCCCACCAACAATCGTTGATTCAATTCCTTTTACTTTTAACGATTTTAACAACGCGGATTTCAAAACATCATGATCTATAATTACAGCACCTGTTAATTTCGCTATATACTTAGAAACTGTCGATTTTCCTGACCCAGGAAAACCTGACATTTGCAGAAAAAACAAATTAAAACCCCTCTCTAAATTATATCTGTTCTTCTTTATAATTAATCAAAAATTCAACAATCATTACATCCATTCCTTCTATATTAAAATACAAAAGAACCCCCTACTTATAAATAGAGAGTTCTTCTTTATAATTTATGCCGCTTTTACCTTTTTCGTTGTTTTACTTTTTCTTTTCGTTCCTGTAAAGCGCTTGTGTAATATAGATGCTATCAAGCGTGAAATAACATTGAATAGTAATACCATAATAATTAATACAGCTGCAGATTTTGTCGCAATCAACTTCGCATCTGGAATAACTCCTTCAGAATTTAATTTCCAAATGTGAACCGCTAATGTTTCAGCTGGTCTAAACGGATTTAAAGGATGCGCAGGACTTGAGAAATCCGCTGCTGAATTTAAAATCGGGGATGTTAAACCCGCTGTGTAAATTAATGCTGCCGCTTCCCCAAATATACGACCCGCCGCTAAAATAATCCCTGTAATAATTTGTGGTAATGACGATGGGATAATAATACGAGCGATTGTTTGCCACTTCGTTGCACCTAATCCAAGACTTGCCTCTTTTACATTCTGAGGAACTTCTGAAATCGCATTTTCACAAACACGCGTTAAACCTGGTAAATTTAAAATAGTTAAAGCAAGAGCACCACCCATTACTGTGTATCCCCAACCTGTCATTGTAACGAACACTAACAAACCAAATAAACCAACAACAATAGAAGGTAAAGACGCCATCGTCTCTATACATAGACGAACAAAATTTAAAAAACGTCCTTGTTTTGCGTACTCTGCTAAATATATTCCAGCACCTAATCCAAGAGGAATAGATATAATAAGCGTTATAACAAGCATGTAGAATGAATTGAATAACTGCGGACCAATCCCACCACCAGCTCTTGTATTGCTTGGTTCTCCAAACAAGAAATTAGGATCCCAAAATCCCCATCCCTTTTGTAAAATCTCAAATACTAAGAACACTAGCAAAGCTACAACTAAAGCCGCAACCGCATAAAAGATACCTGTCCAAACTTTATTTACCGTTCTTGCATTCATTATTATCGCTCACCTCTTTGCCCAATCGCTCGAATCACTAAAATAAACAGGAATGAAATAACAAGTAAAATCATCGCTAAAGTCCATAGCGCATTGTTCCAAGCAGTTCCGTTCAATGTATTCGTCATGTCCATTGTTAAAATACCAGTTAACGTCGCTGTCGGACTATATATTCCTTCTGGTAATTTAATCGTATTCCCGATTACCATTTGAACCGCTAACGCTTCACCGAAAGCACGCGCTAAGCCTAAAACAACACCTGTTAAAATCCCTTTTTTCGCAGCAGGAACAATCACTCGGCTAATCGCTTGCCATTTCGTTGATCCTAGACCATAAGAAGCTTCTAAATAATCAAATGGAACAGAACGTATTGCATCAGAAGCGATACTAGCAATAGTAGGTAAAATCATAATACTTAATACAACAATACCTGCAATTAAACTAAAGCCTACTCCCCCAAACGAATCACGTAATAGCGGTACTAAAATCGTAACCCCTAATAATCCGTATACAACCGAAGGAATACCAACTAACAATTCTAGAACAGGCTTCAATACTTTATTTCCAAACTTTGGCGAAATTAAATTCATGAATATAGCAAGAGCTATAGCAATTGGTGCACTAATAATAACCGCACCTAACGAAACCACCGTTGAACCTACAATGAAAATTAAAGCCCCGAAGGATCCTTGATCAGCATTTGGATTCCATTTTGTCGATGTTAACATCTCAGTAAATGAGATACCACTTTGTGTAAAAGATTGAATACCTTTCCCACAAATAAACGCAATAATAGCTAATGTAATTAAAACTATAAAAATACCACAAAACGTAACAAGTGATCTTCCTATATATTCACTTTTCACGTAATTAATTTGTTTTTTCCCCTTCATCACAGGACAGACCCCACTTCACAGATTGAAATGAACAGGACTGGCCTTGCAGCCAGCCCCATAAAATTTTATTACTTATTTAATTTAGACATTGGAATGTAGCCCATATCTTCTACTTGCTTTTCAAAATCTTTACCTTTTACATAATCGATGTAAGCTTTCGTCGCTTCCTTCACTTCACCTTTTGTTACCATATATTCGTAAGACCAGAATGGATATTTACCAGACGCGATGTTTTCAACTTTCGGTTCAGCACCATCAATTTTCACTGTTTGTAGTGCGCCTTTTTTCTCGCCCACCATATAAGACATTGCTAAATAGCTCACCGAACCAGGAGTAGAGTTAATCGCTTGCTCTACTGCACCGTTAGAATCTTGTGTTGTACCAGTTCCATCATTAATTTTCGCGTCTTTCATAATCGTTTTTTCAAATGTAGCACGTGTACCAGATGAAGCTGGACGATTAATTACATTGATTTTTTCATCTTTTCCGCCAACTTCTTTCCAATTTGTTACTTTTCCAGTGAAGATATCTTGTACTTGTTGCATTGTTAAGTTATCAACTTTTACATCTTTATTTACGACAAGAGCGAATGCAATACCCGCTACCTTGTTATCTACTAATTCTTTCGCCTTTTCAGCATCTTTTATTTTATCTCCGGATGGAACATCTGAATTACCAATTTGTACTGCACCAGATGCTACTTGGTTAATCCCAGTTCCACTACCGCCACCTTGAACTTGAATAGAAACTTTTGAATTTTTCTCCATGAATTTCTTTCCAGCTTCCTCCGCAAGAGGTAGAAGAGCTGTAGAACCAGCCGCTGCAATCGTACCTGATAATTCTTGTTTTGTATTATCGCTTCCTTTAGCAGTGTCTTTACTAGTTGTATCTTCTGCTTTCCCACAACCAACTAATGCTCCTGCTACCACTAAAGCTGCTAAAGAAAATTTAATACCTTTTTTCATAACCATGTCTTGTACCCCCATTTGGATTATCACTTTTCGAATTCATTTTCTTTCGAACACAAATTCATTGTAGGACAACAATATTATGTGAGTGTTAAGCAATTTTTAATTTTAAGTAAATGGCGATAATAATCTTTAAAAGCTAGAAATCCCAACATTTATAGTTAAATAATCCAACAAAAACCACACTAACTACGCCGCAATGTAAATATATTCTTAACAATGTAAATTCAATGTAAATGTTTTTCTCTCTTTTTCCCTTTTCGTTAAAGTTACATTTACAATTCCGCTGTATTTTGTAATTTTTATACACCTAATTTATGCACATTAAAAATAATTTCAGTAATATTTTTTAGTACAACTAAATAAATTGGAACAATTCTAAAAATAAATGAATATTTTTAAAGTACTAATTGACAACATAATCCAATGTAGTCTACTATATTACTAACAAAAAGTTTACCTTAGGAAACTTTTTAAACTCAAACTAAAAATATAGAGATGAGGTAACTTTTATGGTATCGGCTAATATAAAACCACTTTCCGAATTTAAAATAGGAGAGTTTGTACAAATTGAGAAGATACAATTAGAAGGAACTATGAAACGACGTTTATTAGATTTGGGATTTATCCCAGGGGCGACGATTAAAGTATTGCAACGCAGTCCACTTGGAGATCCGGTCGCTTATCAAGTGAGCAACACAACTATTGCACTGCGCAAAGAAGAAAGCTCCCTTATTTTCGGGGTATTAATAGGAGATGATTTCAGATGAGCAAACATCGTATCGCTTTAGCTGGTAACCCGAATACAGGGAAAAGTACATTATTTAATACTTTAACAGGCTTAAAACAACATACTGGAAACTGGACGGGAAAAACTGTTTTAAAAGCTGAAGGAGAATATGAACATAACGGAAGTAATTATACATTAATAGATTTACCTGGAACTTACTCACTATACTCAAATTCCGCAGACGAAGAAGTAGCGAGGGATTATATTATATTTGAAAAACCAGAAGTAACTGTAGTTGTTATAGACGCAACTGCTATGGAAAGAAATTTAAATTTAGCACTCCAGGTGATGGAGATGACAAATAATGTAGTCATTTGCATTAACTTAATTGATGAAGCCGAGAAAAAAGGGATTGTTATCGATGAAAAGAAATTAGCAAAATCACTTGGTGTACCTGTCGTTAAAATTTCAGCACGTAACCGAGTAGGTATTGGTCATTTGCTAAATGTTATTGCAAAAGTAGCAAATAAAAAACTAATTCCAGCACCAATTAAAATTACTTACAGCGAAAAAATCGAAAATATGATTCAGGAATTAGAACCACAAATTTATAAAGTGTTCGGTGATACGTATCCAGCACGTTGGATTGCGTTACGTATATTAGATGGAGATAAAAATTTCTTAACTACACTTCAAAAACACCATAATGAACCACTTGTAAGGGAGGTCGTAATTAATGGAATCTCACTCAGCCAGTAAAGCTCTTCCATTAGACTATATTATTCAACATGCACAAACACTTTCAAAAGAAGATATACGAGATGATATAGTCGGAGATATTTACCGAACATCTGCAAGCATATGTAAAGAATCCGTCCAATATACAAATACTGATAAATTATATCGTTCCGAAAAACTAGATAAAATTTTCACATCTCCAATCTGGGGATTCCCAATTATGCTCGGTATTTTATCTATTATTTTTTATCTTACAATTGCAGGCGCTAACGTACCATCTGATATGATTGCCGAATTCTTCGGATGGGCCGAAGGATATTTAACATCTTGGTTCCAAGCTGCGCATGCACCTGAATGGTTACATGGCATTTTAATACTTGGTTTGTTCCGTGGTATCGGTGCTGTTATTAGCGTTATGTTACCACCTATGGCAATCTTTTTCCCTATGTTCGCGCTATTAGAAAACTACGGATACTTACCACGTGTCGCGTTTAATATGGACCGCTTATTCAAACGATCCGGCGCACACGGGAAACAATCTTTAACAATGGCAATGGGATTTGGTTGCAATGCAGCAGCCATTATGTCAACACGTATCATTGAATCACCACGTGAACGTATGCTAGCAATTTTAACGAATAACTTCGTTCCTTGTAACGGTCGCTGGCCTATGTTAATTTTAATGGCTTCACTATTTATGGCTGCTGGTTATACAGGCAGTATGCAAACATTGATTACTGCTGGCGTTGTAGTTGGAATGGTTGTAATTGGTGTTATTATGACATTAACTGTTTCTTGGGTACTATCAAAAACAGCCTTAAAAGGGGTTCCAACTCACTACACACTTGAGTTACCTCCGTACCGCAAGCCAAAAGTTTGGAATACAATTGTTCGCGCAACACTCGATAAATCAATCTACGTTTTAAAACGAGCTATAGTTGTTGCTGCCCCTGCAGCTGCATTAACTTGGTTACTTGCTAACATTTTTATCGGTGACACAAGCTTACTTATGTATTTTGTAAATTTCCTAGATCCATTCGCTAAAATGTTAGGACTTGACGGCTTTATTCTAGCTGCATTCATTCTTGGACTACCCGCTAATGAAATTGTAATCCCAATTTTATTAATGTCTTACTTATCAACTGGGGCCTTAACTGAAATAGATGATTTTAATCAAATTAAAAATCTATTCCTAGAAAATGGTTGGACTTGGTTAACAGCGTTAAACACAATGTTGTTCTCACTTCTTCATTTCCCGTGCGGAACAACACTAGTTAACATATACAAAGAAACAAAAAGTGCAAAATGGACATTCTTATCGTTTGCAATCCCTACCGTTATCGCCATTGTTGTTACATTCCTCTCTACACAATTGGTACATTGGTTAGGGCTTGTATAAAGCAAAGCATACATAGAAGGTATCCCCCTTCACATATGCTTTGCACGAAAGAAACCTGAAATTATTCAGGTTTCTTTTTTTGCACATCAGTATTCCACGGCTGTGCTCCATACGTTGTGAGTTTTTTATGAATAAAATATATAGTTCCTGGAAGAACTGCCATTAATATCGTGCAACTAATTCCTAATCCAGTAAACAACTTTCATCACCTTATTTCACTCTTTTCGGTAAAGCTGAACCTGAATGTTCAATTGTTGGATGAACATGAACAGTAATTTCAGCATTACTAAAGTAATTTTCGCCTTGATCCCAATTCTTACTTATTTTTGTCCATTCTTTATAATTATGTCGCTTATACACTTCCCCTAACTCTAATACATCTACCTTATATTTTTTTTGAACAAGCTTAATCGATTTTTGAATACGCTCCTCCATTTCTTCCGATATATCCTTCTCTAAACGCTTTTCATTCAAAACCTTTTTATGATCACTAAAGTGCAACTCAGCTATTGTACCTTCCAGAAATAAATGAATATTAAATTTCGGTTTTGTAGCATTCGTTGTGGATACTTTAATTTTTCGACGTAACTTATGAATTTCATATGTAATAAGTTGATTCTTTTTACGGATGGTAAAAAAACCTCCAATTTTTTTACCTATTATATAATTCATCCCTACTGTTTCTTCCCCACTCAAATTGCCTACACACTTATTATCCTTTCCACGAAACAATGCTGCACCGTTCATTTGTACTCCTTGTTTTGTTAGTTCCAGAATAGGTAATACAAAACTTCGGTTAGAGATCATCTTTTCCTGCACCTCACCAATTCTTGCAGCCTCAATCATTTGGGCATTTTTCGGAGGGTGTTCAGCTAACATATCAATATACTGCGCCGGTAAATTTTCAGGTTTGGCACTTTGTTTTAAAATAGCTTCGGCATTTTTATTAGAAACGAACAAACGAATATTTCTTCTCATCTCATGATCGCGAATATATACATCTAACGTATTTTGTAAAATGTATGGATGTGAAAGTAATTCTTCAGAGAAAATAATCACCTGTATATGAGGGAAAAATAATGTACGACTAATTTTTTTGGCGATTATTCTTATTTGTTCAAATACACTATCTGCTTTTGCACTAACATTAATATAATTTTCGCTATCCCCACCCCCTTGTCCACCCTGTTGAGACAATTTACTGGGGAGTACCATCTGATAGGTCCCTTTCATAATTGGATTCGCTTTCTTCTCCTTCACAATATCGTAAGCCGCTCCTACTACAAATCCTCTTTCTTCTATCTCTTCTAACTCAGAACACCCACTCATAAATCCAGTTAAAGCCATAACCATTATAATTTTAAGAAGGTGTTTCATTTCCACCATTCCTTCTTTTTATTTTATATACAATCAAAACGAGCAAAGGAGCTAACAAAACAAACCCCATATCTATCCAAGCTAAATAAGTCCCATAACTTGATAAAGTATTCAAACTACTAGGTATCATATTCACCATAAAAATAATAGGGGCACTTACGAAAATAAAAATTTGTTTCTTCACTTTCGGAAACATAGCACAAAACAATAAAGATGCGACGTCATAATACATTGCTGTAGTGTTATAAATAGTAATAATCCAAGTCGTAAAAAAAATCGCATCAAACCTTTCTAAAAATCCTCCACCAATTTCAATTTCTTTCCCTAATTCAATTGTTGGATATGTCAATCCACGTGTTGTCATATAAGTAAAAACACTAATACAAGTTACATAAATTAAAATGTATGACAGCACGTTTACCATCACCGCTTTCGCGACTGCCATTGGCGCTTTTTTCGCTGTCTTATCATTCAGCAAAACCGCATAAAATAACGCTACTTCAAATCCAATAAACGTAAAAATAGAATTTTTAACTCCAACAGCATATTGACTTACTTTCGTTTGAAAAGCTGGTAGTAAATTATTTATTTCCATTAAATTTATATTCAATAAAGAAAGAAGTACTATCGCAATTAAAACAATAGGTAAGAATAAAACATTTAACCTTAATAAGGCTGCTCTTGATCCTGCTATTCCATAAATAACAACTAATAAGAAGAAGAAAGACAGTAGTTGTATTGGTGTATCACTAAATAAATACGTTTGAGAAATAACTGAAATCATTCGCGATTCATATGCTGTCAAAGCAGCAAAAGTTAATACTAAAATACTACTAATTGTGTATGCAACAGGCTTCGTCAAATGCGCACTCGTATATTGAACAAAATTTTGTTTTGGAAATAAGATAGCCACTCTCGTCACAAACCAACCTAAAACTGCGCAGATCAATCCACCCAAAAGCAAGATAATCCAACCGTCCGAAAATAAAGTTTGGTTAGCAATATCTCTTGGCATAGACAATGCCCCTATACCAATAATGGTCGATGATACCGCAAACCCAATTTCACGAGATCCAATCTCTTCATCGCCATACTCAAATGGTTTCACTTATTTTCGCTCCTTTGGACGTATTGTAGAATCTTTTGTTTGTAAGTACTCTGGTCTATCTTTCAACATCGATTTTGGCATGCGAATAAATTCTTCTTTCCAATCTTTATAAAATGCAGGAGCAATTGGAGTTGTATACGGTATACCAACACTTGTTAAATTTGTAATATGAATAGCAAGTGCGATCAGAGCTAGAATGATCCCATACAGCCCAAAAGCCGTTGCAGCTAATACAAAGACGAAAAGTAAAATTCGGAACGTAATCGTAATACTATATACAGGAAGCGAAAACGTAGCAATCGCAGTAACTGCAATAATAATAACTAAAAACGGATTTACAATCCCTGCATTTACCGCAGCTTCTCCAATTACAAGACCTCCTACAATCCCTATCGTTTGTCCCATCGGTTTCGGCAATCGGATTCCAGCTTCTCGTATTAATTCCATAGTCAAGGCCATCATTAACGTTTCAATATATGCAGGAAACGGAACACCTTCCCTCGCACCTGCAATTGAATAAGCCAGTTTAGAAGGAATAAGTCCTTGATGATAAGATACAAGTGCTACATACATAGCTGGTAACAAAACCGCAATTATGCCTGAACCCATACGTAAAAATCTTAATAACGTTCCAATCACCCAGCGCTCGTAATGATCTTCTACAGATTGAAAAATATCAACAAACACAAGTGGTGCAATAAGAGCAAACGGGGATCCGTCTACTAAAATGGCCGCCTTCCCTTTCGCTAATGAGGCTATAATATTATCAGGCCTCTCTGTATTCAAAAACTGTGGAAATGGGGATAAATTATTATCCTGAATTAATTGTTCAATCGTACCTGTTTCCAAAACGACATCTGTCACTATTGATTGAAGACGGCGATCTAACTCTTTTACAATGTGAGGATTAATAATATCTTCTATATATACTAGGGTTACTTCTTTCTGCGATCGCTTCCCCATAATATAAGATTGGAACCTCAACTTTGGATCGCGTAAACTGCGTCGGATTAACATTTTATTCACATTAATATCTTCATTTAATCCAACTCTCGGTCCGCGTATTAAATCTTCTGTCACTGGTGGTTCTAAACTTCGCTTCTCCCAGGCCCTACTATTAATAACGATAGCGGTTTGAATATTATCAATTAATATAACTGTATCTCCCGCTAATATCGCATTCATAATATCTGGAAACTTCGTTTTTACACCCACTTCTGCGATAGAAATAAAACGATCCAATAACGTTTGAACAACAGCTTCCTCATTTATAATTTCTTCGTATTGCAGTGTGCGAATGACATATTTATAAACATTATCCTTATCTGTCAATCCACATAAAAACACAACCGCACAACGTGTAAAACTCCCAGCAAGAGCAACTTCTCTAATTGTTAAATCATTAGGTGAACCTAACTCATCCCTAATTTCTTTCATAACTTCAAATAAGTTACCTTCAAGCTCTAACAATTTCCCCACCTAGCTTCCTTTTCAACAAGTTTTTAGTTAGATTCCGCTAATAGAAGGAAATATATACAAAAAAAGAGCTATCTCTTTTCAAAGATAGCTCTAATAAAGTAAAACTTTAATCAACCCTCACCAATCGGGCTTTTACGGACAGTTTAATCCCCACCTAACTTCTTTGCTTCCGCTGAATTTTGAGGTGGGGGTCTTACTGCCCGTTAATGCAGGATAAACGAATTACTTTTCTACTATTATAGTGTTTTTCTTTATAAATACACCTTTTGTAAATCCACTAACTACAAACATCACAATTATATTAATTAACAATGCGACTATACCTACATTCAAATCTTTTATATACTGCGGGAAACTCGGAAACATCGTGGCTATAGTTGAACCAGATAAGGTAATATATGCGACCACTAATAGCCCAACTCCCATTCCTGCAATCGCCCCTTGCTTCGTAATAATTTGACGTGGAAACAAGCTACATACAAGTGCAGGGAAAAGTTGTGTAACGATACTGTATCCCATTAATAGAAGTGCTCCTATTGTTTCTCCTCCTTTAAATGTAAATAAAACTGCCACGAGCGTTACTACAGGCACAAATAATTTTGCCATCTTAGCAACTTGTCTATCTGAAGCAGACGGGACTATCGTTCGGTAAATATTTTTTGCTAACAGTGTAGAAGCCGCCATAACAAGCATAGACCCTGGAACTAATGCCGTTAATACTCCCGCACTACCAATAATTCCAATAAACCAAGGATCAAAAGTTTGTAAAGCAAGACGGAATAACGAAAGATCTACATCCGCTCCCTTTAACCCAGGAACTTGCAATATAGCAGCAAATCCTGCAAAAAATACGAAAAGTAAAACTAAAGAATACAATGGCATAATTGCTGCATTTTTACGAAATACTTTTTCATTTTTTGCAGAAAAAGCAGAAGCAAATGTATGAGGCCACATATAAAAACCGAGGGCCGTTAATATAATAGTAGAAACAAACCAAGAAATACTCATTCCTTCTTCAGGTAAAGATAAAAATCCCGGTTTCGCTGCCTCTACAGCCTCAAACATCGGCTGAAATCCTCCATAATAATGATACGGCAAATATATACCTAAAAACATAACGATAAACAGTATCATAATATCCTTCAAAGCAGCCGTCCAAGCCGAACCATGTATACCTGAAACCATTACATATATAGTTATAACAATAGCACCGATCCATACTGCAACAACAGGTGACACCCTTCCGTAAGAAGCTTCTGAAACGATAATTCCCAGTCCTTTTAACTGTAAAACAAGATATGGGATGATGGAAACAACACCAACAATCGAAACAATAAGTCCAAGCGCTTTACTTCTATATTTCTTCGCAAAAAAATCTGACTGTGAAACAAGGTTATGCTCTTTCGCATACTTCCAAATGGGTGGCAATAAAAAATACGATAAAAGATAAGCTAAAGCACCATATCCCAAAATATAAAAGGTAGGTGCTCCTTTACTATACGCCCAGCCGCTTCCCCCTAAAAATGTAAACGTCGTATAAATTTCACCTGCCATAAGGAGAAAAACAAAAATAGTGCCAAATCCTCTTCCTCCAACTGACCATTGTTCTAAATTCATATCTTTTCCATGTTGTGCCCGAATCCCTAAAAATAGTGCGAGAAACAAAAATAAAATAATGATAAGTAATGCAGTCATTTTACATCCTCCTTATTAGCAGGATCAAACACGTACACAAGCCCCATACAAAAAGATGTAATAAACACTGATAATAATACCCAAAATAATAAAAATGGCATCCCTAATACGTAAGGAGTAACTGAATTCGCAAATATTGGCCCAACTACTAAACAAAGAACTGGGATAAGCGCTAGAATGTGTATTTTCTTCATCTCATTCTCCTTTACTTATAAAGTTCATAATGGCTGATACAAAGACTTCCACTCCAATCGGTAATGCATCTTCGTCAATCGTAAAACGAGGGTGATGGTGAGGATATATAATACCTTTCTCTTTATTTCCCGCTCCGATAAAAAAGAATGTCCCCGGTGCCTTTTGTAAAAACGCTGAAAAATCTTCTCCAGCCATCGTCGGCTGTAAACGAACAACTCTATCCCTTCCATAAAGTTGTAATGCCGTTTGTTCAATAAGCTCTGTAGCTTCATAATCATTTACAACTGGTCGATATCCATATTCATATGAAAATGTATATTTCGCTCCGTAAGATTCCGTAATATGCTTCACAATCCGCTCAATCTTCTTCTCTGTTTCACCTCGTAATTCATGTCTTAAACTTCTTACTGTCCCTTCAATCTCAGCTTGCTCTGGTATTACATTATGAGTTGTCCCAGCATGAAATTGCGTAACAGATATTACGAGAGAATCTAATGGATTCGTGAGGCGAGATACAATTTGCTGAAGTTGCGAAACGACTTGTGTTCCGATTGCAATACTATCCACCGTTTCATGAGGGATTCCAGCATGTCCACCTTTTCCCTCTATCTTAATTTTAAAAACATCCGGTGCAGCCATTGCAGGACCATAAATAACACCTATTTTCCCAACCTCTAACGACGCCCAAAGGTGAGCACCAATAATATAATCCACACCTTCCATTACACCTGCAGCAACCATCTCCTCTGCACCACCAGGAAAATTCTCTTCAGCATGTTGGAATAGAAAACGAATCTCCCCTTTAATCTTCTCTCTTTCTTCTACCAACTTATGTACAACCCCAAGTAATATCGCTATATGTCCATCATGACCACATGCATGCATTACACCTTTATATGTAGAAATAAAATCAAACTCATTTTCTTCATGAATAGGAAGAGCATCCATATCGGCTCGAATCGCAACTGTTTTGCCCGGATGTTTACCTACTAGCTTTGCCATCACACTATATTTAGTCGGCCGTGACACTTCTAAATATGGGAATTTCCGAAGTATATCGAACACAAACTGCGATGTTTTCTCTTCTTGAAAAGATAACTCTGGATACTTATGAAAATGCCTTCTCCACTCAACTAACTGATTTTTTGACAAAACAAGTTCCTTTGCAACATCCATTTCTCTTCTCCCCTTCTTCACCAAGTTAAATGTTATTATAACGTGAATCGTTAACTTTTAAAAGAATCTTCTGAATTTTCAGTGTTAACAAACCAAAAAGAAAAAGCCATCCCAAAGATGACTTTTTCATTATTATAAAATAGTAATTGCTTGTTTCCCCATTTGCTCCCAAGCTTTCTCAAATTCTGTTCGCGGAACAGCCAAACGTGGATTATTTTTAAGAGGATCATTTACATATACAAAGTTTTGATCATATCCAATTACTACTGCACTATGCTCATAATATGTAATTTTCACTTCGCCTGAACTCGTATTCCATGTTTCAAAACTACTTTCAGCTAGCGGCTTAAACGTCGTATTAATAATGACCCATACCGGAGAGCCAGAACTAATTACTTTATATATATCTTGCATGTCTCTACCTGTTAAATTAATTACTTTTTCAGGAACATATTTTTCTGCTAAATCAAAGATTGGTTTATTGTATACACCATATCCAGGCTCTGCCTTTGTATAAATATTTCCCACAAATCCCTCGTAAGGATTTCCACGCAAACCATTTTGTTCAAATGGAACACGATGAATTTCACTAGCAAGTTGCATCTTATCTACTTGTACACCTTTATATTGCAGCAACATAGCTAAACTTGTCACTTCACACCCTCTGGGCAATTCTGGTAATTGTTTAATAAACGGAACATCTTCAATCATAGCTGCTTCTTTCATTTCAGATAGAAACTCTAAGCGTAGAACTTGCGCCTTTTGCATGATTTTATCTTTTCCTATAAAAAATGCAGCAGCAAGTATAATCCCAAAAACAAAAAGATATTTTAACTTTTTCATTATAAACAAAACTCCATTAATTATTATTTTACAGATACACCTCTTATCATTGTACCCTTCTTCTTACTAGTTTGCTAGAAAGATCATGTGAATTATCGCTCATAGAATTAATTATAAAAATTCTAATTATTTTTAATAAAAAGAAAAATAAATATACATTTACAGAATATTTTGCTAAAATCAAAATTGTTAACATAGTGAAGATATCACCATGTTAACAAACATTCTTAGAGTATTTAGTCATAGTTCGTTTTTTTACATACTCCATTCATTTCATAGCAAATAAACCGAGTGTGTGTTGCATCCCCCACTAATGATTAAAAACTCAGAATAAAACGAAGTTCACACATTCAAGAAAATACGGGGTGAGGGGCATATGAATCAACAAATTGAACAAACAGATTTAAAACGAACAATGAAAAGTAGACACCTATTTATGATTGCACTCGGCGGTGTTATCGGAACCGGGTTATTTATGGGATCTGGTCAAATTGTCCATAATGCCGGACCTGGTGGTGCTATTCTCGCATTTTTAGTCGGTGGATTTGTTATGTATTTAACGATGTTATGTCTTGGTGAATTATCCGTCGCTATGCCAGAAGCAGGTTCATTCCAAAGTTATGCAAGCAAATTCATTTCACCTGGTTTTGGATTTGTTGTCGGTTGGATGTATTGGTTAAATTGGGCTGTTACAGTTGGCGTAGAGTTAACAACTGTAAGTATTTTAATGAAACGCTGGTTTCCAGACGTTTCTTCCTGGATTTGGTGCGTTACATTTGCAGCAGCACTCTTCCTCGTAAACGCTTTATCAGCAAAAGCATATGCAGAAGCAGAGTTTTGGTTCGCAAGTGTAAAAGTCGCAACAATTGTTATTTTCATCGTACTTGGCGGCGCTGTTATGTTCGGTCTACTAGACTTTAATGGAAAGCCAGCTCCAATGCTTCATAATTTCACTGAAAATGGCGGGCTATTTCCAAATGGTGCATTAGCTGTTCTTCTTACGATGATTACAGTAAATTACTCCTTCCAAGGAACAGAATTAATCGGAATCGCTTCAGGCGAAAGTGAAAATCCTGAAAAAACAATTCCAAAAGCAATTAAAAACACAATTTGGCGAACTCTCTTCTTCTTCGTCTTAGCGATATCAGTTGTTGTAGGTTTACTCCCATGGCAAGAGGCTAATCTAGTCGAAAGTCCCTTTGTACTTGTATTTGATGTAGCCGGTGTCCCATATGCAGCAGACATTATGAACTTTGTTATTATTACAGCTGTATTATCCGTTGCTAACTCTGGTCTCTACGCAAATTCTCGTATGCTGTGGGCGATGGCAAAACAAGGAATGGCAAGTCCAGCATTTACGAAATTAACTAAAAAAGGTGTACCGCTAAATGCATTAATTTTCAGCCTAATTTTCGCTAGCCTGTCCTTACTAACAAGTGTATTTGCGGCAGATACTGTCTTTCTAGTTTTAACATCTATTGCAGCAATGGCTGCCGTTGTCGTTTGGATGTCAATCGCCGCTTCACAGTTTTTCTTCCGTAGAAATTTCGTGAAAAACGGTGGCAACATAAATGATTTAAAATATCGTACACCGCTCTATCCACTAGTTCCAATCGTAGCGTTTTCGCTGAATTTCATTACATTTGTTAGTTTGGCTTTCATTCCAGATCAAAGAATTGCTCTTTATTGTGGCATTCCATTTATGATTATTTGTTACATTTTATATCAAGTTAAATATAAAAAAATTGTCACACTTGAACAGCCACGAACTGTCATACAAGAAATAAACTAAATATACAAAATATTCAGCTATCTTTCTTATGATAAGATAGCTTTTTTCTATTTCTTGGATATCCTGGTATAACTTTATTTATCTTAAAATTTTCACAATCACGTTTTTCTCTGGAAAATAGTTTACAATGTAATCAAGTTACAAATGATATTCACCTTAAAAAGTGTGCATTTGTGTCTATTTTTTAACAATATATCAAAAACTATTGCCTTCTATAAATTAATAGGTTTATATTGTTTTATTGGCATAGTTTCAATCCAAGGAGAAAGGAGATTTTCAATCGTGCAACTAAAGAAAGCGTTTTGGAAGTTGGCTTCGCTTCTTCCGTTATCATTACTTCTGTTCCTCGGTGGCTGTGATAAAAAACTCGCAGTATTAAATCCGCAAGGACCTGTTGCAAAAGCACAGTATGATTTAATTGTTTGGTCATTCTTGCTTATGTCATTAATTATCGCAATTGTATTCATTCTGTTTACAGTCATCTTGATTCGTTATCGTGAAAAACCAGAGAATATGGACTATGAGCCACCTGAACAACACGGTAACACATTACTAGAAATTATTTGGACGCTTGTTCCTGTTATTATCGTTATCGCATTATCGATTCCAACAGTAAAAGCAACTTATGCTTCGGAAGAGGTTCCGAAAGAGTCCAAACATATTAAACCAGTTGAAATTTATGTTACATCTGCAAACTGGAAATGGTTATTCAGTTACCCAGAGGAAAAAATTGAAACCGTTAACTATTTAAACATCCCAGCTGGTGTACCAATTCAATTCAAACTGACTTCTGTCGGCCCAATGAATGCTTTCTGGGTACCAGAACTTGGTGGTATGAAGTACACAATGGATGGCATGATTATGGATCTTTATTTACAAGCTGATAAGCCAGGTTCTTACCTAGGCCGTAGTGCGAACTTCTCTGGTGAAGGATTCACACACATGGAGTTCGAAGTTGAAGCAAAAACTAAAGAGAAATATGACAAGTGGGTTAAAGAAGTACAAGAAACTGCTCCTAAACTAACAGAAGCTAAGTACAACGAAATTGTTAAACCTGGTGTAGTTGGTCGTATGACATTCTCTAGTCACCACTTAAGTTATGTAGATCCAAAATCACTTGAATATTGTGATTACAACTACTACAAAAACAAAAAATAATAGCTATTATTCCAACAGATTGGAGTGAACACAGTGAAGCTTGATGAATTCTTTGTCACAGGTGACCCGATTATTTACGGTGCAGACGCTTCTATCGTTCTTGTGACATTAGCAATCATTTTCGTACTAACAAAGTATAAAAAATGGAAATGGCTTTGGGACGAATGGTTAACAACTGTTGACCATAAAAAAATCGGAGCTATGTATATTATTTCTGCGGTTATCATGTTATTCCGTGGTGGTATGGATGGTTTAATGATCCGTGCACAGTTAACATTCCCAGAAACAACTTATTTAAACGCTGAACACTATAACGGGATCTTTACAACACATGGTACAGTAATGATTCTTTTCATGGCAATGCCATTCGTTATGGGATTAATGAACCTTGTAGTACCATTACAAATTGGTGCTCGTGATGTTGCATATCCGTTCTTAAATGCTTTAAGTTTCTGGTTATTCTTTGTCGGAGCAATGTTATTCAACATCGCTTTCGTAATCGGTGGTTCTCCAGACGCCGGGTGGACTTCTTACTTCCCAATGGCAGGTACAGAGTTTACTTCGGGCGTAGGAAATAACTACTACGCAATTGCATTACAGATTTCAGGTCTCGGTACGCTAATGACCGGTATTAACTTCCTTGTTACTATCTTAAAAATGCGTACACCTGGTATGACTTTAATGAGAATGCCAATGTTTACTTGGTCAATCTTAATTACAACAATTATCATTATTTTCGCTTTCCCAGTATTAACAGTTGCTCTTGCATTAATGACATTTGACCGTCTATTCGATGCTCACTTCTTTACGATGGCGAGCGGCGGTATGCCAATGTTATGGGCCAACCTGTTCTGGGTATGGGGTCACCCTGAAGTATATATCGTTATTTTACCGGCATTCGGTATTTTCTCTGAAATCATTAGTACATTCTCACGTAAACGTCTATTCGGTTACAGTGCAATGGTATACTCAATGGTTGCAATTTCTTTACTAAGTTTCGTCGTATGGCTTCACCACTTCTTCACGATGGGTGCAGGTCCAGCGGTTAACTCATTCTTCTCGATTTCGACAATGGCGATTTCGATTCCAACCGGGGTTAAGATCTTTAACTGGTTGTTTACACTGTATAAAGGACGTATTCGTTTTACAGTTCCAATGCTTTGGTCATTGGCATTTATTCCAAACTTCGTAGTCGGTGGGGTTACAGGGGTTATGCTTGGAATGGCAGCAGCTGATTATCAATACCATAACAGCTACTTCCTAATCGCTCACTTCCACTACGTATTAATCGCAGGTACAGTATTCGCTATGCTTGCTGGATTCACATTCTGGTATCCAAAAATGACTGGTCATATGTTAAATGAACGCCTAGGTAAATGGACATTCTGGATCTTTATGAGCGGATTCAACATCTGTTTCTTCCCAATGTACTTCTTAGGTTTAGACGGTATGACTCGTCGTATGTACACTTACTCTGAAAGTCTTGGATGGGGATGGCTAAACCAAATCGCATCTGTTGGTGCGGTAATGATGGGTATCGGCTTCCTACTTCTTTGCTACAACGTAATTTGGAGTGCACGTCACGGTGAACGTGACACAACTGGAGATCCATGGGATGGTCGTACACTTGAATGGGCAACTCACTCTCCTGTACAACATTACAACTTCGCGAAGCTTCCTGAAATTAAAGAAGCTGATGCTTTCTGGTACATGAAAAAACGCGGAGAAACAGTTACACCAGCAGCAGAAGATATTAAACCAATTCACATGCCAAGTAACTCTGGTGTGCCTATTATTGCGTCTGGATTCTTCGGTCTTGCAGGTTTCGCATTAGTATTTAGCTGGTTCTGGCTTGCAGCAATCGGTGGTATTGGTATTTTAGCTTGCTTAATCTATCGTTCATTCGATTATGATGAAGGCTACTATATCAGTGTTGATGAAATTAAAAAAACAGAACATATAGCATGAGAGGTGAAATGACATGGCGGCTTTAGATAAAAGCTTACCTTTGGAATATCAATCCGAACAAAGCAGATTGAATATCCTAGGATTCTGGATTTTTCTTGGGGCTGAAATTATGCTGTTCGCAACACTTTTCGCCTCTTATCTAGTCCTTGCTGGTCGTACGGCAGATGGCCCAACACCAGCGCAATTGTTTGAACTTAAAACGCTTTTAATTCAAACATTACTACTTTTAACAAGTAGTTTTACATGCGGTATCGTAATTCATGAAATGCGTAAGCATAACCAAAAAGCGATGCTTGGATGGTTCGTCCTTACATTACTTTTAGGTGCAGGTTTCCTATTCTTCGAGATCGAAGAGTTCATTATGTACATTGGTGAAGGCGCAACAATTCAAACAAGTGCTTTCTTATCTGGATTCTTCGTTCTTCTTGGAACGCATGGAGCCCACGTAACAGGCGGTATCATTTGGGCAATTTGTGTTATTATCCAAATTTTAAAACGAGGTTTAACACCAGTTACAGCTCGTAAAGTATTCATTATCAGCTTATACTGGCATTTCCTTGATCTTGTCTGGGTCTTTATTTACACACTAGTTTACTTGAACGGGATGGTGGCGTAAATGGCTCAAAACAACAATCAAGCAAACGGACATGCGCATAGCGGATTCCCTTGGTCACACGTTTTCGGATTTATTTTATCGCTTGCATTAACGTTTCTAGCGTTATACGTGGCACTTTACACAACATTGCCACTTTCAACAGTCTTAACAACTATTATCATAATGGCTGTTGCGCAAGCATTGTTACAATTAATTATGTTCATGCATTTAAAAGAAGGAGAAGGAAGAGTTCAAATTCTTACAATGATATACAGTTTCTTCGTTGCAACTGCAACAGTTGGTTTAACTGTATGGATCTTCTTCTCAATGTAATGTACATGAAAAAGACTGCTGAGATTCCTCAGCAGTCTTTTTTTATCCCCTCTATTACATCCACATTACGGAATTAACAGCATAATCATGAAAAATATACTTATTATGACAAATGTTAAGAAAAGTCTTTCTTTATGAAATCGAATCCATATGCGTTGCTTTTCTACCTATTATATGGCTAAATAGGTACTATATTTATTTGAAGGGAGAGAACGCAATGGAACATCATACTTCTGTTCTATCACTTATGGTTGTCGTTGCAATCGCGTTTTTCGTTCCCCTTTTGTTACAACGCTTTAAATTAAAAGCACTTCCTGTGGTCGTTGCAGAAATTATTGCAGGAATCTTTGTAGGTAAAAGTGGGTTTAATATTATTGAGCCAGATATATGGCTTCAAGTTTTATCAACATTAGGATTTATCTTCCTCATGTTCTTAAGCGGTTTAGAAATTGATTTTTCTATCTTTAAACAAAAAGGGAAAAAAAATACGACAAACGAACCAAATACATTTCAGGCAGCAAGCATTATCTTCTTATTTATTTTCATCTTATCTTATGCCCTATCATTACTATTCGTATGGCTAGGATTCGTAGATAATGCAATGTTCATGACTTTAATTATTTCAACTATTTCTTTAGGTGTTGTTGTACCAACATTAAAAGAGAATAACTTAGGAAAAACAGCAATTGGGCAAATCATTTTATTAGTCGCTGTTATTGCGGATTTAGTTACAATGATTTTACTCGCTGTATTCGTCGGATTAAATTCCGAAAGCGGCCAAAGCATGTGGCTTCTTCTTCTTCTATTCGGCGCTGGTATTGTTATTTACTTCGTTGCAAAACGTTTTAAAAACATTCCATACTTAGATAGTTTAAAAGCTGGTAGTGTACAAATTGATACACGAGCTGTTTTTGCACTCATTTTAATCTTAGTTGGGTTATCGGAATCTGTTGGAGCAGAAAATATTTTAGGCGCCTTCTTAGCAGGTGTACTTGTATCGTTATTATCACCAAATGAAGATATGGTGGAAAAACTTGATTCTATCGGCTACGGTTTCTTCATCCCTATTTTCTTCGTAATGGTTGGTGTAAATCTAGAGGTGTGGTCTATTTTCAAAGAACCTTCTAGCATGCTAATGATCCCAATCTTAATTGTAGGACTCTTTATTTCAAAACTCTTACCATCACTCGTCTTAAGAAAATGGTATCCACGTAATATCGTACTTGGAAGTGCAATTTTATTAACATCGACACTTTCTTTAGTTATTGCGGCTGCACAAATTGGTGAAAAACTGGAGATCATCAGTCCAAGTTTATCTGCCTCTCTTATTTTAAGCGCAGTTATTACTTGTATTTTTGCACCTATATTGTTTAAAAAAATGTTCCCAAAAGTAGAAACACCAAAACCAAAAGTAGCTATTATTGGCGCGAGCAGAATTACCCTTCCGTTATCACTAGATTTAAAACGAGAAGATTATGACGTAACGCTATATATGATGCGTCAAAACAAAATAAATGATGAAGAAGCGAAATCGCACGACTTCCCTATCGTGAAATTGGATGACATCACAATCGCATCATTAACTGAACAAACAGCATTTGATGCAGATCGCGTCGTTGTTGCAACAAGTGATGATGAACAAAACTTATTATTGGCAGAACATGCAAAAGAGCTAGGTGTTGAACATGTTATTGCAAGTGTAGAAGATCCACTTCTACAAGAAAAAGCAACGCAAGAACATATCGCTGTATTCTCAACAATTAACTCTACACGTATTTTATTACGTGCGCTTATTGATAAACCTAGTCTCGTTCGCTTAATTACAACAGCAAACGAAACAGTCCGTGAAGTTGAACTACGGAGCAATAAATATAACGGCGTTGCACTTCGTCGCCTTCCGTTTTTAGGTGATGTACTAGTCATTCAAATTTATCGTGGAAATAAAGCATTAATCCCACATGGAGATACAAGACTACAACACGGTGATACATTACTTGTAACAGGCTCAAAAGAACATATCGATACACTAAAAAACATATTAGAATAAAAAAATGCCCCTCACATAATTGAGGGGCATTTTTTCCATTTCATATGGTAAAATGTTACTATCACATATTATGGGGATGGATTACATTATGTCTATTATAACTTTAGCTCTCTTATTATTAGCCGAAATACTCGTTGCCATTATTCTCATCGGTGTTAGTATTGAGATTTGTAGTTACGGATGGAAAAAATCGAATGGAATAAAATATTCTTGCCTCCTACTTTCACTCCTTCTTGGAACTGCTAGCATACTCGGACTTCTCGCCGCACCTGCCTATTTCTTTATACAATTAACAGAAAAAGCGTTATAAGAAAGGATGTTAATATGATTACCGTGAAAAATATTGAGGGATCTGAAACTTACGTATTACGTCAAAAAATTTTACGCCCCAATCAAACATTAGCAGATTGTAAATACCCTTCCGATTATGAAACAGACACCTTCCACTTAGGCGCATTTATAAACGATGAACTAATTAGTATCGCTTCCTTCTCAAAAGAAATATATCCCGACTTACCAACGGGTATTCATTATCGTCTACGAGGAATGGCAACATTACCTGCATTTCGAAACAACCGTGCTGGAAGCTCCTTAATTCAGAAGGCGGAACAAATCTTGCAAGAACGCCAAGCAAATATATTATGGTGTAATGGCCGAATTACTGTAGCTGACTATTACAAACACTTAGGCTTTCAGGAATATGGTGAAATCTTTGAAATTGAACCGATTGGCCTTCATAAAGTACTATATAAAAGAATATGAGAAAAGCTTTCCTCAATATGGGAAAGCCTTTCTTATATTTCAATCTTCTCTTTTTATTTTTTTCATATATATGTATATAAACAAACTTGGAACTAAAAAACAAGCAAACATAATAAGTCCTGTCATACTAATTTCCTTTATCGAAATATCTGGTGTTACAACGATACAAATAGCTAAAATCCCAATAATAATACCTACCGGAATGAATAATAGCTTCATAAAATAACGACGCGACACTCCGCCCGTATGCTCATACACTTCCACTGAATTTTTCAGATTTAAAAAGTTAATAATTATTATCCCGCCCATAAATACCATTAATAAATCCGAAACACTTTCATATCCTGCCCCTTGCAAGACATAGCGGTAAAAGACGATAGCTAGTATGACGATATTTTGTAAGATGAAAGCTAATCTAATATGTTTTAACCCTTCAATCATTAAACGTTCATCTTTCACGATTTTCATCCTACCACTCCTTTTCCTCCCAAAACAAATCATTCAACGTTTTATCTACTGCATAACAAATTTTTAAACATAAATCTAAAGATGGATTGTATTTCCCCTTCTCAATTAAACTAATCGTTTGCCTTGTAACGCCTACTTTTTCTGCTAATTGTTGCTGTGTTAAATCTAATTGAACACGCGCGACTTTTATTTTACTTACAGCCATTCATGTTCCTGCTACTAAAAATATAGACAAATGTATATTCTTAGAGTATTCCTGCTTCTACGTGCCCTGCCTCGCTAATCACTTGCTACTACAGTTTGCTGTGACACTTCACAGGCGTAAATTCCGATGTAGCCCACCGTACATATATACAATCTATTTACGTTATTATTGTATATTTTTTTGCTTGTAAAAGGTTGATTGACGCATTTAAATCTCTATCTATTACATTGCCACATTCACATGTATATACTCGGTCAGACAGCTTTAAATCCGACTTTTTTTGACCGCAACATGAACACATTTTAGAAGATGGATAGAATCTGTCCACTTGCCGTAGTTCAATTCCATATTCCCTACATTTCATTAATAACCATGTTTTAAAAGCATAAAAACATTGTTGCGCTACAGCTTTAGATAGATGTTTGTTCTTCATCATACCTTTCACATTCAAATCTTCTACTACAATAAACGTTGGCTTGGTTTTCACCACATCATTTACAATAGACTTTACATACGCTAATCGAATATTTGCTAGCCTAGCATGTAGTTGTTGCACCCTAAGAATATTTTTGTTTATATTCGCTCTTTTATTAGTAACAGGTTGTTCACCTCTCTTTCTTATATTTTCAAATTTGCGTGATAAAGAGCGTTGTTCACGTTTTAACCGTTTTTCTATCTTTTTTACTTGTACTGTTTTATTTATATTTTTGTGAGTTTTTCCATCGCTACGTACAGCGAAGTCTTTAATTCCCAAATCAATTCCTAGACCTACTGTATTGAGAGTTGCATTTGGTTTTACCTCTTTCACTTCACAGAGTATAGACACATAGTATCTTCCTGCTCTTTGATATACTGTACCACTTTTTACAGTTGTATTTTTTGAAATATATCCATACTCTTTTAACCTTATCCAACCAATTGTAGGGACTTTTACTCTATGTCTTTCTACTGTCCAATCTGTTTTGTTGTTTTTCGGAAAGTAGCACTTCACATCTTGCTTCTTCTTTTTTTTATATCGTGGAAACTTAGATAAACCTTTAAAAAACCGCTTAAAAGCTTTATCTCCATTCATAATCGCTTGTTTTACCGCTTTGCTCGACACTTCTTTAATCCACTGGTCACACTCTTTTGTATGAATGTTGTTTAACCATTTGGAAAAGTCATAACCACTAAGAAATTTCCCCTCCGACTCATATACCTCTTTATTTTTAGAGATATACAGGTTATATACATATCGACACACCCCAATAGTTTGACGGATTTTACTAATTTGTTCAGTTGTCGGTTTGATTTCTATTAAATATGCTCTTTTCATAAGTCTTCATCCTCCGACATTTTCTTTTTGTATTTTCTCAACCCATATATTCTACAGCTAAATACATGAATGATAGATATTAAATCCTGAACAAGTTCTTCTTGAATACCCATATATTTCTTATACTGTTCTTCTGTATAATATCTTCTTCCTTTTGGGTTTCGGTAAGCAGGTAAAACACCTTGATTGTCCCACCTTTGCAATGTCTTAACAGAGACATTAAGCATTTCTGAAAATTCTTTCGGTTTATATTGTTTCATAATTACTTTTCACTATATATGCCTACTTTTGTCTATGTTTTTGTTTACTGTTTCTTTCTCCTCCACCCTTATTATAATATATATTCCAATAAGTAATTTATATTTTACATTACTAATTTAAGTTTCACTTTATTATACACAAAAAAGGAGCCCCTCATAAGAAGCCCCCTCTCCTATATTATAAGAATAAATGACATCCAAATAAAATTGTAAATAAGTATAGTAACGGATGCACTTCCATCCCTTTCCCTTTCACAATTTTCAAGACTGGATACACTAAAAATCCAATTGCAATTCCATTCGCAATACTAGATGTTAACGGAATACCTATAAAAATTAAAAATGCTGGTAACGCATCTTCAAATTCATTCCAATTAATATCTCGAATGCTTTGTGCCATTAAACTACCTACTATAATTAATGAAGGAGCTGTAATAGCGGCTACACTTGATAAAGAAGCAATAACAGGACTAAAAAATGCCGTTATAATTGTTAGACCAACAACTACAATCCCTGTTAACCCAGTTTTACCACCTGCAGCAATACCTGCTGACGATTCAATCGTCGCTGCTGTTGGGCTTGTTCCAAAGATAGAACCTGTAGTCCCGCCAATTGCATCTGCAATAAACGCTTTACCAAAACGCTTCTCTGTATTGTCTGTAATTAAACCTGCTTGTTTAATTAAACCAAGTAATGCACCTGTTGTATCGAATAAAAGTACAAGTAAAAATGAAAATACAACGCCGTATAATCCGTATTCAATTACATTTGAAAAGGCATTGATTGGGTTTGAAACGATGATACCCTCTGGTAAATGAGGCATCGCCACAATTTTATCAGCAAACTTCAATTGCCCTGTAAAGAAGGCAATAATTCCTGTCACAATCATACTAATAAATAATGCACCGCTCACACGCAATGTCATTAATACCGCCGCTAATATTAAACCAATTAAAGTTAAAATAACAGCTGGAGAATGAAAATCACCAATCGTAACTAAATTAGACGGATGATCCACGATAATTCCAGAAAGGCGCAATCCAATAAAAGCAATAAATAGTCCAATTCCACCTGCAATTGCATGCTTTAAACTATCAGGAATTGCTAAAATTAACTTTTGCCTAAACGAAGTAAAAGATAATAAAAGAAAAATAATCCCCGTTACAAATACAGCTGAAAAGGCAACTACATATGTAATCCCTTCTGCCTTCTGTACAACAGAATAAGCAAAATATGCATTCATTCCCATAGCTGGAGCAATAACAATCGGGTAATTCGCGAAAATCGCCATACCTACTGTTCCAACAACGGTTGCAATAATTGTTGCTGTAAACGCTTGGTCAAATGGTACACCTGCATCAGATAATATTTTTGGATTGATGACAAGAATATACGCAAATGTAAAAAAAGTTGTGATGCCAGCTAAAAACTCTTGCTTCACAGAAGTGTTATATTTTTGTAATTGAAACATGCTTATGTACCCTTCCTACACCTGAATTATTATCACACATTCTTTTTCTTACTAGTATGTGAGAAAATATAATACTTAATCTTAACAATCAATAAAAAGAAGAGTCAATATATTCCCTAATAGTTAGAATTTTAAGTTTAAGTCTGACAAGTACAGATGTAGTACAGTTCATTATGATTATTTTTGTAGCATAACAGATAGAAATGTTTTATAATTTGAAATAGTTAAATATTTAGTAAACGCATTCAAATATCGTTCACTCTACAAGGGGGATTCTTCTTATGCAGCACACAAACAAATCTGGAACTTTAAATCGTGGTTTAAAAGAACGACATATTACTTTAATGTCACTGGGCTCAGCTATTGGCGTTGGGCTATTTTTAGGATCCGCTTCCGCCATTAAACTAGCAGGTCCTTCTATTTTGCTAGGCTATATGATTGCCGGTCTCGTTATTTTTTTCATTATGCGAGCGCTTGGGGAAATGGCAATTGAACAACCTGTTGCTGGTTCTTTTAGTAAATATGCATATGATTATATTGGACCACTCGCTGGTTATATTACTGGTTGGAATTACTGGTTCTTATGGGTTGTTACTTGTATGGCTGAAATTACAGCAGCTGGTATTTACATGCAGTACTGGTTCCCAGATATCCCGCGCTGGACTTGGGCATTACTTGCTCTATTATTAATGAGCGCTTTTAACTTCTTATCGGTAAAAGTATTTGGAGAACTTGAGTTTTGGTTTGCTCTCATTAAAATTGTCACAATTATCTGTATGATAGTAGTCGGAGCTGGTATTATTTTATTCGGATTCGGAAACGGTGGTATCGCTACTGGTATTTCAAATCTTTGGTCACATGGTGGCTGGTTCCCAAATGGATTTTCTGGGTTACTACTCTCCATGCAGATGGTACTATTCGCTTATTTAGGCGTTGAATTAATCGGTGTTACAGCTGGTGAGGCTCAAAATCCGAAGAAAACACTCGCAAAGGCAATCGATAACGTATTTTGGAGAATTCTACTCTTTTACGTTGGGGCATTATTCGTTATGATGGCAATTTATCCATGGAACGAACTTGGTGAGAAAGGCAGTCCATTCGTATTAACATTCCAACAAATTGGTATCGCAAAAGCAGCAGGTATTATTAACTTTGTCGTATTAACAGCAGCTCTTTCTTCTTGTAACGGTGGTTTATTTAGTACAGGCCGTATGCTATATACATTAGCTCAGCAGAAAAAAGCTCCTGAAAGATTTGGTCGTTTAAATAAAAATGGCATTCCAAGCCAAGGAATTGTAGCAACTGCTATCGTTTTACTAATTGGTGTTATATTAAACTATCTCGTACCTGCAAAGGTATTTACATGGCTTACTAGCATTTCAACTTTCGGTGCAATTTGGACTTGGGGAATTATATTAGTCGCTCAAATTAAATTCCGTAAAAGCTTGCCTACTCAAAATAAACAAAAGTTATCGTATAAAATGCCTTTATACCCATTAAGCTCATATTTCTCACTCGTTTTCCTTGTATTAGTATTAGGTATAATGGCGTATTCAGAAGATACACGAATTGCATTGATTGTCGGCCCAATTTGGCTTATCGGCTTAGCAATCGTATATTACATGAAAGGGTTTCATAAGATTGATGAAACACCTAACTCAAAAATTAGTTAAGCAAAACATCCCTTCCTTATTACTTGGAAGGGATGTTTTTATATCTATATAAATATTTCTCAACAAAATTCACGGTATTTTTACAATTTTTTAATATTTTTTATGTTTTCCGTCTTTATTTTTACAGAAAAATAAATTACATTATTAAAGCACATATATTTATTATTAGGGGGATTCTTCTATGAAGAATAAAAAATGGATTACATTTTCTTTAGCAACAGCAATTACACTAAGTATAGGGACCTCGTTCATATCGTCTACTTATGCCGAAAGCTCTGTAGACCCAGCTCCTGAAATTGCTGCAAAAGTTGTAAATCAAAACAATGGGAAGAAAGTATTATTCGATAATACACACGGTCAAACTGCTGGGACAGCTGACTGGGTTATTGACGGCGGCTTTTCTGACTTCGGAAACGGCATTGCAAAAAACGGATATCACGTAAAGGAACTTCGTAAATCAACACCTATTACGTACGAAGACTTAAAAGATTACAATGTATTTATCGTTCCAGAAGCTAATATTCCTTACAAAAAATCTGAGCAGGACGCTATGTTACAATATGTAAAAAATGGTGGTAGTATCTTCTTTATTGCTGATCATTACAATGCAGATCGTAATAAAAATCGCTGGGACTCTTCTGAAGTATTTAATGGATATAGACGCGGTGCTTGGGATAATCCAGCAAAAGGAATGTCTAATGAAGAAGCTAATTCACAAGCTATGCAAGGAGTAGAAAGCTCTGATTGGCTCTCTGACAACTTCGGTATTCGCTTCCGCTACAATGCACTTGGTGATGTTTCAGCGAAAACAATTGTATCGCCTGAACAATCTTTCGGAATTACAAAAGGTGTTTCGTCTGTAGCAATGCATGCTGGTTCTACTCTAGCAATTACAAACCCAAAACTAGCAAAAGGACTTGTTTACCTTCCAGAAAATCCATCAAAATGGAATAACGCTGTTGATAGTGGCGTTTATAATGGCGGTGGTATTGCAGAAGGCCCATATGCTGCTATCGCAAAAGTAGGACTTGGAAAAGCTGCCTTTATTGGTGACTCTTCTCCTGTTGAAGATGCTACGCCAAAATACGTTCGTGAAGATTCTGGCCAAACAAAGAAAACTTACGATGGTTATAAAGAAGAAAACGATGCGATTTTATTAGAAAACATCGTAAATTGGTTATCAAATAAAGAGACATTTACAAGTTTAGATCAAGTAAATGGTTTACAACTTGATTCACCTACAGCTCTACAAACATTTGAACAGCCAAGCTTATCAACAGAACCACAACCTGAACCTTGGAGTGCACCAAATGCAGGTTATCAATGGTTTAATACAAATACTTTTAAACCAGGTTCATACGGTTATAACGGTGCGGTAACAACAAGCGACTACGTCGTTACACACCCTAGCATTCTACCAAACAATGAAATTTTCCAAATGAAGATTCAAGTAAATAACTTACTACCTAATACAACGTATAACAACTATTCTTTAGGTATCTTCACTACTGGTGGAACACAAGTGGCTAAAGTACAAAATGCAAACGGCACTTGGCCATCTACTTTCGGATATAGTAGTGCATTTTCTTTCACAACAAACAGCTTAGGCTCTGCTGAGAAAGTTGTAAATGTACAGATTGATTCAAATACAACTGGACAAGCAACGCTTCGTCTACGCCAAAATACAACAACGAAATATAATGAAACTGTAACGATTAATAAGAAATAATAAAAAAGGCAATCCATACATGGATTGCCTTCTTCTCACTTCTCTTCCTTCGAGAAAAACATTCTTGAAATAACGATACCTATACTACCGACGATTAGGAATAACACTGCCCTAATCATCATCGATACCTCTGGTAAGTCAAGTAAGAATAACTTCCCTACCGTTACGACTAAAACGACTAAACCAGCATATAATATTTCATTCATATTTCTATTTCTTCCAAACCAAACCGCAAATAATGCATATACCATCCATAATAACGATACTGATACACTAATTACGCTTCCATCTGCAGATAAAACTTCACCGATTCTCGTAATTGTAATAAATACAATTATCATAAACCAATAGAGCACTATAGAATACATATATTTGCCGAAGCTCGCTAATACTTCTTTCGCTTCTCTCATGCAATAATAGAACGTTCCTATTAAAATAAGATGAGCAACAAAGCCTGCCGAAATAAATTGATCAAACGGGCTAAAAATAGTCTGTATCATTCCAATTGCGTAAACCGTCGCACTAACATACAATTTTATCTGTTGTTTTACTTTAATAGAAGTGACCATGCCGAGGAAACCTTGTAACAATAGTACAATCGCTGCATTCACTAAACTATACTCATATAAAATTGCTAAACTAAATGCTCCCATTGCGAAACCAAATAAGAGATTTGTAAATGTAGAATGTCTATTTTTCCTATATTCACATACGAACATAGCGGCATGCACGAGTGCACTAATAATTAATCCCCATGTTGTAAAATCAGGTATTTTTGAAATAGCTAGTATAAAGAACACTGCATTCGCACTAAATATCGCCAAACGTGGTTCTAGTATAAAACTTCTCTCCGTAAACATATGCCAAAATAATAGTAAATGAATCAAACCATATACAATCGTTAACTGTATTTGCAAGTTCTCTACTAACATTGACATAACAGCAAAGAAAACGAAAAGGACAATGGCAGCAACAGCGTAAGAAATCATATATAAGTATTTATAACGATTTTTCAACGCATACCATAATAAACTAAGTGTTAATACTGTCTCATATCCAAAGAAAATATAAGGATTAGGAGTCGTACTATTTAACAAGAATGGTACGAAGAACGCACCGACCGCTACGAAAATAGTGAGATATTCCGATTGATATCTTTTCGCTAAATAAATCCCTAAAATAACCCATGCAATATTACAGAGAAACGCGACACTTGCCGGAATAAATCCATATAAATAATGTGCTGCAAACGTCGTTAGAACAATCCCGGTAATACTTCCTCCAGCTAATACTAATCCTAACGCTTGCCGCTCTCTTTTAATTTGAATATCTCCTATATAATACAACCCGATAGATAATGCGATACCAAACACAATTCGTATCGCTGGTGTTAATAAACCAGCATCTACCCCTGCTTTAAATAACCAGATCACTCCAAGCAACATAATACCGACAAATACACGCGGTAACCACGTCTGACAAAACTTAATAATATTAAATGGCTCTGGTTTAAAAGCCGATATATCTACTTGTTTTAACTCAGGTTCTTGCAAAGGCTCTTTTATCTTAACTATTTCTTCTTTTGGCTTTTCCTCCATTACCGTTTCAATATATTCTTTCTTGTTCTTACTAACATGTTGCTGAGCGTTTTCTACTTCTATTTCCCTCTGCTTTACTTTTAATTCAGCAAGTGCTTCTTGAATTGTTTCAATTGCCGTTTCGAGTGCTTCTATTTTCTTATCCAAATCCTTCTTCATACGCTCCCCCCTTATTCGTAACTCTCATTGAACCTATATATTACCAATTATCTTTATCATACTCTTAGTCTATTCATTTTCAATAGTATTTTTCCAAAAAAAGAAAGGTGTCTTCCCAAAATAGGAAAACACCTTTTTACTCATTTATTCTTATTTAGAAAAATGCTAACGATAAAACCAAGACACATGCCTACAATAGCTGGAACAATCCACCCAACACCTTCTGTATAAAACGGGATGTATTTTAATGCTGACGTCCACTGATTCATCATTACATTTTTATTTAAAATGTCAATTGCACTAAATATCGCTACAACCAAAACAGTTACTGCATATACGTATGCATACTTTCCAATATACTGATGGAATAACCCTAGAATAATAAGCGTTAACGCAATTGGATAAATAAATCCAAGAATTGGTACTGATACTTTTAAAATTTGCGTTAACCCTAAATTAGCTAAAATCATACTAACAACGCTTACTATAAATGCCCACAATTTATAAGATACTTTCGGAAATGCACTCGCAAAAAATTGACTACAAGACGTAACAAGTCCAATTGAAACACATAAACACGCGATAGTAAAAATAAGACCTAATAAAACGACTCCGCCCTGTCCAAATAATGTAATCATAACTTGTGCTAACACTTTCGCACCGTTATCAAATGTTCCTAATGAGCCACTAATTGCCCCCACATATCCAAGGATGACATAAATAATAGATAATAATAGTCCTGCCCCAATTCCAGCAATACTCATATATTTCGCTAAACCTTTATCATCTTCAATACCCTTTGCACGTAATGCATTTGCAATAACAATTCCAAAAATTAAAGCAGCTAACGCATCCATTGTTAAATATCCATCTAAAAACCCTTGAAACATAGGAGCTTGGCCATAGTTCCCTATTGGTTCTTTCATATCTCCTACTGTTGTAAACATACTCTTTATAAAAATGAGTGCAATCATACATAATAATAATGGCGTCAAGACTTTTCCAAACAACCCCATTAATTTAGATGGGGATAAACTTAACCAGTAAACAATACTAAAGAAAATAACTGTGTAAAACAATAATAATCCGTTTCCTGCTTCAGGGAATAACTGACCTGGCCCCATTTCAAAAGCTAAACTTCCCGCACGGGGTATACCAAGCCCAGGTCCAATAAATACATACACGATACATGGAAAAATAATTGCAAATGAAGAATGAACCCTACCCGCTAACGTTTGAAAACTTCCTGCTTTTGCAATAGAGATAACACCTAATATAGGAAGACCTGTTGCTGATATAATAAACCCTACTAATGAAATCCAAACATGTTCTCCTGCTTCATACCCAAGGAAAGGTGGAAATATCAGATTCCCTGCTCCAAAGAACATAGAGAATAACATAAGGCTAATAAGTAAAATTTCTTTTTTCTGTAACAATTTCATTTCTTTCTCCTTCTTTAATTTCATCTTTTATGAAATCAATTTCACATATAAAAAAGTACAATAACCCGCTTCCTTACAAAGAAAACATAGTCCATAGTCTATCACAAAAGAAACACCCATTCTATAGCTATTCCTCTTTTCCAATTTCTTCTGAAAAATCAACCTTTATTGACTTATAATAGTTAATAAAGTAAAATATTAAATGTACAAAATTATTAACTTTGTTTTTGTTTGTGTCAGGAGGAAAATAACATGGAATCAGCGATACAACTAGAAAGAGAACAACAAAGAAAAAAGAAACATCCTCCAGGTTTATACTTACTCTTCTTTACAGAAATGTGGGAAAGATTTAGTTACTATGGATTACGAGGATTATTAACATTATATTTAACGACAGCTTTAGTAAGCGGTGGTCTTGGGTTTAGTCCCGCATGGGCACTCTCTATTTACGGATTTTATACTGGGGCCTGTTATTTCACACCAATGATTGGTGGATACTTAACAGACCGTTTTCTAGGTAGACGAAAAGCAATCACAATTGGTGGTATAACAATGGCAATCGGTAACCTTACACTATTTGCCTTGCAAAACCAATTAGGCCTATACCTCGGATTAGCGCTTATTATTATCGGTAACGGATTCTTCAAACCGAACATCTCTACACTGGTTGGAGAATTATACGAAGAGAACGATCCAAAACGTGATAGTGCATTTACCATTTTCTATATGGGTATTAACGTCGGTTCATTTTTAGCTCCACTCGTTTGCGGATTTTTATCAGAAAATTTATTCAAAACAACAGTTGATGGCGTTGTACATTACGGATTCCGTTACGGTTTCTTAGCCGCTTCAATCGGAATGATCATTGGACAAATTTTATTTACAACACTATCAAATCGCTTCCTTGGTAATATCGGTAAAAAACCAACTCGCGATTTACAAACAGCTGCTGGACAACCATCAGTAGGAGATACACCATTAACAAAAAAAGAAAAACAACGTACCGCAGTTATCGTCATTTTAACATGCTTCGTTGTCTTCTTCTGGGCTGGCTTTGAACAAGCTGGTAGCTCATTAACATTATATACAAACAAATTTGTAGACCGCTCTGTGTTCGGATGGGAAGTTCCAACATCTTGGTTCCAATCGGTCAATCCATTATTTATTATTTTACTTGCTCCAGTCATTTCTGCATTATGGGCAAAACTTGCAACTCGCAAGCAGGGTGATTTAAAAATCCCAACTAAAATGGGACTTGGTATGATTTTGCTCGGTATTGGTTATATCATTCTCGTTATCGCTACATTAAAAACAGGTAGTGATGAACATAACATTACAGAAAAAGCAAACTTACTGTTTATCGTCTTTACGTATCTTTTCCATACGTTAGGTGAGCTATTCTTATCACCTGTCGGACTATCAATGGTTAGTGCGCTTGCTCCGGTAAAATTAGCATCTTTACTAATGGGTGTATGGCTAGCAAGTTCAGGTATCGCCAACATTTTAGGCGGACAACTTGCAAGCTTCACAACTTCACTTGGATACGCTGAAGTATTCACAGTTATTGGCGCTGTGGCAATTGTACTAGGTTGTGTTTTATTATTAATTTCTAAGAAATTAGTGAAATGGATGGATTAAAAAAGATGAGGAATTTCTCCTCATCTTTTTTTATGCTGTTTTACCTTTTTCAATTGCTTGTTCGTACAGCTCTTTATGTTCTTTATATTCACTTGGTACGAAACTCTTATAGAAGAATGAGAACCAGCTGTCTCCCTTTTTATACCCTTCTTCTCGAATTTCCGCTGCTTTTTTATTCGATTTAAATCCTTCAGTAAACCATTTCTTTAACAATTCATTTCTTTCATACTTAGCAGGAACTTTTAAATCATAGTTTTCAAATGCATACTTATAGCCAGCCTTTTCTACTACCTTTTTTGTAGACTTATAGCCTTTTTCATACGCTGTTTCATATGCCTTCACGTATACTTCTTTCTCTCTATTTCCAGGATTCTTTTCAGCTAGTTCTTTCCCTGTCTTTTCCCCTAACTCAGCTTGCTCTTTTTCAATTTTTTCTGTTCTTTCTTTATTCCCTACTTTGAATCCGTCTGCAAAGTTTACCTTAAACTCTGGAGCAACTTGACTATCGTCCATCGTCTCTTGTGCTAACCCTTGTTCTTTTCCTTTTTCAAAATGCGTTTTCTTCTGCTCTTCTAAAGACCATACGGCTGCATAAGTCGCTTTAAACGCTTGTTTATATGCATCAGATTTTCCAGCTACATGCACTTCTGCATCATTTTTTCCTGCTTTAAAATCAGTTTCTCCATTCTTTTGACCTTCAAGTTGACCTTTTTCCATATCAGCTTGGCGCTGCGCTTCCTCTTGCTTACGTGCCTCTTCAGCTTTTCTTTGTTCCTCGGCTACACGTTGTCTCTCTTCTTCAGCTTTACGCTGTGCTTCTGCATTACGTTGTTTTTCCGCCTCGGTATTGCGCTGTGCTTCTGCTTGTCTCTCAGCTTCTACAGCACTATTATTATTCTGGCTAGGAGCTGGGCTCGTTGCGCCACTACTAGAAGCTGGTTTATTGTGATAATGATATTCCCCGTACTGTAATCCCCATTTCTCACAATTTGTACGACACGTATGTCCGCCATTAGCATCTGTACGCCCTGGATGTGCATAAGCTGAAATTGGAGCTACCAATAACGCTATACTCGTTGTTAAAAGAAGTTTCTTCACCTGTTGTCTCACTCTTGTTCCTCCCAAAATATAGAATCCTAACTTTATTATACATAAATAGAATAATATTTGAATACAAACCAAAATATTCTATTATTTCTCAACATTAGTAAAAAAGAAGGTGAACTCTTTAAAGAGTTCACCTTCTTTTTTACTTCTTCGCCTTCGTTCCTACTAAATCACCAGCAACAACATAACGCTTAGAATTATCCTTTACAGATACACATGTAATAAGCGTTATCTCATCTTTCCCATGATCCTCTACAACTTCCCACTTATCAGGAGTCACTTCAGATACACCAGTAACCGCATACTCATATTCATTTTCATTGTCATACAAATAAATTTTATCGCCTTTTTTCAAAGAAGCTATATCACTAAATAAAACACCTTTTTTAGACATGTTATGTCCTGCTAATGCGTAATTTCCTTTTCCCATAACTTGATTCTCTTTTACTGTCGCTGCACCTGATAATAAGTTTTTTTCAGTAGAAGCTTTTAAAACAGGCAGTTCTACTGAAACACTTGGAACCGAAATACGACCAATTACTTGTTTCTTATCTAATGATGCATTCGCTACTTCCGCCAAGTCTGGTTGATTAATTTTGGAAGCATCTACAAATTCCGTCTCATGCTTTTCATAATCCATCTTTTGAACAGCCTGCACATTTTCAGTCTGTTTCTTTTCAGCCTGATATCCATCATAAAATGGCTTTCCAATTAACACGCCACCTACAACAAATAGCAGAATTGCTACTATACTATAAATTCTTTGCTTATTCATACACAGTTCCTTTCCCTTACAAAATCTTACTCTATATAAAATGATAAAATAATATCGCTATATGTACAAGTATTAGCTTAAAAAGAAAATAGAAAATAGAATATATAATGGGTATCCAGGAAGATATTCATTAATAATAGGCGAAAAAGTTAAAAATCCAACTGCACAAGGTAACACAAACCATAACGATACAAATGTTGTTCGACAAGCTTTATCCGTAATCGCTTTTTCACGTTCATCTTCTAGCGGAAATAATAATGGATACATCCAAAAAGATAAATTCTTATATTTTTTCTTTTGAATTCTATAAAAAATTGTAACTATAATTGCTCCAATAAATAATAAAATGAATGGTACTCCATTAAACCATACTTCAAATGGGAATTTCTCGTTTTTAATTATATCTGCTAACTCTGTAATGACACTATAAAATTCAACAAATGTCCAGCATGCTAAAGCAGTATAAAGCACGTTTATGATATAAGAAAAAACAATTCTATTCATCCTCTTCCCCCTCCTTATTTAAAACAAACACGTCTTCCATCTTTAACTGAAACACATCACAAATCGTAAGTGCTAATAACAACGAAGGAACGTAATCCCCTTTTTCAATTGCAGCAATTGTTTGTCTCGTTACTCCAACCTTTTCTGCTAATACACTTTGCGTAAAGTTAAAACGAGCTCTTAATTCTTTTACTCTGTTTAAAATGGTCAAATTTACCACCTCTCACCATTATTGTATGCTATCCTTAACAAAATGTAAACTCAACTTAACATTATTATTATAAAAAAATCCAACTCTACGTATTGTAAAGTTGGATTACTTGTTAGTTTAAAATTTTAACTTTAACTGTTCTTCTACCCCAGTCATTAGCTTGAGCTGAATTTGGCATTAATAGATCAATGATATGCCCTTTTATTGCACTACCAGTATCTCCAGCAATTGCTGTTCCATATCCTTCTACATATACAGTAGAACCTAATGGGATAACAGATGGATCTACAGCAATTAATTTCATGTTTGGATTTGCAGTTAAATTATGTCCTAACTTAGATTTTACAGTTTCACCCGGTTTATAGCCGTTTTCAGATGGGTCAGCTGTATAAGCGGTTGCTGTTACGTAAAATTCTTTTCCACCTTGAGTTGGTTTCGTATCAGGCTTAGACTCTGTTTCTGTATTTTTTGCTACAGGTTCAGCTGGTTTACTAGCTTTTTCCTGCTTTTGCTTTTCAGCAATTTCTGCTTGTGCTTTCGCTAAAGCTTCTTGCTCTGCTTTTGCAGCCGCTTCTGCTTTTGCACGCTCTTCCGCTGCGATTCTTGCTGCTTCTTGCTCACGAGCAATCGTTTCTTGTACTGTCTTCATATTTGATTCAATTTTAGCTTTCTCTTCCGCTGCTAAATTAAGTTGACTTGCAACTTCATTATATTTAGCTTGAACTGTTTGTAAGTTATCTTGACGTTTTTTCAAGTTATCTTGCAGTTCAGCTTGCGCTTTTGCTAATTTTTGTTTGTCTACTACTAAAGATGCTTCTTTTTCGTCAATTGTTTTCTTATCTTCTTCAATTTGACGAAGATCTTGTTCTTGTAGACGTAAAATTTCTTTATCAGCTTCTAGAATAGTAGAAACTGCGTTCATACGTTGTAAGAAGTCTGCAAAGTTTTTTGACTCTACTACAACTTCTACTACTAAACTTGTATTTGAACTGTTTTGAACAGAAACCATACGTTTTCTCATAATATCTTTACGAGCAAGGACTTTATCCTCCAAAACGACAATTTCTTGCTTTTTTTGCTCAATCTGCTTATGTGTTTCATCAATTTTACGTTGAATAGCAGCTTGATCCTCTTTATTTTTTGCAATTGTATTATTTAAATTATGTAGTTCGTTTTCGATACCTTTAATTTCTTTACTAACAGCTTGCTTTTCTTGCTCTTTCTTTTGCATTTCTGCATCGTTTTGTTGCAATTGCTGTTGCATGTTGTTAAGTTTCTCGTCGTTTGACTCTGCTTTAACAGCGACTGTACTAGAAAGACCGATAATTCCTGCTAATACTAGACAGCTGATTCGCTTAAAATAGTTCATAATCCGACTCCCTTCTTATACAGTTATACATGATTTATTTTACAGTTTGTTTACAAAACGATTAAATACAGTTTATTTTTCGTGACGAAAAAAAGAGAATTATGAATAAAATGTAATAGATTCTTAAATATTTAACAATTCCTATATTTAAAAAATACAAAAGATGCTAAAATCCAAATATAGAGAAAATATAACTTTCGAAGGCGGTTGAAATAAATACATGTTTACTCAAAAAAAATCACTCCAACATACAATTGCTCAATTAGAAGAGCGTATACAAGAATTAGAAGCAGAATTAAAACAAAAAGATATTGAAAAGCAAGAGACTATTTCTACTATCCACGATCGTGTACAAAGCGTTGTCCAAGAGCATCAACTTGTAAATAACCAACACAATACACTTCAAAGCTTAGTTCAACAATTAAGTTCATGTTTCGAAAATGTTTCAACACGTACGACACATTCCAATGAGTTAAATAATGAAATGTTACAAAAGGAACAAAGCTTAATTCAGTCTATTGCAGAAATTATTGACTGCTCTAATGAAGGAAAAGAATCCGTTCACCGCTTACTTATTGTAATTAATAAATTAGGTGAACAATCTCAACGCACGTCTAATAGTATGAATCATCTAAGCGAACGCTCAAAGGAAATCGAGCAAATTGTAGAAGTCATTCAAAACATTGCAGCACAAACAAATTTACTTGCTTTAAATGCGAGTATTGAAGCCGCGCGTGCTGGAGAGCATGGTAAGGGATTCGCTGTCGTTGCCAATGAAGTAAGAAAACTAGCGGAAAGTACAGCAGAAAGTACAAAAAACATCGGCAACTTAACGAAAAAAATTCAGGAAGAAATTGAAAAAGCATATGATAACACAAAAGATAATTTACATTTAGTTGATGAAGGTGTAGAAATGAGCGCCGATACAAATGCTAGAATTGAAAATATTTTAGTTATGATTCAAACGTTACAAAATGGTGCTACAAATGTTATTAAGGCTATCGAAAACCAAAAGTCTTGTAATAATGATATATTACGAGAATTCGCTAACACGCAACAAATGTTCCAAAAATTAAATACTACTATTATGAATCATATTCATGATGCTGAAAAAGTCGATGTTCAATTGTCTAAAAGTCTTCAAGAAACAGTAACTTCTTAATTAAAAATAAAAATCCCTTATACTGCTATAAGGGATTTTTATTTTATTTCGAATATTTATTTCTTTTCAATATTCATCCATATCTTTGTTATAATGGAAAAGTTGTTTCTTTCAACTAATAAACAAGGAGGTTATTATGGAACAATTTTACTACGTTTTAAAATATTTAATTCTCGGTCTGTTCCAAGGACTAACAGAACCAATTCCGATTTCTTCAAGTGGTCATCTCGTTTTAGCACAACATTTGCTAGGACTAAAAATAGAAGGGTTTAGCTTCGAACTACTTGTTAATTCAGCTTCATTATTAGCTGTATTACTTATTTATAGAAATGATTTAATTCGTCTAACGAAGAATGGTCTCTCTTATATATTTACAAGAGCAGAAGACGCAAAATCAGATTTCTTCTTTATTATTTATCTTGTTATTGCAACCATTCCAGCAGGTGTTATTGGTGTTTTATTTAAAGATTACATCGATCAGTACTTAAAAGGTGTGAAGATGGTTGGGATTTCCCTTCTTATTACTGCTGTCGGCCTTTGGATTATTAGAAATTTACGCGGTCGTAAAAATGATGGCGACCTTTCTATGAAAGATGCAATCATCGTCGGATTAGCACAAGCTTGCGCACTGATTCCCGGAATAAGCCGATCTGGTGCCACAATCGTAGCAGCAATGTTACTTGGTATGAAGCAAGAAACAGCACTTCGCTTCTCATTCTTACTATACATTCCTGTTAGCTTAGGTGGCTTATTGTTAAGCATTACAGACATTGCAAATGATCCAAATCTAGACACATTATTCGTACCATATGTCGTTGCATTCATCGCAACATTTATCATGACGTATATTTCACTAAAATGGTTTATGAACATTATGGCAAAAGGAAATTTAAAATATTTCTCTTTCTATTGTATTATCGTAGGTGTACTTACTCTTATTTTCTTATAAAGTAAAACTTACAAATTGAAAGCGAGTCATCTAGTGTAATAGAATGACTCGCTTTTTTATACCTCTATTAAGTTAAAATCTATTATTTACTTAGAATTTTCTGAATAGTATAATATTATTTAAGTTTACTATTACAGTAATTCTATCTTTCCTACTATTATCGTAAAAGAGGTGTTTATATGTTTATAGTTACTAAACTCATTCACATTAAGTACGAATATGAAAATGAGCTACTTTATGGGCTTAAACAATATTATCCTTCCCCTGGAACGAACGGTTGTATTAACATAGAGTTTTCACATATTCATCGTACAAATGATAAGGCAGAATATATGATTCGTCTGTTATGGAAAACACAACAAGATTACCATACATGGCTTTCTCAAAGAGAAGGCCATGTAACTTTGAAGCACAAAATACAAGGCTATATACTTTCTTCCAAATCAAATGCTACCTATGTGCATTAACCCTTCTCTTTTTATTCCTTACGAGGGGCAAAATGATAAAGTGAAACTTTAATCAGCCCTCATCAATCGGGCTGTTCACAAATAACAAGATAAGGACCCTCTTACTTTTCATACTGTAAAAGGGCTTCTCTTATGCATACACTTTCTTCTCTTGACAATACAAACGAATAACATGTTTATTTTGTTGAAATACATCATGCGTCAGACGAATAATAATAAAGTTTCTTTTTGTTTGATCATCATGAACAAAAATCTGTTCTCCCTCCTGAAAACGCCATGCACTTTCAAAAGTCGTAATATGATCCCCACTTACAGAAAAAAGTTCATATCGCATCTCTTGTACCCTCTCTCAACTTACATAATCATAATATCCTCATATTAAATTTATTATAACTTAATTCCTATAAAATTAGTAATTATTTCTATTTCGAAAGATTTTAACTTTGTATTTAAATATTTTTAGCGCTATAATGATAAACGAATTTTCATTGAAAGGAGTTTTACTTTGACTGCATATTTATTTCCAGTAAAAACAGCATTTATTTTATTCCCCTTTTTAGCAATGTTTCTTTTAATCCCTTTTTTAATATTTAATTATCGAAAATACGGTTATTTAAATAAATGGCGCTCATTTATTTTATACTCATTATTACTTTACTTATTAAATGCCTATTTTCTTGTTATTTTGCCGTTACCACAAACGTTTGATACTTGTAGCCTACAACCAGCTAATACACAACACATGCAACTCTCACCATTTTATTTCATACAAGAGATTAGTAGTCATACATCGGCAGTTTTAACAAAACCAGCTACTTATTTCTACTTATTAAAAGAGTCTGCGTTTTTACAAGTTGCATTTAATGTTCTATTAACTGTTCCATTCGGTATTTACTTACGTTATTATTTCCGACGTAGTTTCTTACAAACAATTTGCATTTCCTTTTTCCTTTCACTATTTTTCGAGCTAACACAAGTGACTGGATTATACGGTATATACAATTGTGCATACCGATTATTTGATATCGATGATTTGTTTTTAAATACATTAGGTGGCGTAATTGGTTTTATCATTGCACCAATATTTACGTACTTCCTTCCGAAGACAAACGAGTTAGATAGTCATATTGATTTGGAAACGAAACCAGTCGGATTCATTCGTCGCCTTATCGCGATGCAAATTGATTGGATTTTCTTATCTATCGTCGTACCTGTCGTTAAAAACAAAGGAAATTCTTTCTTCGTTTCTAATATGCAATCTTACACGAATATGTATGAACTCATTTTCATTACGTGTTCAATCCTTATTTATTTTATTCTTATTCCATACTTTACAAATGGAAAAACAATTGGGAAAGCATTGCTTCGCATTCATCTGAAAGGAAAATCAGATCGTATTACATTAAAAGAACTATTTATTCGCTACGGTATATTTTATTTTGCGTTAGGCGGAATCAATTATATTCTTTCTAGTAGCTCTATGTTAAATCATACAGAACCTTTAGTATTACTCGTTACATTGTTATTCCTATTTATCATTAACGGCCTATTCATTATTCATGTTTTACTGCATGTATTTAGCCGTGATAAACTACTATTTTATGAACATATTAGTCATACAAGAAATGCAATTACACTAAAAAAAGCTGACAAATAATTATTTGTCAGCTTTTTTATATACATAATGTGAAAATTTAATCAGTGGGGGTCTTACTGCCCGGCAAATAGCGGGATAAATAACTTTTCTGCATAAGGATTAAAAAACATTCCAAGTTCATCTAGAGACTTCCTCGCCTGTAAAAACGAATGAAACTCTGGATATATATCTTGTAATTGCTCATACGATAATGTATGCATTTTCCCCCAATGCGGACGCCCTTCATACTTCAGAAAAATTTTTTCCACTTCGCCAAAGTAAGCAGCATATTTCATACCTTTATACATATGAACAGCGATATACGCTGAATCTCTTCCATAGGCTGGACTAAGCCATATATCATCACCTTTCACATAGCGGCATTCGATCGGGAAGTGCACCTTATACTTTTTCTTTTCAATAAGATTTGAGATTTCTTCTACAACCGTCCTCATATACTTTGAAGGAATGCTATACTCCATTTCATAAAATGGTACCGTACGTGATGTAGCAAATACTTCATAGCTCGGGCCAATTATTTTTGTGTTTGGTACAGCTTTAGCTGATAATCGACTCACTCCTTTACTTATAGAAGGAAACCATTTACACCCTTTAGATAGTAAAGAGAACATCCTATTTTCAAGTAACTCCACCTTTAATTTATGCCATTTCAAATCACTGCCTGTATTCGTTGTTTCGTTCGTAAGTTTTACTTGTACTTCATCAGAATAAGGAAAAACGAAAAATTCAAAATGACGATGCTTCTTATATTCTTCTAGTTTGTTCATTACAGTGGATAATGACTGTTTTTCACTTTCATAAACGAGTGAATACGCTGGAATAACCTTTAATTTTATCTTTACAATGATACCTAACATTCCAAGTGACAACTGAAACGCTCTCCAATATTCTACGTTCTCAGTTTCCGAACAAACTATACTCTCACCATTAGATAAAACTGCCGTAATCTCTATAACTTGTGTTGATAAACTCCCAAAGGTAATACCCGTTCCATGAGTCCCCGTACTAATCGCTCCTGCAATAGATTGTGAATCAATATCCCCTAAATTTTCTTGCGCATAGCCTTTTTCCTCAAGTAACTTCCCTAAATCATATAACTTTGTTCCTGCCCATACTTCAGCAACCATCTTCTCTGCATCAATATTCACAATACCCTTCAATTCATCTAAAGAAACTAAAACTTCTTCCGTTTGCACAAGGGGGGTAAACGAGTGTCCTGAACCGACAACACGAATTTTCTTTCCCTTTTTTCGCGCAAGCCCCACAACTTCTACTACATCTTGTATACTTTCTGGATACATCGTATAATGCGGCGTTCCTTCTACATTCCCTGTCCAATTTCTCCACTTTTTCCCCTTTATAGAAAGCATTGGCCATCCCCCCGATATGTTGAATACTCCCCAACAATCTCTCCTTTTTTAACACGATACAAAAAAGGAAAGCGCTCACATAATTCACCAGCCTTACTATGACGAAACAAAATGGACTCTCCTATATCCACTCGTTCCTCGCCGCTATAAAAAATTGGCGTTTGTACCTCGCCAGCACCTTCTAAAGCTAATAGTTTTGCACCCTTCGGTCTCCAAACTTCAGGCTCTTTATCTTTTCCAACTGCTCCTGAAGCAATATATCCACCACCTAGGCAAGTGTAAATAAACTGGACTGGTTTACGCACAACTGGTAATGCAAATCCGACCGCTGGATAAAATTTCACCTCTTTATAATAATCAAACAGCTTCGGAGAATAAAAAGCAGAACCTACTGTAATCTCTGAAACTGAATTATCTTTCTCAGTTGTTTTTATACTTCCTGTTCCGCCTCCATTTACAAACCTTAGCTCAATACCAATGTTTTGTATTGCTTTTACAATATGTTCTCTTCTTTTTTTCACTTCTAGCACTGATTTCTGCTTTAAATACGAAATTACTTTACTTTTCAACCATTGATTCGGTATATGATCTCCCACCCCAGCAATTTGAGCTTCATAACCCATTACACCATCTAACATTAAATATGATGACCTTCTCACCTTTTCTACTACTTTCAACGCATCCTGCACATTTTTTACTGGGGATCTTTGTACACCAAAATGAAATTGAAAGAAACGACTACTCATATCAATATCCAAACAAACACGAAAACATCCTTTAGATTTCTCAGCAATGTTTTCTAAATACACAATATGCTCTTCACAATCCACCATACAAGTTATAATGAAACCTTTCTTTGTTAGCAAACTAATTTCATACAGAGCTCTTTCATCGTAAGCAGGATATCCAAGCAATAAATCATTAAATCCTTGTTCTATTAAAAATAAAATCTCTCTAGGTGAAAAGCACATAACACCTTGAAATCGATCATTTGCAGCTAAAATCTTTTGCATAATTGGAACAGAGCGTAACGATTTACTCGCTATACGAATCTTCTTATTTCCACTTAACTCTATAATCGATTGAATATTTCTATCTAAAGCCATTTCATCCAAAAATGCACACGGTAATGGAACTTCTTTAAAAATTCCTCGATCCACATTTTTCTCTCCTCTTCTCAATATGTCTTATACATATTGGAAAGAAAGTGTGATTTTCCTGTTTGCAAATAAAAAAAGTTTCTTCTTTACGAAGAAACTTTTTGAAACTACTTCATAGAAATAGTCGCCTCTACTGGATAATGATCAGAGTAATCATTATACGTATATTTTTGGAACCATGATGTAACAGTCCATTGTGGAGGTTTCGGCTGTAACACCTTATTCTCTATATATGATGGGTTCGCATGGTCTTTACTTGCAATAATATAATCTAAATACTCAGCAGGACTATCAGGGAAATTATATTTTGCAATACTGTTTGTCGTTGCGTCCCAAGTCGCTGTATGTCCAGTATAAGATGGTACAGAAGCGTTCAATGTTTTAAACATAGATGCATACTCTGAATCATTCTTGTTCTCTGCATTAATTTTATTTACGTTCATATCACCACCAATTAACACATATTCATTATTTGGTATATTTTTATTTTTAATAAAGTCTTGAATTTCTTTTAATTGGTCTGTACGTACAGATGCAGGTGAAGTTTTTCCGCACATACTATCTTCCGCTTGCAAATGCGTACCAATCACATGAACGAAGCGATCATTTTTCTTAATTTTCGTGTATACAAATCCTTTATTAGATAAATTATCTGGCCCGCATCCTTTTGCAAATACATATTGAATCTTTTCAGCGATTGGCCATTTGCTCACAATCGCAACGCCACCATCTTCAGGAGTTGAAGATGAATAGTTTCCCAACGTTTTATCCCATTCACTTCCACTACTACGACCTAATACTGCTGTTTGATTTGGATATTCTTTCTTCAAATTCCCTAATAAACGATCTGAAGCGCTATTATCAAACACTTCATTTAATATAACTACATCTTGATTCTTTATATAATCTGCCGCCCCGATTAAATCAGCACGCTCAGTTTGTCCCCAGTTCGGATATAAGTTTGTTGATAGCATATATACATTATGCGTCATCACTTTTAATGTATCATTTTGATTTGTAGATACTTCTGCTTGAGCTGACGTTCCGCTATATAAAGCTCCTAAACCAACACCTAAGCTAAGTACACCTTTTAGCAATTTACCTTTCACGTTTCATACCTCCATGTATTGTATAGTGATAAAAAGGCCAAATACTCTATTCTGAGATTTGACCTTTTTTAAATACTTAACGATTTCCGTACGTATCAAACCAAAGCTGAATATATCCAGCAGTAACACGTTGTGCATCCATTAAACGCTTACCTGTCATTGGTGTAACTTCAGCGCGCCATTTATCTGCATATTCTTGTGATACAGCAGCTCTCACGAACCAATCTTTCGTATTATCATTTACAATGCCAGCGTAATCTTGTTTCGCAACTACTGCCGCTCCATGAATCCAATCTTCTGGATTCGTACCTTTCCAGTTCCAATATCCATTTCCATCCGTTACTTTATAATTATCTTTTATCGTATCTACAAAGTTTTCATATTTAGAATGGAATCCTTGTGGATAAGAAAGGTTCGTAAAGTTTGCCGCATGCATCGGTTGGTTTACATCCCCTAAATAATGAAGAGATAATCCTAAATAGAAGAACGCTTGTTTCATATCTTTATTTTTATAAGACTCACCAGCTAATTTAAAATATTTAGCTCCTGTTTCCTTTGCTTGCTTTGCATACGGAATATAAGTTTTCCCATTGTCAGGGTCATAGAAATGTGAAGCAAATGTGCTATTATCATAATAAGGATTTTCATAGTCAGCAGCATAAATACCGTTCTCTAACTCAGTACGCCATTCATTTAATAGTGCAACTCGATCTTGTTTTACAAGTGTTGTATTACGAGACATAATATCAATTGCACGGTTTACAATCCATAAATGAGAATTCACGCCTTCTTTATGTTTATCTTCAGCAGACCAGCGCGGAATAACTCCAAATCTCTGTCCCCCATCATTTTCATGAGCAAATGCAACACTTTGTAATGGAGCAACTAATGTAATAGCTGCCGCTAAAGCAAGTACTTTCTTTTTCATATAAAATCCTCCATTTTATAATTGAATTATTGTAAACATTTTGTTAGGATCCTATGATGTCGTCCGGTTAACCTATGACTAGAATATCCCACCTTTCACGAAATTTCTATCACTAAATTAAAATATGCAAATGTTCATATCATTATAACTTTATACACAGTGAATATAATGAATGAATACACTTTCATTTTAATAAACTATTATTAAGGCTTGTCTAAACTAATGTAAAAAAAGAGTAAAGCATACACATGCTTTACTCTTTTTTTCTATTCGATAATATACTTGGCAATTGTACATTAACTGCCAACTTATGTATAAATCCAAACACTAATCCGATCCCTATAAATATGTATAATATCGTAAATATCTTTCCGAAGTCAGTTTTGGGACTAAATTGTCCATCACCGACAGTAGTCAGCGTCATAACGCTAAAATATAAAGCATCCAGAGGACGTAACCCCTCCACTGTACTATAAAAGATTGTACCAGATATTAATGTCAAAATTGTTAATACGAATAACACTTGAAATTCTTTATCTTTCCATGCTCGCAAACAAGCTTTTAGCATCCGTTTCAATGTCAACATAAATGAAAGCATTAGACTTCCCCTTCCAAACAAAATACCTTTAGTTACAGGAAAGTCTATCACCTTTCAGTATAGAAAAAAAGTAGCCCTCTTCTATTTCTAGAAAAGGGCTACTCTATTCGATTCTATCTTATTTAGGTGAAACAAGAATTTTCACTTGTGTTTTATCTTTTACAAGTGCTTCAAATCCTTCTTCAACAACTTGATCCACTGTAATTTTTTTCGTAATTAATTTCTCTGCTTGAATTTGACCGGAGCTAATCAATTTAATAACAGCTGGGAAGATGTGACGGTATCCTAAAATACCAATAACTTCTTTTTCTTTTAATACTAAGTTATTTGGAGTAATTGTTGCGTCTTTTTCCCATACACTAACAATTACAGTTTGTCCTTCGAAGCTTGTACTTTCAATCGCTTGGCGTAGTACAACTTCAACACCTGTTACTTCAAAGCTAACATTTACACCTAAACCATTTGTTAAGTTACGAATTTCAGCTAACACATCTTGAGTTGCTGGATTTAATACATAATCCGCACCTGCTAATTTCGCTAACTCTTGACGTTCTTTAGAAAGTTCAACTGCAATAACAGGAGTTGCTCCTGCTGCTTTAGCTGCTTGGATAACAAGAAGTCCAATTGGACCGCAACCAAATACCGCTACAGCTTCCCCTTCTTTTAATTTACTTTGACGTACTGCATGAACTGCTACTGCTGCTGGTTCTACAAGCGCACCTTGTTCATACGTCATTTCATCTGGAATGTGATGAACCATATCTTCTGGTACTACTGTATATTCAGAGAAACCGCCGCCTTCTCCGCCAAGACCGTGGAAAACAAGTTGTTCACAAACATTGTAATGTCCATGTTTACAAGCTTCACATTTACCACAAGAATAAATTGGCTCTACAACAACGCGGTCTCCCACTTTATGAGATGTAACTCCTTCACCAATCTCTATTACCTCACCACTAAACTCATGACCTAAAATAACAGGTGCTTTCACATGTGTTAATGGATGTTCTTCTGTTGGAATAAAAATAGGCCCTGCTAAATATTCATGCAAGTCTGTCCCACAAATACCACACCATTTAACTTTGATTTTCACTGTTCCTGGTTTTACTGTTGGTTCTGGTACTTCTTCTACTCGTACATCACGTTGATTATGCCAAAGTAGTGCTTTCATTTTATACATCCCTCTCTATGTATATACTTAACCTGGTGAAGTTTACAATTCTATTATAATACTTCTATCCATATATTTCAAAAAAACAATCACATCCCCACTAATTTTTTACAAATAACGTTCAATATTTTGTCACTTTGTACTTTTTTCCACATCTGTTAATTCAATTTCATTGCAGGTGAAATTAGCATTGTGCCATAATAGCATAGGAGAGGTGAATATCGCTTGAAATATTTTATTTACTTTATCGTTATCGTGGCATTTTTAGATACATTTTCACAATTACCTATTATGAGTACTTTCGCTCAAAGCCTTGGAGGAACTCCTCTTATTATCGGGCTAGTTGTCGGTATGTACTCATTCGCTAATATGATCGGTAATATTATTGCTGGAGCCGCTGTCGATAAATTTGGTGCAAAAAAAATCCTTTATATAAGCATGGGAATTACGAGTTTCATAGTCTTGTTATACACCGTTGTTCAAAGTGGTGAACAACTATTAGTTGTGCGCTTTATGCATGGATTTAGTGATGGCTTTTTAATTCCTGCTGCCTTTACATTTTTATCAAAACAAACAAATGCAAAAAGACAAGGAAAAGCAATGGCTCTATCTGGTGCTGCTGTTGGAACAGCCGCAATCGTAGGACCTGCTTTCAGCGGTATTATGAAAGCAACAGCTGGCGTAGAGTGGGTCTTCATTACTATTTCTATTTTAATGGCTCTTGGTACGATCGTATCTCTATTCTTCTTACCAAATAACGTATCAAGAAAAGATACATCAAGAACGCAAATGATGAACAAAGAAGATATGGTTGAACTTTTAAAATCAGAACCGTTATTACAAGCATATATTGGTGCTTTCACATTAATGTTTTCACAAGGAATTGTCACTTATATGTTACCAGTAAAAGTTGAGGCATTAGCGCTTAAAGCATCTACAACAGGCATGATGTTAAGTGTATTTGGTATAACTGCTATCCTCTTCTTCTTGCTTCCAACAAATCGTATTTATGATCGATTTAATCGTTCGAAACTAATGCTAATCGGAATTGCAGTTATGGCATTCGCATTATCTTTACTTGGATTATTTGCTACAAAAGGTATGCTCTTTATCGTAATGATGATTTATGGAATTGGATTCGCAATCCTCTTTCCGTCTATTAACGCTTTACTTGTTGAAAATACTACAGACGATAATCGCGGAAAGGCATTCGGATTATTTTATGCCTTCTTCTCATTAGGAGTTGTTGCTGGCTCCTTTACAGTCGGCGCAATCGGAGCATCACCTAGCATCAGCTTCATTATCGGGACAGCATTTTTATTAACATTTGCTGGGATGATTTATGTAAGAAGCAAAGTAAAAAAGACAATGATGGGATAATCCATCGTTGTCTTTTTTAAAATGCATATTTATATAATCCATAATACAATGGAAGCGTTGGAATAATGCCAATTAATTTAAATATAAAAGGTAATGGCTCATCTCGCTCTTCATATAAACGAAAAACAAAAACTGCAGTTAAAGTCCAACTGACGCTAAACAAGAAGATACATTTCCAAACAATCGAGGTTAATATTTGTATATCAAATACAAAACCAAAGAGCCCTATCGAATAGAACTCTTTTTGCCCAATATATTACTTTTGTGTATAACCAAATAACAATGTAAATAAATTGAGCCGTAAAGGCAATAATACATCTCTTCTTTTAAACAGAAAGTTTATAAATACTGACGATACTTCGACAATTTCCTCGGAAATATTTCCTTTCCCCACATAATTTGATACAGTACACATGAATAAACACTTGTATTACATAAAGTGAAACTTTAATCAGTGGGGGTTTTGTTCCTCCCCACTGATTATTAGTTGAACCAATCGGGCTTTTACGGGCAGTTGATCTCCCAACTAACTTCTTTATTTCCACTGAATTTTGAGGTGGGGATCTTACTGACCGTTAATGCGGGATAAACTAAAATAATAACTTACTGTACAAATTAAAAAGCACACTCTTCATATGAAGAATGTGCTTTTATGTTATTAACGTTTAATCCAAACAGCGCCTGCCGATTTATCTTCTGCCTGTCCAACAACTTGGAATTTAAGTCCAAGGTTTGGAACTTTTCTTCCTGCGTCTGCAATTTGCTTGTTACTATATACTTTTGAATCATCAAAAGTTGTAACACCTTGTAATCCAGAATAGTTAAACTGACCACGTGTTAATGAATTTACACTCCATGCTGGTGTTTTATCAAATGAAAATGCTGCATCTGCAATTTGCATGCCTGTATTACCGTATGCTGGTTTTCCGTTTAAATTACCAACTAGCGCTTCTGGATGAGAATCTACAACACCAAGGAATCCTTCACCTGGATGCACCCCAACCCAGTTATCTTTGAAACTATCATCTGCATACCAAACGACAAGACCTGTATTATACACTGGACCTTTTCCTGCTTTTAAACCATTATCTGATCCCGCATAATTTCTCCACTCTAAGTAGTAATAATGAGCTTTCTTCTCTGTCCCATCAGAAACAACAAAACCATTTAAATTCATTTTAGACTGTCCTTCTGCATCATCAGAAAATACAACTTGTCCATCAACAGTTACATTTACATTGTCCATCGCAAAACCTTTATATGTTACAGCCGGATCTGTAATATAGTCGAATTGTAGTTTCACTTTTTTGCCTTTAAATTGACTTAAATCATATGATTTATCAATCCATTTCCCATCTGTTGTATCTTTATCTCCTTGGACTACTTTTTCCCCAAGTCTATCAATTAATGTTTTCGTTCCATCTTCTGTTACTACATGTACTTCGACGAAATCGCACTCTGCTTCTAACTCATAATTTGCTTTATAATCGAATTTTGCATTTGTTCCCTTTGTTAAATCAAAGAATGGTGTCTCTAACGTTGTATGCATATCATCGCCTCTTGTACTATAATATGCATGCTTTCCAAACTCCGGTTTAATCGTTTCAACACTTTTACCTGGTAAGTTAACACGTACAACGCCTGGACGATTTGATTTCGTAACACTTTGATCAATATAGGTAGGAACTCCCACACCACTCTTAATTTTATCGTAATCTACTTCTAATATTTTTGCCCAGTTGCCACCCATATTCTTTTGTAAGAAGTCTTTATTTTGTGGTGAAAAACTAGTCGGCTCTGTTCCTGCGATTTTCCCTGTCCAACTACCTCCACTCATTAATGACCAAGCTTCGACTGGTGAACCATTTCCAGTATATTTCGTGTCATATTCATCTGGTAATCCAAGATCATGTCCAAATTCATGTGCAAACACACCTACAGCTCCGTCTTCTGGTTCAATTGTGTAATCATGTGCTGCTACTTTACCACCAAAGTAATCTACCTTTGATTTCGTACCTTCAATCGCTACTGGATCTACTGCTAATTTTGAACGATGTGACCAGATCGCATCATCACCTAATTTACCGCCACCAGCTTCTTGACCAACACCAGCATGGATTACCATTAAATGATCAATTACACCGTCAGGTTCATTTTGATTCCCGTCCCCGTTTGTATCATATCTATCAAATTGATCAAACTGAGATAAATCTAGTCCTTTCTCAGCAGCTGCATGCAAAGCTTCTTTCACTAAATCACGTGCACCCTTTGGACCTTTATTATCGTGACCGCTGCTACCATCAGCTCCATAATCAGATGCTTTTCCTGGAACAGTTAGCCACTCCGTTACATATCCATCTGTCGTATAACTACCACCAGACTGCTCTTCATAGTATTGTTTAAACGTTTTTACTTTTGAACCATCAAATAAAGTATACGGCTCATTACCGAACAACATCTTTTGATAATGTTCTCTACTAAAGTCTTTCGAATACATATAACCTGGTGTTTGATCAATATTATTATGTTTATAATCACTAAATTCAACGAGTAACACTAATACTTTATCCGATCGAACAGATCCCTTATATGGAGCTTGCTTTGCTTTTGAAGTTGGAACTTGCCCATTCAATTGCTTTTTATTTGGTTCTGGCTTTTGCTCAAGGCTAACATTTTTTTCAGCCTTTTTTACATTTTCCTTTTCTTCCATCTTTTTCTCTTTTACTTTTTTTGTGAAATCAGATGTTTCTTGTGAGTGAGCATCTGGAAGAATTTCTTTATTCGCCTGATCTCCTTGTTTCTTTTCAATATATTGCTCAACAGCTTTTTTCGTCTCTTCTTTAGAAGATGCTGGATTAATTGTTCCTCTTTCTTTCAGAGCTTCCGCTAAACGATCTTCTTGAATTAAATTGTAATCAATTGGTGTTGTAGATACACTATCTTTCTCTTTTGCTACCGTTTCTGCATATGCTAACGGAGCACTCATTACAGATGTACATCCGATAATTGCCGCAATTGCTAATGATGACAACACTTTAAATGGTGCTTTTCTTCTCATTCCATTTCTCCCCTTTATAAAACTTAAAATTCAGATAAATCGGTGCATTTTTGTCCAAATCTCTGTTTACTACCCTCCCTATATAAAAAGACATAATTCTATAAACATTAAGCTTTTTGTTATAGAATCATGCCCTCCAGTTTTCTGGTCAGACCCTCTATCTTTTTATCCCTTGGTTCAATTAATAATCAGTGGGGGGATGAACAAAGCCCCCACTGATTAAAGTTTCACTTTATGTCGAAATATTAAAAATAAAGAGTTATGTGATATATATTAAATATCTTATATAACAAATTTAAAAGACAATATGCAAAATTGCATGAAAATTCTTTTAAATAAAAAAAGAATCCTAGTCAATTAAACTAGGATTCTTGCTTTTCTATTATTTCTCTTGTGTTTTTTCCCAATCAGCTAAGAATTTCTCAATTCCTTGATCTGTTAATGGGTGCTTCACTAATGAAGCAATTACGTTTGCTGGGATTGTTGCAATATGTGCACCGTTTAATGCTGCGTCAGTTACGTGAACGCTGTGACGTACAGATGCTGCGATGATTTCTGTTTCGATACCATGAATTGCAAAGATTTCTGCGATTTGACGAATTAAATCCATACCGTTATGACCGATATCATCTAAACGACCTAAGAATGGTGAAACGTACGTTGCACCAGCACGAGCAGCAAGTAATGCTTGAACTGCTGAGAATACTAATGTAACGTTTGTACGAATTCCTAAATCAGAGAACGCTTTTACTGCTTTTAAACCTTCTGTTGTCATTGGAACTTTTACAACAACGTTTGGAGCAATCTTCGCTAATTCTTTTCCTTCTTCAATCATTTTATCAGCTTCTAAGCTAATTACTTCTGCACTTACAGGTCCTTCTACAACGTTGCAAATTTCACGAATGCGCTCGTGGAAATCTACGCCTTCTTTTGCTACAAGTGATGGATTTGTCGTTACTCCAGCTAATACGCCTAATTCATTTGCCTCTTTAATTTCGTTAATGTTTGCTGTATCAATAAAGAATTTCATTTGTTGTTCTTCCTTCCTAATTTTCATTTTATATTTATTTATTTTTCTTAATAAGCTCTAATTCAATCGGAATAGATTTGTCCACTTTTTTACCTTGTGTTATCTCTTTTGCTGTTTGCATCGCCTTCTCTCCGATTAATTCTGGTTTTTGAGCGACTGTTGCAGCCATACGCCCATCGTTAACCGCTTTCACAGCATCTTCTGTTGCATCAAATCCAACAACTACTACATCTGTTTTTCCAGCAGACTTCAATGCTTCAAGTGCACCTAATGCCATCTCGTCGTTATGAGCAAACACGGCTTTAATATCGCTATTTGCTTGCAAAATGTTTTCCATAACAGATAATCCTTTCGCTCTATCAAAATCAGCCGCTTGTTTGGCAACTACTTTTAAAGACTTATCGGCTACGTTATGGAATCCTTTCCCACGTTCACGAGCAGCAGACGATCCAGGGATTCCTTCTAACTCAGCAACGTTTGCTCCTTCGCCGACTAATTCACGAATGTAATCACTAGCCATTTGACCACCTTCGATATTATTAGATGCAATGTGAGAAACAACCTTACCTGAATTCGCAACGCGGTCTACTGTAATAACAGGAACATTTGCTGCGTTTGCTGCACTTACTGCTGAAGCAACAGCATCTGAATCGGTCGGATTAATAACAACTACATCGACACCCTTTTGAATTAAATCTTCAACATCGTTCGTTTGCTTTGCTGCATCATTTTGCGCATCAACAGCAATCAATTCGATGCCACTATCTTTCGCTTTCTTTTCTGCCCCCTTTTTCAAAGTTACAAAGAAGGGATTATTTAAAGTTGAAACAGAGAATCCAACTTTAATAGTTTTATTTCGACCTTTATCGCTAGAATCCTTTGCCCATTCTGGCGGTTCCATTGAACAACCAGCAGTAATGACCATAATACATGCAACGAGTATAAGTAACCATTTCTTCATGAACTGTCCCTCCATTACGCTTCTTTTCTACGATCAATTAATACAGCTAATAAGATTACAAGTCCTTTTACAACTTGTTGGAAGAAAGAAGATACACCTAATAAATTTAAACCGTTATTTAGTACACCGATAATAAGTACACCGATGAATGTACCAACAATCCATCCTCTTCCCCCAGAAAGACTTGTTCCACCTAATACAACTGCTGCAATTGCATCTAATTCATAAGAAGTACCTGCAGTCGGCTGTGCAGAATCTAATCGTGATGTTAAGACAATACCTGCAAGCCTGCCAAAATTCCGGAAAGACCGTAAATCATTACTTTAATTCTCGTAACATTAATACCTGATAGTGCTGCTGCTTCTTCATTTCCACCAATTGCAAATGTACGGCGACCAAATGTCGTTTTCTTCAAAATGAAGTACAGTACTGCGAAAGCGATCATCATTGTAACAGCGGGTACCGGAATACCAAGAAAATAACCGCGGCCAAACATTTGGAACATTAAATGATCACCAAGACCAGTGATCGGACGTCCGTCCATATAAACAAGCGTCAACCCACGAAAAATAGTCATTGTTGCTAAAGTTGCAATAAATGGAGCTACTTTTCCTTTCGCAATGATGATACCGTTTACAATTCCCATTACAAGACCTGCTAATAGTCCAACTACCATTGCAAGGAACGGATCCATGCCACTTGCCATCATTCCAGCAACAAGTGCACTTGATAATGCTAAAATAGAACCTACCGATAAGTCAATACCCCCTGTTAAAATTACGAAGGTCATTCCAAATGCAATAAGCGCATTAATCGATACTTGACGCAGTATATTAAATAAATTTGGAATTTCAATGAACGCTGGATTTAAAGCTGTAATTACGACGATAATTAATACTAAACCGATTAAAGAACCGAGTTGTTGTAATACATTCCCCTTCTTAGCCATCCTTACTCTCCCCCTGTAGCTAGTGCCATAATAGACTCTTGTGATGCCTCATCTTTCCCTAAAATTCCGCCGACTTTTCCTTCATGAATAACAAGAACTCGATCACTCATCCCTAAAACTTCCGGAAGCTCAGATGATACCATAATAACGGCATCGCCTTGCTCTGTAAGCTTATTCATAATAGAGTAAATTTCTTTTTTCGCTCCAACATCGACACCTCTTGTTGGCTCATCTAAAATGAGTAATTGCGGATGAATGCCTAGCCATTTTGCGATTACAATCTTTTGCTGATTTCCACCAGAAAGAGATTTCACTGCCTGCTCTCCGCTAGATGCTTTCACATTAAGAAGCTTCATCATATCCTCTGTAAACTGTTGTTCTAGCTCATTGCTTAGAACACTTCCCTTTGAAAGATTTTCTAAATTCGGTAAAGCTAAATTTTCTCGAATTGAAAAATCTAACACTAATCCTTCAGACTTTCTATCTTCTGTAATGAAAGCAATTCTTTGTCTAATTGCATCTATTGGACTATCAATCTTTACTTCTTGTCCATTTATAAAAATTTGTCCAGAGTCTAAAGGTTCATAACCAAATATCGCTTTCATAATATCAGTGCGACCAGCCCCCATCAAACCAGCTACACCAAGGATTTCACCTTTCCTCACTTGAAACGAAATATTTTCAAATTTCCCTTTCTTCGTTCCATTACGCATTTCAAAAATGACATCACCAATTTGACTATTTCGCTCTGGGTAACGTTCACCAATGCTGCGCCCCACCATCATACTCACTACTTCATCAAATGATGTTTCTGGAATTAATCTCTTTCCCACGTATTCTCCATCACGCAAAATCGTAATAGCATCACATATTGAGAAAATCTCTTCCATACGATGCGAAATGTACACGAATGAAACACCTTTTTTACGTAACTTATTGATTACTGTAAAGAGCGTTTCGATTTCACGATCCGTCAGTGCCGCAGTAGGTTCATCCATAATAATAACGCTCGCGTTTGTCATTAATGCTTTCGCAATTTCGATAATTTGCTGTTGTCCAACCGATAATTCCTCTGCTAACATAGCGCCTCTTACATGCAGCCCTAGCTCTGCTAGTTGCTGCTGCGCAATCGCGTTCATTTGTCGAGTGCGTAAAATACCTGTTTTCCCATACATTAACTCTTTACCGAGAAACATATTTTCAGCTACTGTTAAATTCGGCAATATGTTTAGTTCTTGATGTATAAATGCGATGCCGTACTCTTCAGCTTCTTTCGCATTTTTAAAGGTGCGCTCTTGCCCATCAATCTTGATTGTCCCACCATCTTTTTTGTATACACCTGTTAAAATCTTCATGAGCGTTGATTTACCCGCTCCATTTTCCCCCATCAATGCATGGACTTCTCCTGTTTCAATCATAAACTGTGCATTCTTCAAAACAGGATTGCCATTGAACGCCTTTGAAATGTTTTTCATTTCAATATGCATTCCCATCACTTCCCTTTATTAAAAAATCACGCCTGCATGTAAAATTACATTTGCATAAGGCGTAGCCTCGCCTGTACGAATAATTGCCTTCGCTTTCTTTGTATGCTCTTTAAATTGTTCATGAGATACATACTCAAATGCTGGCTCTATTAATTTCTGTTCGATCTCTTTATTTACTTCCGCATTATTTATAATGACTTCTTCTGCTAACGTCACTTTTTCGATTGCCATATCATCAGCTACAACTTGTAACACCTCTAAAAAACTCGGTTTTCCAATCTCAACAGCTAAATCAATTCGTTTTACTCCGTCAGGAATTGGTAAACCGCAATCAGCAATTACAACCGTATCTGTATGCCCAAGTGAAGCAAGGACTGCCGCGATTTCACTGTTTAATACACCATGCTTTTTCATCCAACAATCACCTGCACTTCACGTACTCGATCTCTCGTTGGCATACCGCCCTGTGCCCCAAGTTTCGTTACAGAAAGACCACCGGCAATATTCGCGAAACGAATTGCTTTTTGAAGTGTCTCTCCTTCAGAAAGTGCAACTGCTAACGCACCATTAAATGTATCACCAGCTCCAGTTGTATCCACTACATCAACAGCAATGCTAGGAACATGTACAATCTCTGTTCCATTATGGAAACGAACACCGTTAGAACCTTCTGTCATCAATAATTTATTTGGATACTTCGCCAATAAATCTTCAATTGGTGATGTAAAATCATCTAATACGATGCGGCACTCATGTTCATTTGGCGTAATATAAGTTGCTTTTTCTAAAATTTCTTCTGATAAAACTTGTGCTGGCGCTGGATTCAACATAACAGGAATATTATGTTCCTCACAAATAGCCAATACATATTTTACTGTTTCAAGTGGAATTTCTAGTTGAAGAACAACCATATCCGCTTTTACAAGAAGGTCTTTGGAGCGATCTACAACTGACTTATTTACAAGAGCATTTGCCCCTTGTACGACAACAATACTGTTATCTTCTTCTGCTAAAACGATATGAGCAATTCCTGTCGTTCTATCTGTAACCGGTACCACATAATCGATAAAAATGCGTTCGTTCTCTAAATTTTTTCTAACTACTGTTCCATAATCATCATTTCCTACCACTCCAACCATTGCTACATTTGCTCCTAACCTAGCTGCAGCAACTGCTTGGTTTGCCCCTTTCCCTCCTGGGATTGTATGAAACGCTTCACCAATTACTGTTTCTCCTGCTTTCGGCCGTTTTTTTGAAACAGCCACTAAGTCCATTGAAATGCTTCCTACTACTGCAATATTTGGCATCTGTTTCATCTCCTTACTTCGTTGTATTTCGTTCTATAATTTCAATTGGCAAACGATAGTGTTTCTCTTCTAATGTATTTCCTTCCATTTGCTCTAACAACAACTCTGTTGCAATTTTCCCCATTTCATATATCGGTTGTGCAACTGTTGTAATAGATGGATACATCATTTCCGTTAAAGAAATGCCATCAAATCCGATAATTTGTAAATCATCTGGAATGGCAATCCCCTTTTGAAGTGCAGCCTTTACAATACCAATCGCAATTAAATCATTCCCAGCAACAATACCATCAATATGCGGGTATTCTTCTAATAATTCCATCGCTACACGCTCACTATTTGCTGGCTCAAACGTACTCTCCGCAATCATATACGAAAGATTATTTTGCGTAATAACGTCTACAAAACCTTCAAAACGTTCATTTGCAGTACTCACATCACGTGGTCCGCGAATATGTGCAATATGTTTACATCCTTTATCTAGTAACAACTTTGTCGCAGCCTGACTTCCTGCATAGTTATCTGCATATACAGTAGGAATACGCTCATTAAACATACGGTCAATCGCAACAACCGGAACAGATAAATTCATGTAATTAACACTATTTTGTGGATTCGTTGCTACAATAAATCCATCTACATTATTTTGTCTAAGCACATCAATGTATTGTTTCTCTTTTTCTAAACTTTCATCAGAGTTACAAAGAACAACTGTGTAACCTTGTTTATGTGCTACATCTTCTACGGCACGTGCAACTTCTGGAAAGAACGGATTCACGATATTCGGAACAACTAAGCCAATTAAACGAGACTTTTTATTATACAGTGAACGCGCTACTGTACTAGGCTTATAATCTAACATCTCTATTGCACGCTCTACCTTTTTTAATGTATCTTCATGAACATATCCATTTTTATTTAGAACTCTGGAAACGGTCGCAACAGATACTCCCGCTAATTTCGCAACGTCTTTAATCGTACTCATTCTCTTTTCTCCTCATTTCATGTAACCGTTTACAGAAAATAATATAACGTATTTCTAAAAATACGTCAATCATTTCTCACTAAAAAGCTTTTAAGGTTATACTCAAAAAAGCACCGCCATAAGGCGATGCTTCTTCATTACGAGTATGATACAGTTTTTTCTTTTTCTTCAACAGCAGGCTCTTCAGCATCTTTTTTACGATCTGATAGTTTAATTTTTTGTAAGAAAATCGTAAAGATGGCACCTACTACGATAAATACTAATCCTGTTAAGAATACAGTATGAAGCGAGTCTACTAAAGAGTTTTTCAAAATAGGTACAATGCTGTTAGCAAACGCTTCTGGCATTTGTTTTAATGCCTCTGGGCTAAATAGCATCGAATATAAACCTTGTGGATCTGTGTGAATCATATCTTTAAATTTCGTTACCATTTGTCCCGCTTCTTTCGGGAATGTATCTAATACAGGTACTAATTTATTTGTTAACGTTGTACCTGAAGTGTTATTCATAATTGATCCTAAAATTGTAATACCAAATGTTCCACCAATTTGACGGAAGAACTGACTTGATGACGTTACGACACCAAGGTCTTTTTTCGGGAAGCTTTCTTGTAACGCTAATGTTAATGTCGGCATTACAAGACCCATTCCTAAACCGATAACCATCATATAAGAAGTAGCTGTAAGCTTCGTTGTGTGCATATCCATCGTTGTTAATAACCAAAAACCACCGGCCATAATAAGCATACCTGCGATAATTTGTGGTTTTACACCAACTTTTAATACAAGTTGCCCACCGATAATACTCATTACAATCATTGTAATCATCATTGGAGTCATAATTGTTCCTGATTCAGCAGCACTTACTCCTACAATACCTTGCATGAAGAATGGTACGAACATAATCGCGCCGAACATTCCAATACTCATAAAGAATCCAATCGCATTCAGTATTGTAAATGTGCGATTTTTAAAGAAATGCATTGGTAAAATCGGCTCTTCAGCTTTCGTTTCAACAATAACAAAGCTAACGATACCAATTACAGCTAGTGCGAATAAACCGATAATTTGCCAAGAATCCCATGCATAATCTTTTCCGCCAAACGTTAGCGCAAGTAATAAACTTACAACACCTAGAATCATCGTAAAGATTCCAGCGATATCAATTTTAATTGGTCCTGTTTGTTTATGTGATTTTAATCCCATTGCAATAAAGATTGTTGCTAAAATACCAACCGGTAAGTTAATGTAGAATACCCATCTCCAGTTCACTGCATCTACAATCCAACCACCAACTTGCGGTCCAATTACAGAAGCAAGACCGTATAACGCACCAAAAATACCTTGCCATTTCGCACGTTCTTTTCCCGTGAACATATCTCCAATAATAATCATAGCCATTGGCATCATAATACCGCCACCAAGACCTTGAATACCACGGAAAATAATTAATTCTGTCATACCATTCGCCATACCACATAACGCCGAACCAATCATGAAAATAACTAGCCCTGTTATATATACGTTACGACGACCAAGTAAATCCGCTAATTTACCTGCAATTGGTACAACTGTCGTTGATGTTAACATATAAGCTGTCGTTAACCATGTCATTAAACTTAATCCGCCTAGGTCACCGACGATACGTGGCATTGCTGTACCAACAATTGTTCCATCTAATGCAGCAAATAGCATCGCGATTACTAAACCGATTAACAACAACTTTCTATTTTGATTTTCTTGTTGCTCCATGTAATCTCCTCAATTCCTCTTAGTTATTCTCTTTTTTCTCTTGTGTCCCGCAAATAATGGTTTCTAACTTCTCAAAGAGACGTAATAAATCTTCTCTTTCTTGCAACTCTAAATGTGAAAAGTATTTTGCAATATGCTCGTTGCGAGCTGTCATTGCCTCTTCTACTCTAGCTTTCCCCTTTTTCGTTAACTCGATGATGACAACACGACGGTCATCTTTGTCGTGATAGCGTTCTACAAGTTCTTGATCGATTAGACGATCAATCATCACTGTAATCGCGCTAGGCTTCACATACATCTTTTTTGCTAATGTTGTCGCTCTTGAAGCCCCATAATGATCTAAAATCTTTAAAATATAAAACTGCGGTGGTGTAAGTCCTGTTGCTTGCATTTGTTCTAATAACTCCGTCTGCATTTTCTTTCCAATCGAAAAGGCAAGAGCTTGAATTTTATCGATATGCGTCATATCATTTGGCATGTTATCCACCTCTTATTTAAACAATAAAATATTTAACTTATTTAAATATTAATCCCGCGAACAAAATCCGTCAATACTTTTATTCATAAAAACGTTTACATTTTTGTCACAAAGTTGTATAATTTTCGACGAAGTTAATATTGACAGTCACGGAGAAACGGAGTACACGGCTATGAATCATAAAAAAGGAAACTTTTTTATATTTCATGGCCTTTTTATATTCTCTGTCTTAAAACGCTTCGAATTAATTAGGGGAGGATTTTCATTTTATGTTTTTCACACAATTATTTAAACCTGCGCCCCACGCGGAACGCTTACCAGCTGATCGCGTTGATAGCGAATACCGTAAATTACGTTTACAAGTATTCTTAGGTATCTTCATCGGTTATGCAGGCTACTACTTTGTTCGAAAAAACTTTTCACTAGCAATGCCATACTTAATCGAGCAAGGCTTTAGTAAAGGGGAACTTGGGGTTATCCTTTCAGCAGTTTCTATTGCTTACGGATTAAGTAAATTTCTTATGGGTATCGTATCCGATCGTTGTAATCCTCGCTACTTTTTAGCAGCTGGGCTATTTTTATCAGGTATCATTAATATTATTTTCGGCTCATTTTCTTTCATTACAACGAGCATTATACTTATGTTTGTACTTCAGTTTTTAAATGGATGGGTACAAGGTATGGGATGGCCTCCTTGTGGTCGTACGATGGTGCACTGGTTCTCTATTAGCGAACGTGGTACAAAAATGTCTATTTGGAACGTCGCTCATAATGTTGGCGGAGCGCTTATGCCTTCCCTTGTAACATTAGGCTTATACTTCTTCGCAGATGACTGGAAAAGTATTTTTTACTTCCCAGGTATTCTTTCAATTTTAGTTGGTATTTATGTATTAATTACGATGAAAGATACACCTCAATCTTGTGGACTACCTTCTATTGAAGAACATACTGGGGAATATCCACCAGATGAAAAAGTAAAAGATCGCGAACGCGAACTTTCAGTAAAGGAAATTTTATTTAAATACGTATTAAACAATAAGTTTTTATGGTACATCGCTATTGCGAACGTTTTCGTATATTTCGTACGTTACGGCGTTGTAGACTGGGCTCCTACTTATTTAGTAGAAGAAAAAAGCTTTACTCATAGTAGCTCACGTACTGCTTACGCTCTATATGAATGGGCTGGTATTCCAGGTACACTTCTTTGCGGATGGATGAGTGATAAACTATTTAAAGGACGTCGTGCACCTGCTGGTATTCTATTTATGGTTGGTGTATTTATCGCAGTTCTTGTTTACTGGTTAAACCCTCCTGGTAATCCAATGGTTGATAGTATCGCACTTGTCGCAATTGGATTTTTAATTTACGGACCGGTTATGTTAATTGGTCTACACGCTCTAGATTTAGCACCAAAGAAAGCTGCTGGAACTGCAGCAGGCTTAACTGGATTCTTCGGTTACTTAGGCGGAGCAGCTTTCGCTAGTGCAGCTATGGGCTTTATCGTAGATGCATTCGGATGGGATGGCGGATTCATCTTATTACTTGCATCTTGCGTACTTGCAATGTTCTTCCTTGCTCTTACTTTAAATACAGGGTCAGTAAAATCAAAACAAGCTTAAATAATATATAACAAGCATAAAAATAGCTCTTAGCATTTACATACATGCTAAGAGCTATTTTTTATTTTCATTGCTGTTCCTACTAATGATAACAACCCATTCCTTCCCTACTATAAGATTAAAAGATTTGATGAAACACCTTTATTAAAACGGCTAACGTAACAGATGCAGCAAATCCCCCTAAACAAATAAGACTGACACCTTGGCTATATGACAAATTTTGAAATGATTTCATTACTTCCATCCTCCCTATCTCCCCTTTGATACTTTTATTTTACCAATGGGAAAAATTTCATAACATCGATTTCTCTAACAACTAACTTACAAATTTGTAAGTTAACATCTTTTCAACTTATATATCTAGTATTTCCACAAATAAGAGTCATTTATACATAAAAAAAGACCTCAGTTATACTAAGGTCTTCGTTACATTCTATTTCATTTTACAATCATCACTGGACATTTCACACGCTTTGCTATTTTATGACTTACACTTCCCAGCACCATTTCTTGCAGTGTATTGAGCCCTCTACTTCCAGCAATGACAAGATCTATATCTCCTGTATTCACATATTGAACAATTGTATCTCCAGGATCACCATGTAATATCGTAATTGTATAAGAAATGTTCTCTTTCTTTAATAAACCTTCAATCTCTTTTAATTTATCTTTTCGACTAGCTGATATTGTTTCTAAATCTGTTTGACCTTGTATAATATCTGATTTTGCCGTTCTATTATCTACTACGTACACAACTTCAACATTTGTTTCTTCGCTACATTTTGCAATATATGTTGCATGTTCCGCTGCTCGAAGTGCATGTTCAGAACCGTCACATGCTAATATAATTTGTTTGTACATATGCTGAATCCCCTTTTCGTTATCCTACTCGTATTATATAATAAAGCCCCCTAAAAAGGAGGCTTTTAACTAGCAATTCTTTTATTATAAGTAGCTAAATTTGCAACAAGTTTTGAGCTACGTTCATTTAATCCTGTTATACTTACTTTCACGCCACTTTGTTCATATTTCATAATAACTTTATCAATTGATGCCACTGCCGAATCATCCCATACGTGCGCATGAGTAAAGTTCATTTCGATTTCTTTTATATCTTCATCCAATGAAAAAGCATTTATAAAATCTGCTGTAGATGCAAAGAAGAGTTGACCGTGAATTTCGTATATTTTCTTATTTTCAATATATAAATGTTTCACGTGAATCTTTGCCATATTGAATGCAAATAAAACCGCACTAATTACTGTTCCGATAATTACACCTAATCCCAAATTATGAGTGATAAGAACGACCACGACTGTTACGATCATGACGAATGCGTTCCCTTTTGGCACTTTATGAATCGTTGCTACAGAGTTCCAATCAAACGTTCCGATTGAAACCATAATCATAACTGCAACTAAAGCTGCCATCGGAATATGAACGACATAATCTCCTAAAACGAATAGTAATACGATTAAAAATCCGCCCGCTACAAATGTTGATAGGCGACCTCGTCCACCTGATTTAATATTAATAACAGATTGACCGATCATTGCACAACCTGCCATTCCTCCGAAGAAACCAGCAACAATGTTTGCGATCCCTTGTCCACGTGCCTCTTTATGCTTATTACTTTCCGTATGCGTCATATCATCTAAAACTGAAGCTGTTAATAATGATTCTAGTAAACCGATAATTGCAAGCATAACTGCATAAGGTAAAATAATCCCTAATGTCTCAAGTGTAAAAGGCACGTCAGGAATACTAAAGAACGGTAATTCTTTCGGCAGGCTTCCCATATCTCCTACTGTTTTCAACTGTAATCCGCTCATAAGTGCAATACTCGTCACAATAATAATTGAAATAAGCGTAGAAGGTACAGCCGTTGTAATACGTGGAAATAAATATATAATTGCAAGTCCTAATACAACGAGTGCATACATTTGCCAAGTTGCATTTTTAAAATGTGGCAATTGCGCTGTAAAAACTAAAATTCCAAGTGAATTTAAAAAACCACTCATAACAGATTTCGGAACAAACTTCATAAATGAGCTCAGTTTGAACACGCCAAAAATAATCTGGACAATACCTGTTAATATTGTTGTAGCAAATAAATATTGCAAACCATGATCTTTAACAAGCGTTACCATTAATAATGCCATTGCACCTGTTGCAGCTGAAATCATTCCAGTTCTTCCGCCAACAAATGAAATGGTAACTGCAATACAAAAGGCTGCGTATAGTCCAACTGTCGGATCCACGCCTGCAATAACAGAGAAGGCTATCGCTTCAGGGATTAACGCTAAAGCAACGACAATTCCTGATAACACGTCCCCTTTCACATTAGAAAACCAGTCATTTTTTATCGTTTGAAACAAAATATCACTCCTCTACTCCTTTATAATTTGATTTTCTCCATAAGAAAATCTAGCCGACTGCACGAAAGCTATTATATAACGAGTAGAAGATTTTTTGCTATGTAAAAGTTTCCTAAAGAAAAAGACACTACCTTAGTAGCATCTTTTCTCATTTCATTAATGTCCACCGTGTCCTTGACCACTTTCCTGAACAATTTCTAACCTCTCATCTAGTATTCCTTGTGTTTCAAATGAAATATCACTCGTACTTCCTAATAAGAAACCGTGATTATATGGTCCAAGTGTTGGATCATCTTTAAACTTCGGCTGAATGCTTGCAAGGAAGTCATACACTGGTTGTGAAGCTTTACCTTCTTCTAATAATACAGCAGGTGCGTGTTTACCCATATGTGAAAAAGGTGCCCCAGCAACTGCTAAATCTGGTGTTTTACTTGAAACAAATGATAAACCGTGACCAGGTTTTGTGAATCCCCAGCCAAATTTTGTTTTTTCATCTTTAAACTTAGCGAACGCAATCGAGTTTTCTGTAGGGGTCTCTCCACTAATACGCGTTACTTTCCCGTATTTGCTTAGCTCTTTTTCTACTTCTTTTGAAACAATTTTTTCTGGCCCTAATACATATATATTTGCTTTATCTTTTCTCATTTTTAATGCCTCTATTGTCGCTTCTGGCACCTTATCTTTTTCTGTATATAAAAGCGGTTCTGGCATATGAGAAATCCAGTTTACAGCTGGTGTTGTATATAAACGTCCTTCTTCTTCAGACGAACCGATAATAACACTATTTGGGTAGCTTCCTGTTATATCGGCATACTCCTTATCAACATCCTTCGCAAATATAGCTGGATCTGTTTCTTTTATTTGTTTTACTTTATAACCTTTTAATTGCTCAAGCGCGCTAGTACCTACATCCCCCATCACCATAATTTGTGTTCCATCTTTCGTTCCGATTGGATTTAATCGTTTTATTTCTTTTAACGTCATTTCCGGTATCTTTTCTTTTTCTATAAATAAAATCGGCCCGTTATTCGGATGATGAATAAGGTCTGCACTCGCAATACCTAATTGCCACTCGCTTGCTGGTACTAAAATAACAGCACCTGGCTGGTTCTCCTTATGAGTTGCTGGCCATATCGTTTGTGAAGTTAATACTGCCATTTGCAAAGGGTCGTTTGTGTTTAATCTCGTTACATTTTTTAAACTTGTCGTTAATAAATCATTAGATGCACCTTGGTTCATTTCTTTTGGCGCCGTTACCTCCTGATTCATTTTCATTTCCTTTTGCTCTGTTTTCTTCTCTTTTGTAGATTCATGGTTTTTATGGTCTGTATTCGTTTGTCCGCATGCAGCAAGACCAACTGCTGTAATTATTGTTATCCCAAAAATTCGGGTCATTTTTTTCACTATACCGCCTCCGTATTAATCATTTTTGAGCCAATATGATTACCTAAAATGTAATTTCAACTCCACAATAACAAGCAATTCTGAAGAAATTATGCAGACACATCATAATCTGCACCATTTCTTCATGATTTTGCATTACACTTTAAGTAACGATTATAAATATGGAGGGCTCTCTATGATTGATATACTGCTCGTAGACGATGAACCGAGAATGCTTGAATTATTAACGCTTTATCTTACACCAATTGGATATAACTGCGTATGTGCGACTTCAGGAGAAGAAGCTATTTTACATATAGAAAATCGAAACTTTAAATTTGTTTTACTCGATATTATGATGCCAAAGATGGACGGATGGGAAACGTGCAAAAAAATCCGATCTTTTAGTAACATTCCTATTATTATGGTTACAGCTCGTGATCAAACAGTAGATGTCGTTCAAGGATTAAAAATTGGAGCCGATGATTACGTAACGAAACCTTTCCATGAAGAAGAACTTTTCGCAAGAATTGAAGCCGTTTTAAGACGTACAAATGAACATAAACAAATCCAATATCACGGTATTGTATGGGATGAAACAAAACACTTCGTTTCTGTCCATAATGAAGAACTCCTTCTCACACCAATTGAATTTTCTTTACTCGGATTATTTTTACGCCATGTAAACTACGTATTAAACCGTGATCAGCTCATCGAACGAATTTGGGGGTTAAACACAAATACAGAAGATCGCACAGTCGATTCACATATTCGTAATTTACGTGATAAATTGCGAAAAGCAAATTTCCCTATTGATCATCATTTAAAAACCGTGTATGGAGTAGGTTATCGATGGATTGATACTGAACAGTAAGGGGCAAAACGATGAAACGAATTTCAATTCAATTCGGATTTTATTTTTTAATTGTTACACTTTTAATTGAAAGTGTTCTCTTTATTTTGCTCTATTATAGTCTTGTAAACACTAGAGTAAATGAAGAGATGACAGCTTTATTAAAGCGAGGAAATAGTCATCGAGATGTACTTGAAAAATATTACGATGAGCAAACCATCTCTCACGTAGCATTAATGGAATCTGAAGCTGAAACAACTGTCGTTATTACAAATGCAAATAAAGAAATACTAGCTAAATCTAACGAAATAAACACGACTATAAACGATCATATTAGTAAAATGCAAACTCGAACAGACCATAATGGAGCGATTATAGAAAATCATTGGAAAACATCTAATTATATATGTACAGTTAGCCCCATTGTAGTAGATGGAAAACATGAAGGCTATGTGTACATGTTTCTTGGAACAGAATCAATTGAAAAGTTAGTTAATGGATTAACGAAACAATTCATTATTGCTGGTGCCATCACGTTTCTACTCACAGTCATCACAATTTTCCTATTATCTCGATTATTAACAAAACCATTGTTACACATGAAACATGCCACTGAAAAAATGAGTAAAGGTGATTTATCTGTTTCATTAACAACTACTCGAAATGATGAAATTGGTGAACTAGCATCATCTATTCAGACGCTCGCAAATGATCTACATTATATGAAAACAGAGCGAAGTGAATTTCTAGCAAGTGTCGCTCACGAATTACGAACACCGTTAACATACGTAAGAGGTTACGCTGACATTGCTTTAAAAGAAAGCACCCCTTCTGAACAACGTTTGCGATATTTATCAATTATAAAAGATGAGTCTGATTACATTACAAACTTAGTTCAAGATTTATTTTCACTTGCACAAATGGAACAACATAACTTTTCTATTCAAGTAAAGGAAGTGCATTTACACACCTTCCTTACGCGTATATGTGAAAAAGTAAACGCCATGTATAAAGAAAGGTACATTAAAGTTTTTTTCTCTTGTCCTCCTACACTGCTAGTAAACTTAGATGAACAACGATTCGAACAAGTTGTTGTGAATATTTTAAATAACGCTTATAGACATTCAAAAGAGCATTCTCATATAAACATTTCTGTTACAGAAGAACATAAACATATTTCCATTGCAATTGAAGATGAAGGCGAAGGTATTCCGCTTGAAGACCTCCCTCACATTTTCGAACGCTTTTATCGAGTTGATAAAGCAAGATCACGAGCTACAGGTGGAACTGGTTTAGGACTATCTATCGTGAAAGAAATTGTAGAACTACACGGCGGGACGATTACTGTCACGAGTGAAGTTGATCATGGATCTTGTTTTATCATTTCTTTATCCCGCATTAACGGGCAGTAAGACCCCTACATCAAAATTCAGCGGAAGCAAAGAAGTTAGGTGGGGGATCAACTGCCCGTAAAAGCCCGATTGGTTCAACTAATAATCAGTGGGAGATGAACAAAACCCCCACTGATTAAAGTTTCACTTTATCATTTTACTTTATAATATAAATTTACAAATTGCCCAAAACGTTTCGTATCCGTTAAAGTTAAATTAATTTCTGGATTCTTTTCTTTAAATAATGGGACACCTGAGCCTAATATATGCGGTGTAATCGTAACAATATATTCATCAATTAGATTATTTTTAAAGAATTCTCTCAGTAGCTCTCCTCCACCAACCATCCATATTTTAGACCCTTCTTGTGCTTTTAACCTTTTTGTAAACTCCACTACATCTTCATTTACAAATTCCACGTTTCCGTCTGAACCTTTTTCTGAACGAGAAAAAACATAACATGCTTTATCTAAGTACGGGAATGTTTCCGTATGCTCTACTACATAATCGTACGTTTTCTTTCCCATAATTATTGTATCAATCGTTTCGTACATTTCTGTATAACCATTATCTCCCTCTCCTTCCGTTTCCATTAACCACTCTAAATCATCATTTTCTTTCGCAATATATCCATCTAAACTCGCCGCTATAAATAAAACTATTTCACGTGACATATCTTTTCCTCCTTGTATCTCATCTTGATAACATATGATGTAAACAATATACTAACAATAAAACATGACAATTTATATCATGTTAAAAAGAAAAGGTGATACATTTGTCAAAAGCTAAACGCTTATTAGATATTCTTATATTTGCTTCTGCGAAAAAAACATTTACAGCTCAAGAAATAGCTGATGAATTTAATATTTCCGTTCGTACGGTTCATAGATACATTTTAGATTTAAGTGATATGGGGTTGCCCATTTACGCAGAACAAGGTCGTAACGGCGGCTATAAAGTATTAACAACTAGGGTCATTCCACCTATCTTATTTACGGAAGAAGAAGCAGTCTCTATCTTTTTTGCTTTTCAATCTTTAAGTTACTATCGCGACTTACCTTTTAACACAGAAATCAATTCCGTTACACATAAACTGTATAGCTCCCTACAACATGATGCGAAAGTGAAAGTTGATAAAATACGTTCTTATATCGCCTTTTGGAATCCGAAGAGAACAATTGAGACCCCACTTTTAAACGAAGTGTTAACAGCGGCTATTGAAAATAAAAATTTACACTTTCAATACGAATCTAAATCAGGGATAAAAACAAAACATGTTCATCCGATTGGTGTATATGCTCACGACGGGTTATGGTACTTACCGTCCTATGACTTCGGTAGAAAAAAAGTATTACTGTATCGCATCGATCGTATTCTTTCCATATTATCAACGGAAGAAAATGAGGATACATTCATGAATTTAGAAGAGTGGTTTGCCTCTAACTCTAACGTAGTACACATCCCTACTCAGTTACATGTTTTACTGACAACAGAAGGCGTACGCCAATGTAAAAGCGTCCCTTATCTTGAGGAATTCGTTATAATAAACGAGGATGGGACAGGATATATAAATTCAACAATTGATAAAGGAGAAATCAATTTTATTACCCCTTTATTTTATAGACTCGGAAAAGATGCAAAAGTTTTAGAACCGACAGAATTGATAGATGGTTTACGTATACGTGCGAAAGAAATTTTACATATGTATGAAGACGAAAAAAGCTGCTAGATGTAAGCAGCTTTTTAGTCTCTTTGTTACTATTGACGAATATCAATCCACCAACGATATTCCGCATTCATATTTTCAGTGCCACCATTCCCTCTGTAATGGAAAGCATCCAAAAAGATTGAATCTAGTTTATCCTCATCTACAAAATAACCTAAGTTAACCTTCACCGTTTGTCCTGGTGTGATACTGCCAATATTATAAAAGCTTTTCCCGTCTCCGTGAGGTTCCAAGTAATCAACTTCACCCGTCATAATACGCGTTGCGTCCATTCCCTCTTCTTTAGCGTAGTTCCATGCATTCCCTTCAAATTTAAGCTGTTTTATGGATGGATGCATATAGATTTCTTCTGTCGACTTTTTACCAATATTTTTCACTGTTGTTGTTAAATAGACAAATTTAACATTAACTAATTTCGAATCTACTAATGTATCAATTGAATCTTTACCATTCCCTAATTTATATTCATCTCGTCTGTACGATAGTAATTTTCCCATCTGATCTAAAGCCTTATTCTTGCTTAATATCTCTAGGCCAAGTTCATTAAAATTCTCTTGTTTAAAATCTTTAATTGAATCAAAGACTTCAACTTTTTCTATCACATATTCAATTTGGCTGTTATCCATAGATATCGTTACTGGAACCTTTTGTCCTATATGAAATAGTCGTTTACTATCTTTTTTCAATGGAATCACCTTATTTTCTTTCGGTTCAGCTGCTTTGGTAAAGCGATTTTCATCATAATCTGCTATATATGATGCCTTTTCTTTTGACGTAGGCTCAAGTGAAATACTCCCTAACACATCTATCATTTGTTCTTCGTTTACATCGGATCCAATATAACTTTCTAACATAATCCCTTCTTTCTCAAAAAAGAGAAAGACCTTTCTGTCAAACATTACGTTGTTGTTTCCAGTTTCTTTATGGACAATTACTGCTTTCCTGCCATTTATCTCTTTTTCTTCATAACTTTTTGAATATAAAGTTTGAAAATCCGCATTTTCTCCCACTCTCGAAAGAACAAATGAAAACCCGCCCATTGCGTCGTTATCTTTAAATGAATATTTCATAGCACTATCATCGATTGCTTCCATATTTTCTGGCAATTTACCTATTTTCAGCTTATACCACTTATCACTCTTTTTTGAGTCCTTATTTTTTACCGACACATTTACTTCGTAATTTTGTTTCTGAACAATCATATTATAGACTTTCACTGCACCAAAAACAGTTGTTGGCATACCAATTAATAAACAGGCAGCAGCGATTAACATACGATGTCTTTTACGCTTTTTCTGTGGTCGCTCGCCTCTCAGCTTCATTTCTTCCATAAACAATTTCTTTTTGCGCGTATATGTATGTGAAAATTCATGTTGTTCTTCGAGTTTATCAAAATCATCTAAAGCAATTTTTTCAGCAAGTTCATATATTTCTTTGGAGTTCTTTGAATTCGTCATGTTGTATACCTCCTATCATATTTTGGACTCGTTTTCGAGCACGCTCAAACTGCTTGCGGACATTGGCCTCCGTTATCCCCATGACACTTGAAATTTCTTGATACGTTAAGTTATAGAAGACTTTATACTTAAACACCTGTCTATTAGACTCATTTAACTCTTTTAACAATGCATCAATTTGAAACTCGGACATTACACGTTTTTCCCACTTTTCAATATTTTCATCTACTGTTTCTGTTGATTCTCTTTCATATTCTTCTAAAAATGTTTCATGTCGTCTATTTTTCCGATAGCTATCAATCGCCTTGTTTTTCGCAACCCTCAAAATGTAGCGTTTAAGCTCTTCAATACTCAAGCTATGGAGCTTTTCCAAGTTCTTATAAAGAGTAATAAACGTCTCTTGAACCGAATCTTCGGCCTGCTGAATATTATTTAAAATAGAATACGCTACATAATAAATCTTTTGTTCATACAACTCATATAGCTCTTCCATCTTTTCATAATCGTTGTTTGTAACTTTCATATAATTCCTCCTCTCACTCTATATAACGAATGAGCGCTATACTTTGTGACACTACAAAATCTTTTTATAGATAAAATTTAATAATAGAATAAGCAAAAGCCCAATTTCTCTATTGTAACTGAGAAATTGGGCTTTTTAATATTAGAATTTTCCTGACTGTATCTCTAAGAAAAATTCTTTTACACCTTTTCAATATGCAGTATTTGCTCTATCGCTTCTTTTAACAAATTCTTTGTCTCTTCAAAGTTATGATTCTTCTTTTCCTCCGGTTGCACCGTATAAAACTCAGCAAACGAACGCTCTTTATATCTTGGTACGACATGCATATGGTAATGTGTTAACTCGTTAAATACTCTACCATTTTGACAAACTGTAATTCCATCTGGTTTATATAATGCCTTAATCGCTTTTGCAATCAGCTTAGAAGCATCCATAATTGAGCAACATCATCTAATTCGTCTACTTCTACAACATGCTGCTTTGGCACAATTAAAGTATGTCCTGGGTAGAAAGGCGCATGATCTAAAAAGCAAGTTACATAATCATCTTCATATACTTTATATATTTTTTTCTCTTCGTTTGCTAATTTACAACCTAAACAGCCCACTACACTTTCCCCTCTTTCTAAAAACATAAAAACGTGAGAATACGGCTCTCACGTTTTTATGTTTCATTTTATTAGTTCAATTGTTTCCGTAACCTTTATACTATCTTTTACAGATTGAACAATCGTACAATTTTTCACTGCAAGTTGCAGCGCCTTGTCCAGCTGCTCTTCTGTAATGTTTTCTGCTTTAATTTTATAGTGCAAATGAACACTTTCAACTGGCTTCGATAAAGCTTCACTTCTACCAATTTCAGTTTCGATTGTAAACGTATCATATGTAATACGTTTCTTTTCTAAAATTGTTCGAAAGACAATTGCACTACATCCTGCGATAGAAGAAATGAGTAATTGTAACGGTGAATACCCGTTTTCTTTTCCAATCGCTAATTGACCATACGATAAATCTGCTTCTATATCATCGTGTTTGATTGTTAGTTTCATTTGTTTTTTCCATCTCCACTTTCATCGGTTTCTGCCGTTTCTTACTAATATAATAATATATATAGCAGAAAATGATAAATGGAATACCACAGTATAACGCCATTCTTTGTTCAGGAATAAACGCTAAACTAATAACAACAATGCTATTTGTAATTAAGGCTAAAATCGGGACAATTGGGTATAGTGGTGTTCTATACTTTAAGTCCTCTAACTTTCCTCCACCTTTTATATACTGACTTCTAAAGCGAAGTTGCGATAGAGCAATAATGATCCAACTTGAAACAGCCGATAAACCAGCTATCGATAATAAATACATGTATACTGTATCTTCTGCAAGGAAACTTGTGAATAGAGATAATCCAGCTACCGCAATCGTTACGACTAGCGCTGTAATTGGAATACCACGCTTATTTACTTTCTGGAAGGAAGTTGGTGCCATTCCCTCATTTGCAAGTGACCATAGTATACGCGTCGCTGCATATAATCCAGAGTTCGCTACAGATAATAACGCAGTAATAATAACGAAGTTCATAATATCAGCTGCGTATGGAATACCAATTTTATCAAATACGACTACGAATGGACTTTCAATTACGCCTGCTTCTTTCCAAGAAATTAATCCTACTAAAATCGTCATTGTTAAAATGAAGAATAACATAATGCGCCATACTGTATTACGGATTGCACGTGGAATTGTTTTTTCTGGATTTTCACTTTCTCCCGCTGCAATTCCGATTAACTCTGTTCCTTGGAACGAGAAGTTAACTGTAATCATTGTAAGTAATACGGCAGCTAGTCCATTCGGGAAAAGTCCACCATCGCTTACAAAGTTAGAGAAAAGAGGTGCTGCTTCTTTTCCGTCATATGATATAAATCCTAATAATGCACTACCACCAAGCACAACAAATGCAAGAATTGTAATTACTTTAATACTAGAGAACCAAAATTCTAATTCGGCATAACTTTTCGCCGAAATTGCGTTTGAAGCATATAAAATAACACCGAATACAAGGCACCATACCCAAACCTCAACATTTGGAAACCATCTTTTCATCATTAAACCGATTGACGTTAATTCTAGACCCACTGTTACTGCCCAGCCGAGCCAGTATAACCAGCCAATCATAAAGCCCGTTCCTGGTCCAATAAACTTCGTCGCATACTTTTGGAAAGATCCTGAAACCGGCATCGCTACCGTTAACTCTCCAAGACAAAGCATTGTTAAATACATAATAAATCCGCCTACTAAATATGAAAGGATGGCTCCCCCTGGTCCAGCCTGATTAATGGTGTAACCTGAACCTAAGAAGAAACCAGTTCCGATTACACCACCAAGTGCGATCATAAATAAATGTCTACTCTTCATCGTACGATGTAATTTCTCATTCGTTGGTTGCTGCATCTAAATCCTCCCCCTACCATACCCCTATATCCTGTTAAAATTTTCTGATAATAAAAATATACACGAAAGCGATTACATTTTCTATATAAAATTAAAACTTTTCTGATAAAACAATATAAAAATCGAATTATTGCAAGATTTAGATTCTATTTAGAGGAAAATAAGGAGAAACAAGGAAAAAACCCTTACATATATTGTAAGAGTCAACGGAGTTCTAATCTTCTCGATAAAATTGATAAACTATAATTTACGATAAAGTACATACAAGCTACTACTATAAACGTCGGAATCATGTAATTCACATTTTGCCCGCTAATAATTTGAGCATTATGCATAAGCTCAGGGAGTGATATAACAACCGCTAGCGACGTATCCTTCAGCAATGAAATAAATTGACTGACAAGCGGCGGAACCATTCTCCTTAATGCTTGTGGCAAAATAATATGCCAAAGCGCTTGAACATACGTTAATCCCGAAGATCTTGCAGCTTCAACCTGCCCTTTTTCAATAGACAATAGACCACTTCTAACAATTTCAGATATCATTGCTGCCTCAAATATTGTTAAAGCAACAATTGCAGCTGTTATAATTTCTAATTTCAAGCCTGCTTCTGGAAGTGCAAAATACGTGAAAAATATAATTAACAGTAGTGGTAAGTTTCGAATCACTTCAACTATAACTCCTAATACTTGTGAGACGACAGGTATTTTCGTGTAGCGCAATATACCGATTACACTTCCAATAATAAAACTAAGTACAATTGCTATGAGCGCTACCTCTAATGTTATAAGTAATCCTTTTAATAAAAATAGAATATGATCTCCTGTAATTGCTCCCTTGAAATCCATTTACACCGCCTCCTTTGCTAAGCGTTTTTCTAAATAACGCACTAGCATACTGAGCGGAATTGTTAATATTAAATAAAACATCCCGACAAATATATAAACATCAAACGTAACAAACGTCTTCGTTGAAATTAAATCTCCTTGATACATTAAATCAGCACCAGCAATAATTCCAAGTATTGAAGAGTTTTTAACTAAATTGAGAAACTGGTTTCCTAAAGGGGGAATTACAATTTTCACTGCTTGGGGTAAGACAACATAATACATCGCCTGCACATACGTTAGCCCTGAAGAGCGAGCAGCTTCCATCTGCCCTTTCGCAACTGATAAAATACCAGCGCGAATTACTTCTGCAATAAAAGCTGCCGTATATACCGTAAGCGTAACTGTTCCTGCTACAAAACCATTTAAAGTAATTCCTATTACAGGTAAAGCAAAATAGAATATAAATGCAATTAATACAAGTGGAATATTTCTTACAAACTCCACAAAAGCTGATCCTATCCAATTTAAAATGCGAATAGGTGCAATACGCATTACTGCCAAAATTACTCCTAAAATAAAACTACCTATCAATGCAATTACACTAGACATAACTGTATATTTAAACCCTTCTAAATACATATCAATGTTATTCGTTAATATAGAAAAATCAGGCACATATTCTCCCCTCTTTCTTTACAAGAAGAGGATGAGTACTCTCATCCTCTCACTTTTACTATCTACTTTTCTGGTTTTTGTCCAATCCACTTCTCATATAATTTGTCATACTCCCCGCTTGCTTTCATGTCTTTAATTAAAGTATTAATCTCTTTCGTTAAATCATCTGCCCCTTTTTGCACTGCAATTCCATACGGTTCATCTGTGAAAATTTTTCCTACTACTTCATAATTAGAATCTTGTTTTGCCATTCCGTAAAGGATCGCATTATCTGTCGTTAACACATCACCTTTACCTGCCTTTAACGCTGTAAATGCCTCACTATAATTTTCAAACTCTAATACAGTCGCTTCTGGTGACTTTTGACGAATGTTATTTGTAGATGTTGATCCTTTTACAGCTAATACTTTAACGCCTTGTTTTATATCATCGACGCTCTTAATATTGCTTCCTTTTTTCACAAGTAACGATTGTCCTGCTTTAAAATATACATCTGAAAAATCCACTTCTTTTTTGCGTTCTTCCGTAATTGTCATTGTTGCAATAATTGCATCAATATCACCATTTTTCAGCATTGGAATGCGTGTTTTAGACGTTACTTCTTTCAGCTCTAGCTTCTTTTCATCTCCAAGAATCTTTTTCGCCAGTGCCTTGGCGACATCAACATCGAATCCTTCTACCTGCCCTGTTGAAGGATTTTTTAATCCAAATAAATTCGTATCATTCTTCACCCCAACTACTAATTTCCCTCGTTTCTTAATTTGCTCAACAGCCCCGCCTTGCTTCGTATTTGTTTCCTTTGCCTCATCTTTCTTACTTCCGCATCCAGCAACAACAAGCACGAATAAACATGAAAATACGATTAAAGTAAATAACTTTTTCATTTTAAGCATGAAATTCCTCCTCTAATGATTTAGCACCCGACTTAAAAATAAACGGGCTCTTTCTTGTTCAGGGTTTGCAAAAAAGTTCGCCGGTGTTGTATCTTCAATAATTTGGCCATCATCCATAAATAAGATCCTATCTGCTACCTCTCTAGCAAATCCCATTTCATGCGTGACAACGACCATTGTCATCCCTTCTTTAGCCAGTGCTTTCATAACATCAAGTACCTCTCCAATCATCTCTGGATCAAGAGCAGACGTAGGCTCATCGAATAGCATAATTTCCGGCTGCATTGCAAGTCCTCTAGCAATTGCCACCCGTTGCTGTTGTCCTCCGGATAATTGATGTGGATATACGTTAGCCTTCTCAGGGATTCCTACTTTCTCTAAATAAAACATTGCTGTTTTCTCTGCTTCTTCTTTGGAAACTTTATTTACTTTAATCGGTGCTAATGTAATATTTTGAAGAACCGTTTTATGTGGATATAAATAAAAATGTTGAAAGACCATCCCAATATTTCGCCGCAATTCATTCATGTCCGTTTTTTTATTGTGTACCTCTGTATTTTGTACAATTAATTCTCCATCTGTAATTGCCTCTAATTGATTTATACATCGAAGCAATGTACTTTTTCCTGATCCTGAAGGCCCGACAACTACTACCACTTCGCCTTTTTTCACTTGCACATTAATATTTTTCAAAACTTGAAAGTTACCATAATATTTATTTACATTACGAAATTCTATCAACATACTCCCCCTTCCCCTAACAATGCATGTACATTCTTTTTATATTCAAAAATAGTCCCAAAAATAACTTTTAGCTTCAATTTGTCCATAAAAAAAGCAAAGGGTTTCCCCTTTGCTTCTTCATTTTTATTCGATTAAGATACTTCTTCTTTCTTATCTTTCCCGTATTCATGCTCCCAAAAATCAGCATTTTTAATTCCTAATGGCCCTGGATCGAATACTGGATCTTTTCCTTCTTTTTTCTGTTTTTCATAATCCTTTAATGCGACTAATGCAGGTTTTTGTAACAATAAAATCGCAATGATATTTACCCATGCCATAATTCCTACCCCAATGTCGCCTAAAGCCCAAGCCGTTGCTGCTGTTTTTATACAGCCGTAGAATACAGCTCCTAAAAATACAAACTTTAGTACCATGGACATCCAAGGGCGATCTTTATCACGATTTAAGTACGCGATATTCGTTTCTGCAATGTAGTAATACGCCATAATTGTTGTAAACGCGAAGAATAATAACGAGATTGCAACGAAACCATTTCCAAATCCAGGGAAAACAGATTCTACCGCCGCCTGTGTATATCCTGGTCCTGGCTGAGCGCCGTTTAGTTTATTAACGATAAAGTTTTTTCCGCTTGCATCAAATACGTTATACATGCCTGTAATAATCATCATAAATGCTGTTGCTGAACAAACAAATAATGTATCAATGTAAACGGAAAATGCTTGTACTAAACCTTGCTTAGCTGGATGTGATACTTCGGCTGCAGCTGCTGCGTGTGGTCCAGTCCCTTGTCCTGCTTCATTGGAATAAATACCACGTTTTACCCCCCAAGAGATTGCTAAACCGATAATACCACCGAAAGCAGCTTCTAATGCAAATGCACTTCTTATAATTAACATAAATGCTTCTGGCAATTTTTCAATATTCATAGCAACAATGACGCAAGCTACTAAAATATAGCCTATTGCCATAAACGGTACGACAACTTGCGCTACGTTAACAATTCGCTTTACTCCACCGAAAATGATAAGAGCTAATACGACAACTAATATAGCCCCTGATACGGTAGTATTAATACCAAAAGCAGTTTCTAAACTTACAGCAATACTATTTGCTTGTACACCTGGTAGTAAAAGCCCCGTTGCAAGAATTGTCGCTGCAACGAATACTAAAGCATACCATTTCACACCTAAACCTTTTTCAATGTAATAAGCAGGTCCACCACGAAACTGCCCTTGATGTTTCGTCTTATATATTTGCGCGAGTGTTGATTCTACATAAGCTGATCCTGCTCCTAAAAAGGCTACTGCCCACATCCAAAATACAGCTCCTGGTCCACCGAATGCAACCGCTGTTGCTACCCCAGCGATATTCCCTGTTCCAACACGTCCTGATAACGAAAGTGCTAACGCTTGGAATGAAGAAACACCAGCTTCTGATTTTTCCCCTTGAAATGTCAGCTTCACCATTTCTCCTACATGTCTTACTTGTAAAAACTTCGTTCGAATAGAAAAATATAAACCTACTCCTAAACATAAATAAACAAGTGCTGGACTCCAAACAATATTATTTAACCAATTTACGAAAGCTTCCAACATTCCCCCTCCTTTTTATAAAGAATATTCAGAATATATATAAAATTATAAGTGTATACCGAATCTAGGACAATATTATTTTAATAAAGTAAACATATTTTTGTATAAAAAAACAAAGTATATATTTGTTTTATATACTTTGTTTTGAACTAAATGTATTATATATTCACAATTGCTTCTCTTTTAATAATTCTTTCGTATAGCTCTTCTGATAATTTCAAGAAGTTATCAGGCATATCTTTCCCTTTAAACTTCTTTTGAAGCGTTCCATATAAACCTATATCACGTAAACGTAAAAATAGTGGTAACGATTCATACCAACTATCCGCCAGCCTGTGCTCATACTCATATCCTTTTCGTAACACTTGTAACTGTTTACGAGCAAAATCTGTCTTCTCTTCTGCTGTCCACGGTGTAAATAGAACAGAGTAGTATAAAACCATCGCTAAATCATGTATAAAGTAATTATAAGCAGCATCATCAAAATCAAAGATTGTTAGCTCTTTACCATCATAATGAAAATTACCTTGATGAATATCACCGTGCATAAGACCGAACGTTTCTCTTTCAACTGGAAGAGCCTTAATTTCATCCATTAATACCGCTGCAATCTCTTTCACTTGACCATCTTCTAATTCATTAACAATTCCACTTTCGTCTTCTTCCCACGTATCACGGTAGTCTGTTTTAGGATAATCCATTGTAAGGCGATGCAGTTGCCCAATCGCTTTTCCCCACGCTTCAAAATAAGCATCTCCCCAATAAGGCGATTCTGCTCCTTTTACTTGCTCACCTTTTGCATATATAAATAAAGAAGCGAAAAAGAAAGTCCCATCCTCTGCTACGATTTCTTCTACGAGATTTCGAGACGTTGAATAAAGAGGTCCTGCTACCTTTGCCCCATTCTCCGCAACATATCGTAAAAAATCTAGTTCAGCCTCTACCTCTTGTTTAGAACGATGAGAAGAATGTGTTAAACGTAATACATAATCTTCATCATTATCACCCTTCGCCTTAAAAATATAATTCTCAAAATCTCCAAGTGGCTTTTCTTCTACTGTTACATGAAACAAATTCGCTGCTCTTTTTAAAATCTCTTTCGTAAAAACACGTTCTACAGCTATTTCCATATATATCCCTCCTATATATCTTCTTAATTCGACACAAATGTTAGAAGTACTGCTATGAAATTGAATAATGCGTGGGCAATCATAGCTGATAAAATAGAATTTGTTTTCTCATATAACCATGCAAATACTACCCCACTCAAAAAATTCACCAGTAATGTGTTATATGTAGGGATATGGACAACGGTAAATATTATGGAACTAATAAACATACCGCCCCACATGCCATATCTATCACGAAAAAATGTATAAAAAACACCTCGATATAAAATCTCTTCATAGATTGGTGATATAATTGCTGCTCCAATTACCACGATACAGAATGAATAGATTGATTTATCATTTTGGACCGTCTCCGTCTTACTATTTTCAAAGGAAATACCCATTTTCTCCATTATCACTAATACAGCAATACTAGCTACAATTAAGAAAATAACCGCTCCAACTGTCCATAAAAGATCTTTCCATGAAAGCTTCCGAATTCCAATATCTTTCCACGAGAGTTTATATCTTTTGATACAAAAAAGATAAACTACAGTAGTAAATATCACTGCCATTATAAAGCCCATTAATACTCCAGCATATAGTGAGTTACCTATTATTTCTAAAATATATTTATAAAAAAGAGATTCAACAGTTACTGGAACAATAACAAATACAAACATAAATAAATATAAAATTTCTTTCCATCCCCACATATCCCTCAAAGTCATTTATATCATCCCCTATACCCTATTTTCTATAGTATAAAAGATGACGTAACGTAACTTTCAAGCTACTTTGTCAAAAATAATCCAAGCATAAATTTCTCACAAAAAGCAAAAATTAACAGAAGTAACTTTATCTAAAAGAGGTGGAAATTATGACAGAGAAAAAAGAACAACAAGAGAGTACGGGCCAAAAGCATATGTTTCCATCACTCCCTGAGAACATTAATTACATTGAAAATAAACTTTCTCATTCTGATGATATAAAAAAATTAGATCTCCCTTTTCAAAACGGAAAAGGAATAATCATATATATCGAATCTTTAGCAGACCCAAATCTAATTCATCAATTAGCTCTTGAGCCATTATTAACGCGATCGTATTTATCTTTAGATAAAGCTTTTTCTACATTAAATATGAAAAAAGAAACGAATTTAAATTATGGTGTGCAGCTTTTATTACAAGGTAAATCTTTATATTTTCATGAACATGTCGAAAGCTTTTGCACTTTTGAAACGGCTCTATCTTTAAAAAGAGATATAACAGAGCCTGATAATGAAGGTATTGTACGTGGACCGCATACTGGTTTTGTAGAAGATTTAGCAACGAATTTAGCCTCTATTCGTAAACTCATTAAGAGTCCAAATGTAGTTGTTAAATATTTTACACTCGGTGAAGAAATGCACACGAAAGTAGCTATTGCTTATATGCAAAACATAGCGAATGACGATTTAGTTACAGAAGTAAAAAGAAGGTTAGAAACGATTAAGACAGATGCACTTATGCCTCCAGGATATATACAAGAATTTATAGAGGATACGTCTTTCTCACCATTTCCGCAGCAATTAAATACAGAGCGTCCAGATAGGACCGCTGCAAATTTAATGGAAGGACGAGTTGCTATTTTATCTGATGGAGATCCCACAGCGCTTATCGTTCCTGTTACGTTATTTGCTTTCTATCAATCACCAGACGATTATAATAACCGCTGGATTGTCGGTTCTTTCGTCCGAATGATTCGCTTAGTGAGTTTCTTGATTGCTTTTCTCTTACCAGCTATATATATCGCAACCGTAGCCTTTCATCCTGATGTATTGCCGCTCGAACTTGTGTATACAATTAAAGCTTCATTAGAGAAAGTACCACTTCCTCCTATTTTTGAAGCTCTCTTAATGGAATTAATCTTTGAATTATTACGGGAAGCTGGTATTCGCTTACCAAGCCGAGTTGGACAAACAATCGGTATTGTAGGTGGTTTAGTAATTGGTGATGCAATTGTAAAAGCTGGACTTGTTTCTTATACGATGATTATTGTTGTAGCTTTAACTGCCATCTCATCTTTTCTCGTTCCATCAAACGATATGAGTTCAGCAGTTCGAATTCTTCGTTTTCCATTAATGATTCTTGCTGCTATATTCGGATACGTCGGAATATCATTCGGTCTAATTATAACTTTCGTTCATTTATGTCAATTACATTCATTTCATACGCCATATCTTTCTCCTGTTGCCCCGATGCGGATAAAAGATATGAAAGATTCTTTCGTAAGACTTCCAATTTGGTCGTTTTGGGAACGACCACATGATCCAAAACCGAAAAAAATGCAACGACAACATGTAACGAGAGAGGATGAGGACGGTGACAAACACGCAAAGTAAAATTTCGCTCGTTCAATTTACCTTTTTCGTTATTCAATGCCAAATCGGAGTTGGTATCCTTTCTCTACCTAACCGTCTTCACCCAATAGCAAAAGGTGGTGGATGGATTTCCGCGCTCATCGCCGGGCTTGCGATTCAGCTTATTATTTTACTAATGTGGCTTTTCTTAAAACGATTCCCTGATGCAGATATGTATGAAAGTGTTTGTATGCTATTTGGTAATAAGTTTGGAAAACTATTAGGCTTTGCTTATGTTTTTTATTTTACTCTTATCGGTATGACAGTTATGTTAAATGCTTGTAATGTCATTAAAGTGTGGGTTTTGCAAGCGACCCCTTGGTACGCAATTCTCTTACTATTTACGATAGCTTGCTGCTATATAGCCTATAATACATTTAAAGTCATCGTACGATTTTATGTCATGGCTTCTATTCTCATTTTGCCCATGGCTCTTTTAATTGCCCTAGGGCTTTCCCGAGCTGATTTCTCTTATATTTTTCCCATTACAGAAGCCGGCTGGTGGAATATAATTCAAGCATCCAAGGAAACAATTACAGCCATGTATGGTTTTGAAATCATTCTTATCGCTTTCCCAAAAGTAAACGGGAGTTCTGTGGCAAAACTGAAGGCAATTTCTATCGCTAACGGATTTGTAACTCTTTTTTATACTTTTACTGTTTGGATTTGCTATATCGTATTTAGCCCAAAACAAATCGAGCTTATTCCAGAACCAGTTGCTTACTTATTACGCTCCTTACATATCGGGATTATAGACCGGACGGATTTACTATTCATACCAATATGGATGATAACAGTTGTGGCTTCTATTGCTAGTTATTATTGCGCTGCTTCAATCGGAGTTGGGCATATATTCAATCTTGCTAATCATAAAAAAGCTGTTCCAATCGTCGGTATTATTGCTTTTAGTGTAGCCTTATTTATAGATACACCTGAAGAATTAAAAGTAATTTCAACTTTCACTGATAAGTTCACGTATATTTTCATCGTTGTCCTCCCTCTTTTATTTCTACTTTATTCAGTAATAAGAAATAAGAAAGGAGAACAGTATGTTCCAAAAAAGAGTTAAATTACTTTTTATATTATGTACTAGTTCCCTCCTTTCTGGCTGTTGGGATCAAGAGCCATTAAGAGAAGCCAGATTAGCTTATAGCATTGGTTATGATATTACGGAAGAGAATAAACTTCAGCAAACGCTTGAACTCGTAAAAAGTTCAAGCGGCGAGCAATCTTCATTCGAAAATGAAATACATTCAGCAAACGGGCATAACATAAGGGATACAAGCGATGCCCTAAAAAAAAATGTGACTGGGAATATTCGCTATTTTAAATATGGCGTTCAATTACTCGGAACCAAAATCCTAAAAAAAGGTATATTACCTTATTTAGATGTCAGCTTTCGGGACCCAACAAACCCAACTGCTTTAGTAAAACTTATTGCAGTAGATGGTGAAACATCCGAGATACTAGAAAAAAAGAAAGTAGGAAATTTACTAATTGGAGATTTTCTAAAGAAAAAAGTGAAAAGTTTAGAAGATATGAGTGTGTTTCCAAAAGAAACTTTAGAAACAGCTGCTACAAAAATGTTAGATCCCGGTAAAGACTTTACCCTCCCTTCTATAAAAATAAAAGGAAAAGAAGTGATTACAAACGGTCTAGCTTTATTTAATAATGATAAATTAACTGGGCATTTACCTTTGAAACAATCTGTTTTATTCGTATTATTAACTGGAAAAATGGGAACAAGTGCCCGTATAACCCAAAAGCTTACTAGCGATGAATCAGAGAAAACATCTGATTATTTAACAATGGAAATTAGCAATCGAAAGTTAAAACGCGACTTAAAAATAACAACAGATAAAAAAGGAAATGTTTATGCTCACATTAAGCTCCAACTAAAAGTTATAGCGCTTGAAGCTCCGAGAGATAATCTTTACAAAATGGATGAAAGAAAAAAACTAAATAAAGAATTGTCTACACAACTTACGAAAGAAGCTAAAAAGATAACGAAAAAGTTACAAAAAGCAAACTGTGATGCTTTCGGTATCGGCAGACACCTTATCGCCTATCACCCTGACTTATGGAAGAAGAAAAATTGGAATAAAGATTATGCAAAAGTAAAATTCAAACCTGAGGTAGAGGTAAACATTTTGTACAGTGGTGTCCTAAAATAAAAGGTTGTATGCCCATGCGGCATACAACCTTTTATTTCGTATATCGATACACAATTGATTCATATGGTCTTAAGCTAAGTTTTGTAATATCCTTGCTAGCATCTTTATAATTCGACAGTAGTATTTCTTGTTTCATTCCATCTAATTGAACGTGCGCTGGTACAGAGTACGTTATTTCTTCTCCATAGAAGTTATTTATAACAAGCAGCACTTCACTTTCTGTAGTACGAGTATATGCCCAAATCTTAGGATCATTTTTATCCAAAATAGCATATTCTCCTTCTGTAATTACATCATACGTTTTCCTAAGTTCTATTAACTTTTTATAATGATAAAATACGGACTCTTTATCTTCTAATGCCTTCTCTACGTTTATTTCTTTAAAGTTTTCAGCCGCTGAAATCCAAGGTGTACTTGTTGTAAAACCACTGTTCATCTCTTCATTCCACTGCATCGGAGTGCGAGAGTTGTCACGAGATTTTTGCTTTAAAATCCCGATAATCTCTTCTTTTGATAGCCCTTCTTTTAGCTTTATATCGTATATATTTAACGATTCCACATCACGATATTGCTCGATGGACTCAAATTTAGGATTCGTCATACCGATTTCTTCCCCTTGATAAATATAAGGCGTTCCTTGCAGCATGTGCATGGCTGTCGCTAACATTTTTGCAGATTCGTTTCGGTACTTTCCATCATCACCAAAGCGTGACACGATGCGAGGCTGGTCATGATTACACCAAAATAACGCATTCCATCCTCCGCCCTTTTGCATTTCAATTTGCCAGCTAGACATAATCTCTTTTAATTTAATAAAATCAAACTCTGCTTTCGTCCACTTATCACCATTCGGATAATCTACTTTTAAATGATGGAAACTAAACGTCATGCTTAATTCATTACGCTCAGGATTAGAATATTTAATACAATTATCAATTGTCGTAGATGACATTTCTCCAACTGTAATTACATCTTTTCCTGCAAAAACATTTCGGTTCATCTCTTGTAAATATTCATGAACACGCGGACCATCTGTATAATACTTGCGTCCATCACTTGTCGCAGTACTACCTTCATCGTTTAAGAAACATTGGTCTTTTGAAATTAAGTTAATGACATCTAATCGGAATCCTGTTACTCCTTTATCCAGCCAAAAACGCATCATATCATATACTTCTTCACGAAGTTTTTCATTTTCCCAATTTAAATCAGCTTGTGTTTCATCAAATAAATGTAAATAATATTGCTCCGTCTTCTCATCATATTTCCAAGCAGATCCACCAAACTTAGACTGCCAATTATTTTTTTCATCACGCCAAATATAGTAATTACGATATGGACTATTTTTATCTTCCTTCGCTTCTTTAAACCACTTATGTTCAGTCGAACTATGATTTACAACAATATCAAGCATAATCTCAATGTTACGTACTTTCGCTTCTGCTAAAAGTTCTTCAAACTCTTCCATCGTTCCGTAAGATGGATCAATGCTGTAGTAATCACTTACATCATATCCATTATCATTTTGTGGTGATTGGTATATCGGTGTTAACCATATATAATCCACTCCGAGTTCTTTTAAATAATCTAGTTTCTCTGTAACACCTTTTATATCCCCGGTTTCTCTATTGTAATAACTATTAAAGCTCTTCGGATAAATTTGATAGACTACACTTTTATGCCAATCCTTCATGTTTAACTTCCTCCTACTTCTGTTTGACTCTTTTTGCAAATAACCATGTTAAAGTAAACGGGATTACAACTGCAATAATCATTCCTACAATAAACATTGGAATCGATTTCGGAATGATAGAAATAAATGCTGGCAATCCGCCAATTCCGATAGCAGGCGCTAATACACCATTTAATGTAATGAATATCGCTGTCACAGCAGATCCTATAATCGCTGCATAGAACGGGAACTTATTTCGTAAATTCACCCCAAACATCGCTGGTTCTGTAATACCGAAGTATGCTGAAATGGCTGATGTTGATGCCATACTTTTATCATTTTGATTTTTAGAAATCCAGAACATCGCAAGTGCCGCACTACCTTGCGCAATGTTAGAAAGAGCGATCATCGGCCAAATAAATGTCCCGCCATGTTGTGCAATCAATTGTAAATCAATTGCAATAAACATATGATGCATACCTGTAATTACAAGCGGTGCATATAACGCTCCAAATAATACTGCTCCAACTACTGGTACTGTTTCATATACACCTACTAATCCTACTGTTAATAAATCTCCAATATGACGTGTAACCGGACCGATAATTCCTAGTGCTAACACACCTGTCACAACGATTGTTGTAATTGGTACAACTAATAATTGAATTGCATTTGGTACATGTTTCTTTAAGAAAATTTCCACTTTACTTAATACAAATGCTGCTACTAAAACAGGTAAAATTTGTCCTTGATATCCTACCTTCTCAATTTGGAATAGTCCTAAAATATTGAAGTACTCAATCTTTTGACCCTCTAAACCAGTCGCTGCTTTTCCATAGTCCCAAGCGTTTAATAAGGCCGGGTGCACAAGCATTAATCCCATAACAATCCCTAGTATTGGACTACCACCAAAACGCTTCGTTGCTGACCAACCGACAAGTGCTGGTAAGAATACGAATGCTGTATTGGCCATCATATTAATTAAATCCCAAAGCCCGCCTAAGTTCGGATAAACATCTAATAAATTTTTCCCATCAAAAAATAAGTCCTTTGCGCCTAATAGATTGTTAATACCCATTAGTAAACCAGCTGTTACGATCGCTGGTAATATCGGCATAAATACATCCGAAAATATTTTTACAAACTTTTGAGCTGGATTTAACTTCTGATTTCCAGAGTCTTTTACGTCCGCTACAGTCGATTCTTTCATACCTGCAAGCGTTATCAATTCAGCGTAAACACGATCTACATCCCCTGGACCAATTACAACTTGAAATATACCAGCGTTATGAAACGCTCCTTTCACTAATGAAACAGACTGTAATTTATCATTATCTATTTTACTTTCATCTTTTAAAGCGATACGGAGCCTCGTCACACAATGTGCAGCTTGTTCAATATTGTCTTTCCCACCAATATACTGCAACACTTCCTCTGCTGTTTTACGATAGTCTTTCCCCATATTCCCGTCCCTCTTTTCTTTTTTTGATACCGTTTACAATTACATATTAACTCGTATATATAAGTTAGTCAACACTCGTATATACGAGTTTGTGTTTTTTTTATAAAAAAAAGAGATGAAACAATATTTTGTTCCACCTCTTTACTTCCTGCGTGCCACATCCGAAAAGTGAAAAATATCTAAACGGTGGCGTGATTCTGTATATTCAAACTGACTTCCATCATACAAATGTGTAAAGTTTTTCACAACGACAACATAGTCTGTTCCATTTAAATCTAAATACTTTCTGTCATCCTCTGTACATGGCTGTACTTCTATTACCCTCTGCGAATAACTAATATGTAGCCCAAGCTCTTTCTCGATGTATTTATAAATCGATGCAGTTGCAATTTCTTTCGTTAATCCTGGAATAAACTCAGATACAAAATGATTTATATCTAAAATTACTTTTTCTCCATCAATATTTCGTACACGTTTAATATGGTCAATCTCTGTTTTTTCTTTTACATTTAATAATTTCGCAATGTCTTTTGTGGCTTTTTCTTTGTCCATTTCCACAACTTCCGTAATACAATGACGTCCTAAACGTTCATTTTCTTCTTGGAAACTTACAATACCGCCAAAATTAAATTCAATATTTTTTCGCTTTAAAACAAAAACACCTTTTCCATGAATTTTTTGCACATATCCACGCTCTTGCAGTAAATCTACAGCTTTTCTTACCGTGCCTCGGCTTGCCTCATACTGCTTCATTAATTCTGTTTCTGATGGGATTTTGCATCCCTCTTTTAATTGTTTATTATCAATAGATTTACTGATTTCTGTATAAATTTGTTCATACTTACTCATCATCTACAATAGCCCCTTGTCACCTTCTAATTCTATATGTATTATAACATGCTTCACTCTTCTGCCAATCTCTCACTTATTTTCCAGTACAAGAAAAATATAGGTAAATATTTAATCTTTAAAACGTATTTTTATAAAAATTTTTATATTTTTCTTTTCATTCAAAAAAACATGTAGTATACTAACTTCAAAATCAGAGGAGAAAGGGAGCAAAGAACTATGCTTACTTATACAACAACTGTAGTTACATTTGCACAAAAACATCATCATCATACGTAACCCTTGAAACCTAGCGGAAAAATTACGCGTAGGTACAAGGGTTATTCCCGTTGTACCTACGCTTTGGCGAAAGAGCCATGTAGGTATTTTTTTATCTACATGGCTCTTTTTTTATTGTCAAAAAGCTAGTAAAAAATGATGTTTAAGCAAAACTTACTACAAAGGAGTTAACAAAAATGGAAACGAAAAAATGGGGATTATGGGTTTTAACAGCATTTGTTATCGGGAATATGGTTGGCGGTGGCGTATTTATGCTTCCAGCAAATTTAGCACAAGTATCAGGGCCAATGGGTTCTACACTCGCATGGAGTATTACAGGCCTTGGCGTATTTATGATTGCACTTGTATTTGGAAATTTAGCGATTCGGAAACCAGAATTAAAAGCTGGACCACAAAGCTATGCTCAAGCGATGTTTCCTTCAAAAAAAGCTGGTAAAGTTGCAGGATATAGTATGGCATGGGGATATTGGGCTGCTAACTGGGCTGCAACAGCATCTGTTATTATTTCCTTTGCTGGATATTTATCAACATTCTTTCCAGTTTTACAAAGTAAGCAAATTCTTTTTTCAATAAATGGATTTTCACTGGAACTCGGAAAAGGATTAACTTTCCTCGTATGTAGCCTTATGCTTTGGGGAATTCAATATATTCTTTCTCAAAATATTGATCGAGCTGGAAACATGAATCTACTTGCTACCATTGCAAAAATTATTGGATTTACAATGTTTATTGTAATTACATTATTCATTTTCAACGCCTCTAATTTCGGAGACGGTCAAACCTTTATGAATGAAGCAGGACAATCAATCTCATTAGGTGGACAAATCAATTCAGCTGCTATTGCAACACTCTGGGCATTTATCGGTATTGAATCAGCAGTTATGCTTTCTAATCGTGCAAAATCACAGCGCGATGTAAAAAAAGCTACGATTTTCGGATTAATTATCGCTCTTCTTATTTACATGTCAATTACTTTACTTACAATGGGAGCTCTTCCGCAAGATGCTTTAAAAGAGTCTCAAAAACCATTAGTAGACGCATTAAATTTAGCAATTGGAAATAAAGGTGCATATATAATGGCTTTACTCGCTCTTATATCTTTATTTGGATCTACAGTTGGCTGGATTGTTGTTAGTTCAGAGGTACCTTACCAGGCAGCAAAAAATGGACTTTTCCCTAAGTTTTTCGGGAAAACAAATAAAAAAGGTAGTCCTTCAAAATCATTATTGATTACAAATGTAATGACGCAAATTTTCTTATTTTCAACGATTTCTGGTACTGTTTCAGAAGCGTATAGTTTCGCTATCGTCGTAGCAACATTAGCCTATTTAATTCCATACCTTGTTTCTACCTTGTACCAATTAAAATTAGTTATTACAGGAGAAACGTATGATATACTGCCAGGATCTCGAGTAAAAGATGGAATCATTACTACATTAGCGTTGATATACTCCATTTGGGTTATCAAAACGGGAACTGCTGATTTAAAAACATTCTTCTTAGGAATTGGATTGTTCGTATTAGGTCTTATTCTTTATCCAGTACTAATGAAAGACTCACAAAAAACGGATTAAATAAAGAGAAGCTGCTGGCTTCTCTTTTTTATTAAAAATCTGTAATTAACTTTTCTTTTAGCTCTCCTACAGATAAAGGTTTCGCATAATAAAATCCCTGTACATAATCACAGCTCATTGATTGTAACAAACTCTCTTGCTCTACTGTTTCTACTCCTTCAGCAACTACTGCTAAATTTAAACTATGAGCAATTTCAATAACGGATTTTACAATCGTTCGTTCTGGTTGTGCGTGATCATAATGAAATTCACGAATAAAATTACGATCAATTTTTACAATATCCAGTGGTAGTTGTTTTAAATAATATAAGGAAGAATAGCCAGTTCCGAAATCATCCAAAGCAATTAAAACACCCATATTTCTTAATTCTTGTAATGTAGCAATAATATAATCAAAATGGCGGACTGCAATACTTTCCGTTATTTCTAATATTAAACGGTTCGGAGGAAAACCAGTTCTCTTTAAAATGCTACGTACTGATAAAATAAAACGTTTCTGCATTAATTGTTGTATAGATAAATTCACAGATAACTTTAGTCCTTCTTGATAATTCGGCAATGTTTTAAACAAGCGACATGATTTTTCTAATACCCAGTCTCCTAGTTTTATAATTAGTCCAGACTCTTCAGCTACAGGGATAAATTCGCTTGGTGAAATAGGTCCGTCTTCTGTCATACAACGTACTAGAGCTTCTATACCAGAATATCTCTTCGTTTTCAAATCAATAATAGGCTGCAATGCTACATCTAACTCTTCATCACGAATTGCCTTTTGCAAAGCAAACTCAACTTTCATTCTACGATTTATTTTCGCGCGTAGCTCATCTGTAAAGAAACACGCAGCGTTTCTCCCCTGTTCTTTTGCACTATACATAGCTAAGTCAGAGTTTTTCAATAACGTTTCCACATCTTGTCCGTCTTGTGGATAAGAACAAAGTCCTAGACTAGCTGAAATGTATACTTCATGGCCTTCCAGCATAAATGGTGCCTGAAAACATGACAACACAGATGTCGCTAACTGACTCATATCATCTTGTCTATGATTTTTTGTTAACAGCACAAATTCGTCGCCACCTAGCCTAGCCAGAACATCTTTCTCTCCTAGTACATAATGCAACCTTGAAGCAACTTCACTTAAAAGTAAATCCCCTATCATATGACCTAATGTATCATTTACTAATTTAAAACGGTCCAAATCAAAGTAAATCATACCAAATTCTTTTTTATCTGCAATCAATTCGTTAACGGTCGTTATTAATTGTAAACGGTTAGGCAAACTCGTTAAAGCATCATGATAGGCAAGTTCCCTATAACGACTTTCACTTAGCCGCAATCTATGTTCCGCTTCTTTTCTACTACTAATATCATTTCGAATTGCGATAAACTGGTATGGCTCTCCTTTTTCATTTAAAAATGGAACAATTGTTGTTTTGACCCAATAATATGTACCATCTTTTGCTCGATTCCGAATCTCACCTGTCCATACTTTCCCATTCAAAATACGCTTCCATAAGTCTTGAAAAAAGGTTTTTGGATGATGTCCTGAATTTAAAATACGGTGATCTTTTCCAATTAATTCTTCTCTTTTGTATTTAGAGATTTCACAAAATTTATCATTTACATATGTAATAAGACCTTTTCGATCTGTAATTGCAACAATTGAAGACTCATCTAATGCTAACTTTAAATCTCGCAATGAAGAGTCATATAATGCATGACCTCTCTGTTCTAGCATGCGCATCTCTCCTTGCTTCTATCTGACTAAAACACAACCTGTTTCTCTTCATAGAAATAGAGATATTTCATTTTCTAATACTAGCCCATTACATAAATTATCTTTTTGAATAGACCGATTAAAATAACATAATATTATTTGTAATAAAAAGCAATATTATACCGTTCTAATTATAAATAGTTGCTTCCCATCTCCCTAATTATTTCGTACCTTATTATACTGCAATCCCTTTAAGTGGCTCTATGCAAGCCTTGTTTCCAACTAATACCACTCACATCTGATCTCTTTGTTTTTAATAACGAAATAGAAATTAGAACATACTACATAACTATTCACGAATAATAATATAAAACTCTACATCAATGTATATGTTTTTGAATTACAATAACAAAATATTAACATATTTTCACCTTAATTTTGGAAGTATTTTATAAATAAATACCGTATTAAACTAAAAAAGAGGATAGCCTCTTTTTTAGTTTAATACGAATATGGTATTTGCTGATAACCTGGGTATGGCATTGGATACGTTACAGGGTATGGCGACGGATAAGCTACTGGATATGGAGCCGGATAATACCCTCCACTTGTTGCACCTGTTAATGCACCAGCTGTTAGTCCGCCTAACACTCCTCCTGCAAAGCTTCCAGGGAAAAATCCGCCTCCCCATGAACTACCACCACCCCAGCCCCATCCGCCTCCGTGATGATGATGGTGATCATAGTGATTGTGTCCTCCATGGTGATGATGTCCACCGTTATGATTGTGCCCACCATGATTGTGTCCTCCATGATGATTTCGATAATACAATCCATTATTTTCTATATAATTCATGTTTCTCCGCTCCTTTTCGATTTTTTCATTTTCATATGCGTTAAGAGTGGGATAAAAAATGGGATAGTACACTGTATGTAGGACAAATGCGGAAAGTATAGGTGAAATGTCTATATTTTGTAAAAAAAGCAAAACACCTTATAATAAAGATGTCATATTACATCTTCTATTTAAGAAGTCTATATTGAAAAAAGATTAGGGGAATTATATAGAAATGAAGAAGCCTATCGTTCAATTACTATTAATATTTACAATTGTATCTATCGTTCTGTTCCTATTAAATACATCGTATATCTCGTTATATACATTTGTCGGTGCTCTATGGTCCATCACAATCGTAGGAATTTCATTCGTTATTTTTATAGAAAATAGATCTCCACAAAGTACATTAGCATGGTTTTTAGTATTAGCACTTCTTCCTATTATAGGTGTGCTATTATACGCTATTTTCGGGCGCAGCCGCTGGAGAAGAAAAAAACATCTCCATCGTTCAGAAGAACAAAGAAAATTATTCCGTGAAATATTAGAAGGAAGAAGACTAGAGTTATTACTCACAGTCCCACTAAATGAACGTTCCATACATTTAACAGAAGTCATACAAAAATTTGGAGGCGGTCCTGCTGCAGATAAAACAACTACAAAACTTTTAACAAACGGAGATCAAACATTTTCAGAAATTTTGCGAGCTATAGAGCAAGCAAAACATCATATACATATTCAATACTACATTTATAAATCTGATGAAATTGGTACAAAAGTTCGAGATGCTTTAATACAAAAAGCAAAAGATGGTGTTATTGTACGCTTCCTTTATGATGGCCTTGGAAGTAATACGTTAAGACGACGATTTTTGCAACCTATGAAAGAAGCTGGGATTGAAATTGTAGAATTTGACCCTATTTTTTCAGCTTGGTTACTTGAAACTGTCAATTATCGTAACCATCGAAAAATTGTTATTGTAGATGGCGAAATTGGTTTTACCGGAGGACTCAATGTCGGTGATGAATATCTTGGCCGTTCCAAGAAATTTCCTGTTTGGCGTGATAGTCATTTAAAAATAGAAGGAAAAGCATTATATAAATTACAAGCAATCTTTCTAGAAGACTGGCTCTATGCCTCTAGTGGTTTAAATACTTATTCCTGGGATCAATTCATGAATAGACAATACTTCCCAGGTAAAGAGATTTCAAATGCAGAAGGTGCTGTTCAAATCGTAGCAAGCGGACCAAGCTCCGATGATAAAAGTATTCGTAATACATTATTAGCTGTTATGGGCTCTGCAAAAAAATCCATTTGGATCGCTACACCCTACTTTATTCCAGATCAAGAAACTTTAACATTATTACGCTTAAGTGCAATTGCCGGAATAGATGTACGGATTTTATATCCAGGTAAAAGTGATAGCATCATTAGTGATCAAGCATCTCAATCCTATTTCACTCCGCTTTTAAAAGCTGGTGCTTCTATTTACAGTTATAAAGATGGTTTTATGCATGCAAAAATTGTACTCGTTGATGATACAATTGCAACTATTGGAACAGCGAACATGGATGTACGTAGCTTTGAATTGAATTACGAAATTATTAGTGTACTTTATGAATCAAAAACAGTTCACGATATTAAACGTGATTTTGAAGAAGATTTTAAACATTCAACTGAAATTAAATGGAACTCTTTCCAAAAAAGAAGTATAAAAAAACGCATATTGGAGTCTTTCATGAGGCTCATTTCTCCTTTACTGTAGGCAATCAACTTCATCTTGATTGCTTTTTCTTTTCCCTTTATCCTCCTTCCTTTTCTTTGCATACCATATTAAAACAAGTTATCATAAGATGTATTACTTTATGAAAATAATGTTAGGTGGGAAATACATGTTAGAACAATTTCATATACATGCTGATTTAAAACAACAGCTTTCTACGATTCATGAAAAGAATAAGCAAGAAGCTGGTGAAAACGCACATTTAATCGGAACGAAAATATATAAAGCGTCTGATAATAGCATTATTGAAGATGCGATTACAGCACTTCTTCTTGGCAAGAACATTCTATTAAAAGGACCGACAGGTAGTGGTAAAACAGTACTAGCGGAAACTCTTTCTTCTTTATTCCAAAAACCAATGCATAGCATTAACTGCTCTGTCGACTTAGATGTAGAGGGTATTTTAGGATACAACACACTACAAACGAAAGATGGTGCATCTGAAGTTTCATTCGTTAACGGTCCTCTTATGAAAGCAATGAAGAACGGTCACTTCCTATATATTGACGAAATCAATATGGCAAAACCTGAAACGTTACCACTTCTTCACGGCGCATTAGATTACCGTAAAATGATCACAAACCCATTTACACAAGAGGTTGTATACGGTGATGACGAATACCGTGTAATTGCTGCGATTAACGAAGGTTACGTTGGAACAAGTGAACTAAACGAAGCGTTAAAAAACCGTTTCGTTATTATTGAAGTTCCTTACATTCAAGGTGATACATTAAAAGAATTATTATTAGCAGAATCAAAATTAAAAGATGTTGCAACAATTGAAAAGTTCGTTGCCTTTGCAAGCGACCTTATGCCTTTAGCTCGCGATGGACGTGTAAGTGAAGAAGCGGCAAGTATTCGTGGCATTATCGACGCATGTGATTTAGGTGTATATATTCCTGTTATGCGAGCGATTGAACGAAGCATAATTGCAAAACTTAATGATGAAACAGAACAAATGACTGTCCGTGAATTAGCAGAAAGTTATTTCTTTGAGGGATAATTTATGAGACAAATTTTTAGTGACAAAAAAATTGATGCGTCGCTGTTTCTACAAATGGAAAACTTAATGTATGCCCTTCTAAAAGAAGACGATGCCTATCTTGAATATGGCTATAAAGCATACTACGACGAAATTGAAAAGAAAGTTGTCATTAGTCACTTTTGGGATGATCGAAAAGAAGAAGATACAGTAATCGGATTAAAAAGCGAAGTGTTCTTAAAAGCACTTGGTAATAAACATTACTCGGACATGACTTTAATTCGTTCTTATGCGATTGAATTGCAAGAATCGCCCCTAAAAAAGTTTTTAACACAATTATTTGTTCTATTAGAAGATTTACGCGTTGAGGAAATTGTAAAGAACTTACGTCCTGGCACGAAGCATGTTTTTAAAAGAAGAAAAGAAATGTATCGCAATTACTTTAGCTCACAAAATGAAATCAATCGCGTTCGTAACTATCACGGTGATCGTCTATTTTGCCTATGCTATCTTTCATTAACGAGCGATAAATATGAAATGTTTAATAATGAATATTTCGAACAAATTGAAGCTATTTTGCATGAAACATTCCAAGCTCGTAATACGGAAGATATTATGTATATCGTTGAGAAAATTCGCTACCGCTTAGAGGAGCTTCTTGAAAGTGATATGCTTAACAACTATTTCGGACATGCACCGCTTTATTTATCTGTTCTTGCAGACGAAAAGAACTGTCGCGTCGAAGATTTAGCAAATGATGATACGCAGCTTATAGATGACGATGAAAATAAAAACAAAATGGATGAAAGTTTCTCCACATGGCATCGTGAAAATAAAAATAACGAAAACGAGAACTTTTTACGCTTTGAATTAGAAAGCGGAACAAAAACAAACATGATGGGCGATACTGCTCGTGAATCAGAAGATGGCGACCAAGCACTTGGTTCTGTACAAGGTACTTCTCAAAAAAGTACACAATCCAACTTTGATGGCGCTGATACAGAAGAAGCAAGGGCTTCACACGCTTCTAGTCAAAATGATGGTGCATATGGTAAATATAACACTGGCGCTTCTCATACATTTAAAGAAGCACGTAAACCAAATCCTGATGAGAAAAAGGATTACCAAGCTATCAAATCAGTCGTTAATAAAGATGTAAAAGAATTAAAGAAAATTATCGAAAAAACGATTGAAAATAAAACGAATGCAAATAGTGATAAATATTACGGAAGACTTCGTAAGAAATTCCTTCGTATTTATACTGAAAAGCAGCCTCGCATGTTTTATAAAAAAGGGCAAGAATCACAAGAGCTCGACGTTGCATTCCAACTGTTAGTTGACTGTTCTGGTTCTATGTATAACAAAATGGAAGAAACGAAGAAGAGTGTTGTACTATTCCATGAAGCTTTAAAATCTTTAAAAATCCCGCACGCTATTAGCGGATTTTGGGAAGATGCCTCTAGCGCTAAACCTGAAGATAAGCCGAACGTTATCCATGAAGTTGTAAATTATAAAAACTCAACGTTACCAAACGTTGGTCCAGAAATTATGCAACTTCGTGAAGAAGAAGATAACCGCGACGGATATATTATTCGTATCGTTTCTGAAAAGCTTGCCAAAAGACCTGAGAAACATAAATTCTTACTAGTCTTCACAGACGGTGAGCCTTCTGCGCTAGACTATCAACAAGACGGAATTTTAGATACGCATGAAGCTGTTAAACTCGCGCGTAAAAGTGGTATGGAAGTAATCGGTATCTTCATCGAAGAAGGCGAAGCGAAAGAAGCAACTTATCAATTGATGAAAAACATTTATAACCATCACTTCTTAGTTGCAAATCACGCTGAAGATTTACGACTGAAGATTAAACCATTACTGAAAAAATTATTACTGAAGACGATTGAATAGAAAATAGGAGCCTTGTGGCTCCTGTTTTTTCGTTCAATTACTTTGTTTCTGGTTGAAACTTGTATGGAATGGCTATTTCTAACAAATATTCAAATCCTCCGTCATAGTATGGGAAGCGCTCATTCGCAATTGTTCGATCCACCCACTCTACTGCAGAAATTTCACCTTCATCTTCCGCAATAAGTTCACCTTTTTCTACATTCGCTCGGAATGTAAAAAATAGTGCATGATTCCCTGATTCTTCAAAGAATTTTTCATTGATCGCAACAAGTCCACCTAACGTAGCAGTTAAACCTGTCTCTTCTTTCACTTCTCTTATTAGTGCTTCCTCTAATATTTCACCTTTTTCCACAGCCCCGCCTGGCAATGACCAAACGTTTTGTTCTACATTATGTACCATTAATATTTTATCTGTTTCTTCGTCATGTATTAGTGCATATACGACATCAACTCTTTGCATAAGACTTCTCTCCTTCCAAAAATGAGGAAGAGCCGATTCCTAAGAATCGACTCTTCCTATTAATTCATCACTAACTCAGCTGTGAGCTTTTTTTTTAACTTAGCCAGCATGTCAGTTGTCATTTTGTCTAAATCGTATTCTGCTTTAAAGCCCCACTCTTTCATTGCTGCTGTTGCATCAATAGAGTTTGGCCAGCTATCAGCGATTGTTTGACGAGCTGGATCTACTGCATAATCCATTGTAAACGTCGGAATGTGTTTACGAATTGACGCTGCAATTTGCTCTGGCTCGAAGCTCATTGCTGTAATGTTAAATGCATTTCTATGCACTAGCTTACTTGGATCAGCTTCCATTAATGAAATGATCGCTTGTAAAGCATCAGGCATATACATCATGTCCATATATGTTCCTTCAGCAATGTATGAGGTGTATGCACCTTTTTTAATCGCCTCATAATAAATTTCAACTGCATAATCAGTCGTTCCGCCTCCTGGAGGAGCTACGTAAGAAATTAAACCTGGGAAACGGACACCGCGCGTATCTACGCCAAATTTTTGATAATAATAATCACACAGTAATTCTCCTGCCACTTTGTTTACCCCATACATCGTAGTAGGACGCTGAATTGTATCTTGCGGTGTATTATCTTTTGGCGTTGATGGACCAAATGCACCGATAGAACTTGGCGTGAAGAACTTACAGTTTAATTCACGAGCTGCTTCTAGAGCATTTACAAGTCCACCCATATTTAAATTCCATGCAAATAACGGATTTTTTTCTGCTGTTGCTGAAAGTAAAGCTGCTAAATGAATAATTGTATCTACTTCATTACGCTTTGCGATATCATGTAGTTTTTGTCCATCTGTTACATCTAACGTTTCAAATGGACCAGACGTTACTACTTCACTATCTGTTTCACGAATATCTGTTGCAATAACATTTGATGCGCCGTATACATCACGAAGTTTCATTACTAGTTCAGAACCAATTTGCCCTAAAGAACCGGTTACTAGAATTTTTTTCATTTTCCCCACTCCTCATTTGCAAGCTATTCAAAAGATGTCGTTACTTAAATGATGCCCATTTCTTTTCCTACTTTTTCATACTTAAGAATTGCTTCATCTAACATTTCTTTCGTATGAGCGGCTGTAGGCATATTACGAACGCGCCCTGTTCCTTTTGCTACAGTTGGGAACACGATAGATTTTGCGTATACACCTTCTTCATTTAGACGTTTACTAAATTCTTGTGTTAATACTTCGTCCCCAATGATACAAGGTGTAATTGGCGTTTCACTTTCCCCAATGTTAAAGCCAAGTTCTTTTAATCCTTGTTTCAAGTAGCGGCCATTTTCCCATAAGCGATCGTGTAACTCTGTGCTTTCCATTAAGATTTCAATTGATCTCATGCAAGCTGCTGCATCAGCTGGTGTTAATGCTGTAGAGAATAAGAATGGACGTGAACGAACTTTTAACCAGTCAATTAAGTTTTGTTTCCCTGCTACATATCCACCAATTACCCCAATTGCTTTTGATAATGTACCAATTTGGAAATCAACTTTATCAGAAAGACCGAAGTGCTTTACAGTTCCTGCACCTTTTCCAAGTACACCTGAACCGTGTGCATCATCTACGTATGTCATTAAATCTAACTCTTCTGCAATCTCAACAATTTCTGGTAGTTTTGCAACATCTCCATCCATCGAAAAGACACCATCTGTAATTACCATTAATTTATTGTAAAGACCTGATTCTTTCGCCGCGATTGCTTTTTGGCGTAAATCTTCCATATCAGAATGTTTATAAACAATAATTTTTGCTTTTGATAAACGACTACCGTCAATAATAGATGCATGATTTAATTCGTCTGAAAGAATCGCATCATTTTTATCCATAACAGCTGAAATCGCTGCCATATTACAGTTAAATCCTGATTGATAAGCAATTGCTGCTTCTGTATGTTTAAACTTTGCAATTGTTTCTTCTAACTTAATATGCAAATCTAAAGTACCGTTAATTGTACGAACAGCCCCTGCTCCAACACCGTACTTATGAATAGCACCAATTGCTGCTTCTTGCAAACGGCTATCTGTTGCTAATCCCAGATAGTTGTTTGAAGATAAGTTAATATATTCTTTTCCGCCAATTGTAATGATCGGTCCATTTGAACTCTCAAGCGGATCAATTACGTTATAAAGCCCCTTTGATTTTAAATCCTCTAAATTTTCTTCTAAAAATTTCGCAAGTGTTTTACTAGACATCGTGAAGCCTCCCATCGTTCATGTAAGCGGATTATTGTCTTAATAGTTCTAATAATCCCTCTACTAGCTTAACACGTTTTCAGAATTTATTATAGAAAAATAGTTTAAAGTAACCGCTTACAATTCTAGATTATATATGATTCATTACAATAAATCTATCATTTACTTTTCATATTTGATAGAATTAAAAAAATATTTCGGGAGGTTTCAAACATGGCATTTACAGAATCTGATGTATACAATAACACAGCATTTTTCGAACAATATATGAAACGAAGATACCGAGAAAATAGCCCAAATGAATCCATTGAAAAACCAGTATTCTTTCAGCTCATTGGTCATGTACAAGGAAAACAAATTCTCGATTTAGGCTGTGGTGATGCTAAGTTTGGCGCGGAATTATTAGAGAAGGGATGCTACTCTTACACCGGCATTGAAGGCTCCGAACTTATGTATGAAAAAGCTAAAAAACAACTAGAAAATAAAAATGGATCTGTTCATTTTTTAAACCTCAAAGATTATACTTACCCCTCTTCCACTTTTGATTTAGTAACATCTAGACTCGCCTTACATTATATTGAACATCTTGATACTATTTTTAAAAATGTATTTCAAACTTTAAAAACAAATGGCACCTTTACCTTTAGCGTTCAACATCCCGTTATTACTTCTTCATTTGAAAGCTTACAAACAAGTGGTAAAAGAACGAGTTGGCTCGTCGATGATTACTTTAAACTAGGCAAACGGGTTGAACCATGGATTGAGCAAGAAGTTATTAAATATCATCGTACAACGGAAGAGTATTTCACATTATTACAGCAAGCCGGATTTACCATTACATCATTAAAAGAAGCTACACCAAATCCAACCTATTTTCAAGATGAAGAAGAGTATAAACGTCGCTTACGTATTCCTCTCTTCCTCTTATTTTCTTGTACCAAATAAAAAAAACGATGAATCACTCATCGTTTTTTTATCTCATTGCCTGAGCAACTTCTTTAACTACACGTCTTCCTCTTCCGTGAGGGATACAAAGCGGTGTTCCAAACAACGGATCCGTACTAATTTGACACTCCATTCGGAATACATCACGTACTAGTTTCTCATCTACCACTTCTTCAGGTTTACCTTGTGCATATATTTGTTTATCTTGAATTGCTACAATGTTATCTGCATAGCGGCATGCTAAATTCAGATCATGTAATACCATAACAATTGTTCTTTGTTCTGTTTCATTTAATTCGAATAATAAATCTAGCACTTCAATTTGGTGAGTCATATCTAAGTATGTAGTTGGCTCATCCAGTAAAATAATATCTGTATCTTGTGCAAGTGTCATTGCGATCCAAGCACGTTGACGCTGCCCACCTGAAAGAGCATGCACATCACGCTCAGCAAATTCTGTCATACCTGTTGCTGCAAGTGCCTTCTGTACCATTTCCTCATCTTTTTCTGACCACTGTTTCATCCATGTTTGATATGGATAGCGTCCTTGTTTTACAAGTTGCAATACTGTAAGCCCTTCTGGTGCTTGCGGTCCTTGCGGTAAAATTGCCATTTGACGAGCAATTTGCTTCGTTTGCATACTTTGAATAGCTTGATTATCTAACAAAATGTCACCAGTTGTTGGCTTTAATAATCTAGCTAGTGAACGTAATAAAGTTGATTTCCCGCAACCGTTGGAACCGATAAAGATTGTAATTTCACCTTTTGGAATTTCTAAATTCAACTCATCAATAATAATTGTTTCACCATAAGACAACGTCAAGCGTTTCGTCTCCAATGCTTTTTGCATATTCATCTCCCTTTATGAATTCCGACTTTTATAAAGTAAATAAATAAAATAAGGTGCACCAATTGCTGATGTAAATACCCCTGCTGGAATTTCAAGTGGTGTGAAAATTGTACGCCCTATTAAATCTGCAGCAAGTACTAGAATTGCACCGACAATAGCTGCAACTGGGAGCAATGCACCGTATAAAGAACCAACTAGCCTTCGTGAAATATGAGGTGCCATTAAACCGACAAATCCAATCCCTCCGGCGAAGGCAACTGCTCCCCCAATTAAAGCCGTACTAAGTAATAACATGAATACGCGTGACTTCGTTAAAGGAACACCAAGTCCTACCGCAATATCATCCCCTAGCTCTTGCGCATTTAAATGTCTAGCAGCTATAAATGATATTACCGTTAAAATGAGAACCCACGGTGCAAGTACCATAACATTTTGCCAAGAAGATCCATAAACGGTACCCGTAATCCATACATTCGCTTGGCTCGCTTGATAAATTGGTGCTAACAACATAAATAATGTTGTTGCCGCCTTCGTTAATGCCCAAAATCCAACACCAATTAAAACGAGAATAATTGGTGATAATCCATCATTTTTCCATGCAAATAAGTATACAAAAATCGCTACAATCGTTGCTCCTGCAAAAGCTGCGAGCGGCATATAATGAATACTTACCGTTAGTGCATTATTTTTATCACTAAATAGCGCTAAAAATAATACAACTGCGACACTTGCCCCGCCCGTAATCCCGATGATATCAGGAGAAGCAAGTGGATTTCGAACGAGCCCTTGTAAAATACAGCCCGCTACCGCAAGCGCAATTCCTACGAGGATAGCAATTAAAATACGTGGCATACGAAACTTATTTACAACCATATTTGACATTGCATCGCCATTTCCGGTAATTGCTTGCCATACGTCATAAGGAGCAATTTTCATGTCTCCCATACCTGCGCTCGCAAAGAATAATCCTATTAAAACAACTAGTAAACTTAACAAGACGAGACAAGCTCGTTTATACATTAAAAACGAGAGCTCGCCTTTTCCTATACGAAACGGAATATATTTCTTCATTTGCTAAGCCCTCTCTTACGTGCAATATAAATAAAGAACGGTGCTCCAATAAATGCTGTCATAACTCCTACTGGTACTTCTTGTGGCATAATGACATATCTTGCTGCTATATCAGCCAATATTAGTAGTATTGCACCTAACAATCCGCTATAAGGCACTCTCCATCTGTGGTCAACTCCAACAAGAAATCTAGCAAAATGCGGAGTAATAATTCCAATAAATCCAATTGGACCAGCAACCGCAACTGAACCACCAGACAACAGTACAATAATAAGTAACACGAATGATTTCATTAAAATTGTTCGTTGTCCAAGTCCTTTCGCGACGTCTTCTCCCATCATCAATGTATTTACTTTCCCTGCCATCATAAGAGATGCAATCCATCCTATTAATAAATATGGGAATACAGATTGTAAAATTTCTAACTTTCTCCCTTGCACAGATCCAGCAAGCCAAAATAATACCTCTTCAAGTGCTTTTTCATTTAACACAAGTAATCCTTGTGTTAATGATGAAAATAACGCACTAATTGCGACCCCTGCTAACGTTAACTTAAGAGGAGTAGTCCCTTCTTTTCCTAAAGAACTAGAAGCAAATACAAGTACAGCTGCAACCGCCGCTCCTAAAAAGGCAATCCATGTGAAAGCTGATAATGATGTTACTGAAAAGATTACAATTGCTACAACTATAAAGAACGCAGCACCTGAATTTAATCCAATAAAATCTGGAGAAGCAAGTGGATTCTTAGTTAAAGTTTGCATAAGACAACCAGCAATGGCTAAACTAGCACCAACACTAGCTGCAATTAACGCCCTAGGCAGACGTACATTTTGAATAATAATATGTTCATTGGAACCGTTAAAATGGAAAAAAGCATCCAATGCTAGTTTCCAACTCGTATTTGTATATCCGAAAATAATACTTCCCCAAATACAAATAACGACTGCAATGATTCCAACAAATAATCCAATCCATTTTGCTCGATTTGTTTTTAATAACATGCAGCGTTTCCCCTTCAATGTATAATGATACGTTGTTAGTGTATTTCAACTTAATTCTCATTGTCAACGGAAATGAGAATTATTTTCACCCATATGTATTGACAATCAAAAGATAAAGGCTTAATATCATGCTTGCTATTGAAAAATATTCTCAACATATAGGGGGTACATAATGAATTTCATGCGGAAGAAATCGTTTACAGTATTTGTATTTTTACTAGCATTTTCAATGCTTTTAAGCGCTTGTGGAAAATCAAATAACAAAGAAGAATCTACAAAAGAAGATAATAAAAAAGAAGTGGTTACTGTAGAACATGCAATGGGTAAAACAGAAGTTCCTGCTAATCCAAAACGTGTAGTTATCTTAACAAATGAAGGAACTGAAGCTTTACTTGAATTAGGTGTGAAACCAGTTGGTGCTGTAAAGTCTTGGACTGGTGACCCATGGTATCCACATATTAAGGATAAAATGAAAGATGTAAAAGTTGTTGGTGATGAAGGACAAGTTAACGTTGAAACAATCGCTTCTTTAAAACCAGACTTAATTATCGGTAACAAAATGCGCCACGAAAAAGTGTACGAACAATTAAAAGCAATTGCACCTACTGTGTTCTCAGAAACATTACGTGGTGAATGGAAAGATAACTTCAAATTTTATGCAAAAGCATTAAATAAAGAAAAAGAAGGTCAAAAAGTTGTAGCTGATTACGAATCACGTATGAAAGATTTAAAAGGCAAACTTGGTGATAAAGTAAATCAAGAAATCTCTATGGTTCGTTTCATGCCTGGTGATGTTCGTATTTATCATGGCGATACATTCTCTGGTGTTATTTTAAAAGAACTTGGATTTAAACGTCCTGGAGATCAAAACAAAGATGATTTTGCAGAGCGTAACGTATCTAAAGAGCGTATTTCTGCTATGGATGGTGACGTATTATTCTACTTCACATTCGATAAAGGAAATGAGAAAAAAGGATCTGAACTAGAAAAAGAATATATCAACGATCCTCTATTTAAAAATTTAAATGCCGTAAAGAATGGTAAAGCATACAAAGTCGACGATGTTATTTGGAATACAGCTGGCGGTGTAATTGCTGCTAACCTATTACTAGATGACATTGAAAAGCGCTTTGTTAAATAATACACCTCTAGTCAGCACCCTCCTATGGTGCTGGCTATTTTCTATTTCACTGAAGTGTCACATTATTTCATTTTGTATTTTTATTCCCAATATGTTATATTATAAAAGTAAATAGAATATATTTTCTCTATATCAGAATAAATATTTTAATCTAAATTTTCTGATTAATCACTATTTTATTTTCTTTTAGAATTCAATTATTACATTTGAAAACGCTTATCATCTCGTTTTCAGGGCAAAATACAGTAACGGTTGAAGAAAAATAGAACTTTTTTAGAAATTTTCTTTCTATTTCCATATAATTCTATTGACTTCTAAATATTTTGTAAATTAAAATGATTACATAAATATCCGTTATACAGGATTAGGGGGAAACAAAAATGGATGCAGCTTTAAAATTAGACAAAGCTGGAGAGCAACAATCACCAAAAAAACATCCACCAGGGTTATACTTGTTGTTCTTTACAGAGGCATGGGAAAGATTTAGTTATTACGGAATGCGTGGCTTATTAGTTCTTTATTTAACAACGAGCTTAGTAAGCGGCGGTTTAGGATTTGATAAAGCAGTTGCAGTTCAAATTTACGGTATTTTCACAATGTTAGTATACTTCACACCTATTATTGGTGGTTGGTTAACTGACCATTTCATTACGAAGCGACATGCCATTACTATTGGTGGTATCATCATGGCAATTGGTAACTTTGTATTATTCTCAATGAACACAAAAACTGGACTTTTCTTAGGATTAGGATTATTAGTTATTGGTAACGGATTCTTCAAACCAAATATTTCGACTTTATTAGGTCAATTATATAGCGAAAATGATTCTCGTCGTGATAGTGCCTTCACTATCTTCTACATGGGGATTAACTTAGGAGCTCTTATCGCTCCATTCATTTGCGGTTACTTTGCAGATTATAGATACGGTTTCTTAACAGCTTGTATCGGTATGATTATTGGGCAGCTTGCCTTTAATTTCTTAGCACCTCGTTACTTAGGGTCTATCGGAACAACTGTTGTAGGTAAACAATCTAAAGAAAAAAATGCAAAAGCAATTGAGAAAAAACCTTTAACAACACAAGAGAAAAAACGTACTGCTGCAATTTTAATTTTAACTTGTTTCGTAGTATTCTTCTGGGCAGGATTTGAGCAAGCTGGTAGTTCTTTAACACTTTACACAGATAAGTTCGTCGATCGTACAATTGGTGGATTTACAATTCCAACACCTTGGTTCCAATCTGTAAACCCACTATTCATTATCTTACTAGCATTACCTGTTTCTGCGTTATGGATTAAGCTTTCAAAAACAAAAAATGGCGATTTGAAAATCCCAACAAAAATGGCATTAGGCATGATTTTACTAGGGATTGGATATTTAGTTCTAACTTTAGCTGTTTTAAAAACTGGTAGCGATGAAGGTAACATTACAATGAAAGCAAACTTACTATTCATTGTATTCACTTACATGTTCCACACAATCGGTGAGTTATTCTTATCACCAATCGGATTATCTATGGTAAGTGCAATTGCTCCTGTTAAATTAGCATCATTATTAATGGGTGTATGGTTAGCTGGTACTGGCTTCGCAAACTTATTAGCAGGACAATTAGCCGCTTTCACTCAATCTTTAGGATATTTAGAAGTATTCGCAAGCATCGGTATTATCGTAATTGTACTGGGATTAGTACTTCTTATGTTCTCTAAGAAAATTGCACATATGATGGAATAACAAAAAGACGCTTCTCAATTGAGAAGCGTCTTTTTGTTATTTCTCCTCTAAAGCTGTCACGTCCACATGAACGCTCTCACCAGGATTAGATACATCATACACTTGAGCACTCCCCTTCTGCTCATCACAGCTCTCAATCCATACTGGTACGCCCTCATATGTAACGTCAATTCTACTTGAAGAAGATAAAATTTGTTTCACACGTTTCACATCCATACTACTATCCCTCCTTTTGCTTACTACACTCCTTTCTATTTTTTCTTTTCCTTTTAGAATATATTCCGTAAGGCAGCATGTTGATTGATAGTCATTTCTTCCTCACATGCTAATATTTACTCTCTCGCTACCTTTCTGACAAATAAAAAAAGACGTATATTCCATACGTCTTTTTCCATAATATTCAAATTTTAAGAAAATAATGTTTTTACTACCGCACTTACTTTATCATTATGGATTTGATAATACACTTCTAATCCTCGTCTTTCAAAGCGTACTACTTTATTTTGCTTTAACTTCGTTAAATGTTGTGAAACCGTTGATTGCGGAATTTCTAATACTTCCTGTAGTTGTGTTACATTACATGTTCCTCTTTGCATAAGTTCCATTACTAGACGTAGACGAAGTGGGTGAGCTAACGCTCTTAACATTTGTACATCTTCTTCTGAAATACGACATTCGAATTGATTTTGGCTCATAAAGTTCCCCTCATTTTCGTTTTTATTTGCGTTTTTATGTTCTTTTTATTTATTTATATATCTGTTCTTATATTTCCTGTTACGACATAACTTTATCAACCTATAAAGCCGAAAAATTTTTCCATCTTTATCAGCAAAAATTCAGGAAAAAATCCTTGCTGATTTTGAATATTATACTATATGATATAACGAAAAAGCAAAATAATGGCCTACGAATACTTTGCTTGCAAACGTTGTTTTGTCAGGCTTTTTGTTATATTTTCACCTCATTGAAATGCACAGTAACGGTATTGTAAAATACCGTCTATAATTGATAACCTATCGTAATGTAGTTGAACTATAATTAACCTCTTTGTTACTCTAAAAGGAATTTTCAGTAAAAAGAGATGATGTGATATTAAAAATTTGTTTCTTATTTTTTATTCGTATTGCAAGCGGTTGGATTGTTGTGCAAAACTTCCTATTAAATCCACTCACCGTTCCCCCCACTAGATCAAACAGGACAGATAGGTGCATATATTAAACTTTATACTCGATATAAAAGACGGCATCTAATATACACTTATAGGAAACATGCCAGCTGAATAAGCAAAATAATATGCAAATAGTTTATACAGCACACTTAAATTCATTTGAGTGTGTTTTTTGTCTACTTTATGAACAAAGCTTTTCTTTTAACACTATTATGGAATAATTATACTTTTTTACGTTGACAATAGTGTTGAAGGAGAATATACTAAGCATGTAAGTTGATTGTGAATAGTTTCACAAATAATGTGAATTTCTTCACATATAATAGATAGGAGTTGTCATTATTATGAGTACTTGGACACAAATTTATGACCCATTAAACAATATTTGGTTATCTGCACTAATCGCAGCACTTCCAATCTTTTGTTTCATCATTTGTTTAATGGGATTCAAAATGAAAAGTTACATGGCTGGTCTTTATAGTGTGATTGTCGCTATTATCCTTGCAATATTTGTTTATAAAATGCCAGCAACAGTAGCTGTAGCATCTGCTGGATTCGGTGTTTTATCTGGATTTTATCCAATTTGTACTATCGTTATCGCCGCAATTTTCCTTTACAAATTAACTGTTAAAACAGAGCAATTCAATATTATTCGCGATAGTATTTCAAGCATTACAAATGATCAACGTTTACAAGTATTATTAATCGCTTATTCTTTCGGTGCTTTCTTAGAAGGTGCAGCTGGTCTAGGGGTTCCAGTTGCTATTACAGCCGCATTACTTGTAGGTATGGGCTTTAATCCATTAAAAGCAGCAGGTATTTGTTTAGTAGCTAATATTGCTGGTGGTGCTATGGGTGCTATGGGTATTCCAGTTACAGTGCCAGCACAATTAACTCAACTTGACGCATTAACTATTGGTCGTCAAACTGTTCTTATTTTACCTTTCATTAGTATTATTTTACCTTTCTTACTTGTTTCAATGGTCGATGGAATTAAAGGTATTAAAGAAACTTGGCAAGGTATTCTTGTAAGTGGTGTTTCTTTCGCTATTACTCAATTCGCTGTGACTTACTTCTTAGGTGCAGAACTTACTAATATTTTCGCAGCAGTTGTAAGTATGATTGCTCTTGCATTATTCTTACGTGTTTGGCAACCAAAATCTTCTACTAAAGAAGAAAAACAAGAAACTAAAGTATCACATACATTCAATCAAATTTTATACGCTTGGTCTCCATTCGTATTCTTAACTGCATTTGTAACAATCTTTAACTTAAAACCGATTAAAGCTTTATTTGCTCCAGATGGTGCGTTAGCAAACTTAGTATTTAACATTCAGTTCCCTGGTCTTCATAATGCTGTTATGAAAACTACACCAATTACAAAAGCTGATACACCTTTCGCAGCTGTTTTCAAATTTGATGTATTCTCTTCTACAACTACTGCGATTGTACTAGCAATTATCGTTTCACTTATCGTTTACCGCGTAAAAGGTAAAATGGTTAAAGAATTAATGATTGAAACAATGAAAGAATTAAAAGCTCCAGTATATACAATTTGTAGCGTTATCGCTTTAGCTTACGTAGAAAACTACTCTGGTATGTCATCTACACTTGGACTTGCATTCTCTTCTACTGGTAATGCATTCCCAGTTCTTTCTCCAATCTTAGGATGGATTGGCGTATTCATTACAGGTTCAGTAGTTTCAAGTGGTTCTTTATTCGCACCACTTCAAGCAGTAACAGCAGACCAGTTAAACATCGTTCCTTCTACACTCGTTGCCTTAAACGTAGTAGGTGGTACAATGGCAAAAATGGTTTCACCACAATCTGTAGCAGTTGCTTGTGCCGCAGTTGGACTAGTTGGTAAAGAATCTGCTCTATTTAAAACAGCAATGAAATACAGTTTAATCTTCTTAGCTGTTATTAGCTTACTTCAATTAAACGCTGTATTTAATATCTTTTAAAAATAAAACACCGATCCAAGTGGATCGGTGTTTTTCACATTACATTTTTTTATTTTTTAATAAAGAAGCTCCAGCAATTTCAGGGTGAGTCATTTCGAATGGATCTAAAATAATATCCAATTCCTCTTCTGTCAGTACACCATGTTCTAAACATAACTCCCTAACAGATTTCCCTGTTTCAATTGCTTCACGTGCAATACGAGATGCTACTTCATAACCAATATGAGGATTAACTGCTGTAATAATTCCAACACTTTTCTCAACATATTGCTTCAGCAATTCTTCATTTGCCGTAATTCCTTCAATACAATATTCACGGAATACACGGAATCCATTATTCATAATACTAATAGATTGAATTAAATTAAATACAAGCACAGGCTCCATTACGTTTAACTCTAATTGTCCTGCTTCTGATGCTAAGCAAATTGTATGATCGTTTCCGATTACTTGGAATGCGACTTGGTTAATCACTTCTGCCATAACTGGATTTACTTTTCCTGGCATAATCGATGAACCTGGCTGACGTGCTGGCAATTGAATTTCAGCTAACCCAACACGTGGACCAGACGCCATAATACGAAGATCGTTTGCAATTTTAGACATGTTCATCATACATACTTTAAGTGCTGCAGATACCTCTGTGTATGCATCTGTATTTTGCGTTGCATCAACTAAATGCTCTGCACCAACAAGTGGGAATCCACTAAACGTTCTTAAATGTTTTACCACTTGTTCAATATACATAGGATTTGCATTTAATCCTGTACCAACAGCTGTCGCGCCCATATTCACTTCATATAAATGTTGACGAGACTGTTTAATTCTTTTTATATCACGCGCAAGCACTCGGCTATACGCTTCAAATTCTTGTCCAAGGCGAATTGGAACTGCATCTTGTAAATGTGTGCGTCCCATTTTAATAACATGATCAAACTCTTTTGCTTTTTTACGAAAAGCAGAATGAAGTTCTTCCATTGTAATAAGAAGCTTTTCTAACATCATAAGAGTTGCAATATGAATCCCTGTTGGAAACGCATCGTTCGTTGATTGGGCCATGTTCACATGAGTGTTTGGGCTAATTTTCGCATACGCCCCTTTTTCATATCCCATACGTTCTAACGCTCTATTCGCAATTACTTCATTTGTATTCATATTAATAGAAGTTCCGGCTCCACCTTGAATAGGATCCACGATAAATTGATCATGAAACTTTCCATCAACAATTTCTTGCGCTGCTTCTGCAATTTCATGTCCAATGTCTTTAGCTAAGTAACCAGTATCTATATTCGCAAGCGCCGCCGCTTTTTTCACAATTGCCATTGCTGTAATGAGTGATGGATGAATGCGATATCCTGTAATTGGGAAGTTTTCTACGGCACGTAATGTTTGTACACCATAATAAGCTGCACTTGGTACTTCTTTTTCACCTAAAAAATCTTTTTCTATACGTATATCCTTCGTTGCTATCATTTTTATCACCTATACTTTTTCATTCTAAATCCTTATCCAAAAAATCCGCCCTCTAAAAACACGAGTATCATTCAGAAGAATTTTTCAGTATCCACCTTCACTATATAGCACCTTTTTTGAAAGCGCAAACATTTATTTTTCTGTATATCCTTTTTATTAAAGTTTATAGAAAATCATTCTTCTACTTTCCTTATTTCCACTCGTTTAATTTGATGCATATCCTTTTCAAGGACTTTAAAATAAAAACCGTGTTTCTCAATAATATCTCCTTCAGCAACGATTTGTTTTTGTACCATAATCCAGCCACCAATTGTATCTACATCATCAGCAATTAAATGTATGCCAAGCAAATCATTTACTTCACTAATAAGCACTTTTCCTTCTACGATTTTATAACCTTCACTTATATGCTCTATAGGGGGATTCTCATCTTCATCGTATTCATCTCGAATTTCTCCAACAATTTCTTCTAAAATATCTTCTAGTGTAACAATCCCAGCTGTACCACCATATTCATCATACAATACAGCTAATGGAATGTGTTTTCTTTGCATTTGTAATAGTAAATCATGAATTGGAATATTTTCTAGCACTTCAATAACTGGCCTTGTATATGGCATAATTGAGCACTCCTCATCCCGATTACCATCCATATAACGAATAAATAAATCTTTTACATTAACCATCCCAATAATTTCATCTTTATCTTCACCAAATACAGGATATCTCGTGTACTTTTCTTGCGCGATTACTTTAATATGTGTTTCAAATGGTTCGTCCTCATATAAGCCTACAACTTCCGTACGAGGTACCATAATTTCTTTTGCTACTCTATTATCAAATTCAAAAATATTATTTACATATTTAAATTCCCTTTGGTTAATCTCTCCGCTCTCATAGCTCTCAGATAAAATTAACCTTAATTCTTCTTCTGAATGAGCTACTTCATGTTCAGAAGCTGGATGTAATCCGAATAAACCAGTTACAACCCTCGCTGAACCATTCAAAGCCCAAATAAACGGATACATAACTCGGTAAAAATAAATAAGTGGTTTCGATAACAATAAGCTAACTTGTTCTGCTTTTTGTATAGCAAATGTCTTTGGAGCAAGTTCCCCAATGACAACATGTAAAAATGTAATTACTGCAAAGGCAATAATAAATGAAACTGTACTGGAAATTGCAGGTGAGAATTTTAATTTTAAAAACAACGGCTCGAGTAAATGTTTAATGGTTGGTTCCCCTAACCACCCAAGCCCTAAAGCAGTAATTGTAATACCTAGCTGACAGGCCGATAAATATTCATCTAAATTTGAAGTTACCTTTTTAGCTGCCAGTGCACCTCGTCTTTTTTCGCTAACGAGTTGATCAATACGACTGCTACGTACCTTAATAATTGCAAATTCAACAGCCACAAAAAATGCTGTTAACCCAATAAGAATGACTACCATCAATAATTTTAAAATATCCACATATGCTCTTTAGCTTTCTTAGCTAAAGTTACACCTCCTTTTAAAAAGAAGTTTCACTTTAGTTTCTTCAATTATTGGAAAGCAACTCTATATAAAATCCACCAATTTTCAAACCTCATACAATTCTAAAGGTAAACCATCAGGATCTTGGAAAAAGACGAATTTCTTCCCCGTTATTTCATCAATACGGATCGGTTCCGTCTCAACACCACATTGGTTTAAATGCTTCACAGCTTCTTCTATATTTGTAACAGCAAATGCTAAATGTCTAAGACCGGCTGCTTCTGGAAAACTTTTACGCTCAGGCGGATTTGGAAATGAAAATAATTCGATTTGATACTCTTCTCCTACACATAAATCTAATTTATAAGAATCTCGTTCCTTTCTATATACTTCATTTATCTCTTTAAACCCTAATATCCTAGTATAAAAATCCTTTGACGTCTCATAATTCGAACAAATAATTGCAACGTGATGCACTCTACATATATTCATGCTCTCTCTATTCCTTTCTTTACCAAAGATGCATATTCTCCCTTGAAATGAAAAACATATATAGCAGAATATCTCTTTTAGGGGGCTTACCATGAAATTCATTACTTTTTTCGTCGGACTAATTGTTGTTTTCTTGCTCGCTTATATTGCTAGCAATAATAAGAAGCATATTAAATTTAAACCAATTTTTATCATGCTTATTATACAGTTAATTTTAACCTATTTACTATTAAATACAGAAATCGGCCTCATACTTATTAGAATCATTTCCAGTTTGTTTACCAAGCTACTCGAGTATGCTGCTGATGGAATAAATTTCGTATTTGGTGGTCTTGCAAATAAAGGTGAAATGCCATTTTTCCTTACTGTATTATTACCAATCGTCTTTATTTCTGTTTTAATTGGTATATTACAACATTTCAAAATATTACCATTTTTTATTCGTTGGATCGGGTACTTTCTTAGTAAAATAAATGGTCTTGGTAAATTAGAATCTTACAACGCTATCGCCTCTGCCATTGTCGGCCAATCAGAAGTTTTTATTACAGTGAAAAAACAATTAGCTCAAATTCCCAAACACCGTCTTTATACACTTTGTGCCTCTGCTATGTCAACCGTATCTATGTCTATCGTAGGTGCCTATATGACAATGATTGAACCTAAATATGTAGTAACTGCACTCGTTCTCAATTTATTTAGCGGTTTTATTATCATACTCATCATTAACCCTTACGACGTTAAAGATGACGAAGATATTTTAGAAATCAAAGGTGAAAAACAAAGCTTTTTTGAAATGCTTGGAGAATACATTCTTGATGGTTTTCGTGTAGCCATTGTTGTCGGCGCTATGCTCATCGGATTCGTCGCATTAATTAGTTGTATTAATGACCTGTTCCTCATTATATTCGGTATTACGTTCCAACAATTAATCGGCTATGTATTTGCACCTATCGCATTCCTTATCGGTGTACCCAGTTCTGAAATTGTCGCGGCTGGCAGCATTATGGCAACGAAGCTTGTAACGAATGAATTTGTCGCAATGATGGACCTTAGTAAAATTTCTAATAGCCTTTCTCCCCGTACAGTTGGTATTATTTCTGTTTTCCTTGTATCTTTTGCCAATTTTTCTTCCATTGGTATTATTTCAGGTGCGGTAAAAGGACTAAACGAAGAACAAGGAAACGTTGTTGCGAGGTTTGGCCTTAAATTACTATATGGAGCTACTCTCGTTAGTATTTTATCTGCAATTATCGTAAGCATTATGTTGTAATTAGGTAAAATTTTATCATTTTCTTATCCCTATCTTTTGTATACAATAACGAATAGGTGTCTTATAAATAATCAAGACATCTATTTTTTATACATGTACAATCGCTTTTATTTAGCGTAAAATATTTTTTATGTGTTTGAATACACTTCTAAATGTATACACTTTGATAGTTTTAAAGGAGAAAAAATGATGAAATCCGACACGAACAACAATACGCGAGCCAAAAAAGGACGCTCAAAGAAAAAACGCCTACTTTGGTTCCTTCTTATTCCATTACTAATTGTAGCACTTGGAGCAGGAGGCTACTCCTTCCATATATACAGTAAAGCAAAGTCCGTCTTAAATAATGCTTATGCTGAACTAGGTCGAGGAGATAAGTCCAGTAAACGTGAAAAAGCTGTTAAACCTATGACCGACAATATTTCCGTACTAATTATGGGTGTTGATGAAAGTGATATTAGGGAAAAAGGTTATGGAAAAGCAACTCGAACAGATGCGTTATTACTTGCAACAATTAATAAAAACGATAAATCCGTTAAACTTGTAAGCATTCCACGTGACTCACGCGTCTACATTAAATCACGTGATAAATACGATAAAATCACACATGCGCACGTATTCGGTGGTGTAGACAGCACAATTGATACGGTAGAGAACTTTTTAGATGTTCCAGTTGACTACTATGTAAAATTCAATTTTAAATCCTTTATTAAAATTGTTGATTCTCTTGGTGGTATTACTGTAGACGTTCCAGTTGAGTTCACAGAGCAAAATAGTAAAGATGAAGCAGATGCCATTCATCTAAAAAAAGGACGTCAACATTTAAATGGAGAAGAGGCACTGGCACTAGCTAGAACTCGTCATATCGATAGTGATTATATGCGTGGTCAACGTCAACAGCTTGTATTAGAGGCCATTGCTGAAAAGGCACTATCTCTTAATTCCATTAATAAAATCGGTGGCCTACTAGACGCTGTCGATAAAGATTTAAAAACTAATTTAACTTTTGATGATATGATGACAATTACAAAAAATTCAATGGATTCAAATTTAAAAATGGAAAAAATGCAAGTAGAGGGTACAGATAAATATATAGGTGGTATTTATTATTACGTTCCAAATGAAAAAAGCGTCGATACTATTTCAACTACCCTTCAAAAACATCTCGGTGTTACGAATAAAAATGAACATAAAAAATTATAATAAAAAGGCTGCTAGATCTTTCTAGACAGCCTTTTTATTATATTTTTCAACATATTTTTCATACACATTGTGACAAGAAGTGACAATTATTACAGCGGTGTAACATTTTTTATGAAAACATTACACACACAGTGAAAATAATAGTATACTAGTACGTACATAATGTTATTTTCATCATTTTTATACAAAAAATGTAATACATATATTTATACATAAATTTCTGGGGGGAAATAAATGAAGCTAAGTAAAATACTGATTGGTTCTGCAATTGCTGGGGGCATATTACTTTGTGTAGGCGGTGTTGGGGGATATCAATATGTATCCAAATTAAATAATCAATTAGATACTACTGCATTACCAAATACTACATTTGAAGGTATTTCTCTCGACGGAAAAAATAAGAAGGATATTCAAGCAATTATTAATCAAAAGGTAACTGAGTTAGATCAAAAATCCCTTACCTACATATTCCAAAACGATAAACAAACTTACACATGGAAAGATTTAGGGATAAATTATAAAGAGAAAGATATTATTGACAAAATCTTCAAAGAACAAGAAGGAAACGTAATGAATCGTTACAAAATGCGTAAGCAAGCTGAAAACGGTGAATTAAAACGTGACTATAAATTAACACCACAATTAAATGCAACAGCTTATGAAACCTTTATAAAAGATAAATATAATGAAACATTAAAAAATCCTGTTAACGCAGAATTAAGTATTGAAGGCTCAACAGTAAATATTAGTCAAAGCCAAAACGGAGAAAAAATTGATAAAGGGAAACTAAGCGGTTTAACAAATGAAGCTATTACTACTGGTAAATCAGATGTTACATTACCAGTTACATTCATAAAACCAGAACGTTCTACAGAAGACATACAGAAAATGGGTATTAAAGAAGTCATTGCTGAATATTCTACTCCAATGGCTGGCCGTAACGGAAATCAATCATTTAACGTAAATAAGTCAGCTAATACTTTAAGTGGGGTTATTGTCGCACCTGATGAAACATTTAGTTTTAACGGTCGCGTTGGCGTAACTGATGCTGCACATGGTTATAAATCTGCAGCAGTATATTCACAAGGTAAAGTAATACAAAGTGCAGGCGGAGGAGTTTGCCAAGTCAGTAGTACATTATACAGTGCAGCTTTAAGGGCAGATTTAGGCATTGTTTCTCGAAGCAATCATTCTATGCCAGTAAATTATTTACCACTTGGGCAAGATGCAGCAGTAGCAGATTATGGTCCAGATTTAAAATTTAAAAATAATACAGGCAATCATATTTATATTCAAGCATTTTCAAATGGAGGTAGTATTACTACACGCATTTTCGGTACAAATACTGGTAAAAATGTTGAAGTTTCTTCTCAAGTAATTAGTAGAACTAGTGATAAAATCACCGCGGTTACGTATAAAAAAGTAACACAAAACGGGGAAGTAATATCAAATGGACAAATTTCAAAAAGCGTATATAAAAGCGCTCCAAAAGAATAGATAATATCAACCGAATAGCATAAAGAAAAAGGCGTGATTTAATCACGCCTTTTTCTTTTGCAGTAATAGTAAAAAAGTTTCAAGATGGTCTTTCGTTTCTTCTAAAGACCACATACGATTTCCTTGCTTCGCAGCTAATACACACGCCTCTTCCCACGCGTTCTTTTTCTTCATATTTATTAATTCATCACGTAATTTCAAAACAATTTCTTCGTCTTCTTGTTCAATAAACTCTTCCATCACGCTTACTATTTCATCCTCATGAATACTTAACGTACAGTACGATTTAAGAAAGTATTGTAATGTCGTATACATAATGTACTCCCCCTTCTTATTTATCAGATGGATAAGAAGTAATAATCTTAAACCCTAATTCTCCTGACTTATCTCTTGCTAAAACAGTAACAGTTTTTACTAACTTGTCTTTTACACTCATATTTTTCTTTATTACCGTTTTTCCAACAGGAAATGAATGAGTTGTATTTAATACGAGACGAGCCTCTTTAGAATTTTTTAACCAATCTTGAATTTCCTTGTCATGTTGCTTCAAGCTATCTTTTACAGCTTTCGTCGCTGTTTCTTTATCATAGTATGTACTTGCGGCTGACACTTTATCTGTCTTCAAGCGATTCTTCAAATCCTCTTCTGACTTGCCTACATGTCTTTCAATCGTATGACCATTTTTAGGTGGTCCTTCCATTTCATCTAAAATATTATCACTAATTTTTTCTACCGATGTAGCTTGATTCCCTGTCTGTTTCTCTGTTTTTTGTTCTTTTCCTGCACATCCACTTAAGATCAGCATTAATGCCAATAAACTACTGAAGAAAAGACTACTTATTCGTTTCATCATATCACCTCTTCCATGATTATTATCGCAACTTCACTAAAAGTCAATTTCACAACGAAAAAATCTATCAGTTTTCATTTTTTTTATCTATTTTTCCATATTTACCCCAGCAATTTCATCAACCCTCTATTTTTTGCCTTTTATAATATATACCCCCTATATTTTTCGATTATTTCCCAGATAAAATCACAGATAACATAACTATAAAACTCTTTTATACAAAGGTTTTTATAGTATTTTTAAAAATATCTTAAAATACCCCTATTTTCATATACCCAATACCCATATAAGGTATAAAGATACCTTCTTATCAACGTTTTTCTACATTATGTAAATTTACCCTTGCCTATACAAACGAAATGTGGTGTAATGCAAAAAAAGATAAAGGATTTTAAACAATGGCTGAAACGATTCAAAATTTCTTAACAGAATACTATTCAATCGCAATTCCACTTAGTATCTTAATTAACATCATCATTAGTCTTTTAGGTTTTATCCCTAGTATTTTTTTAACCGCCATTAATATACAGCTCTTTGGCGTAACAAATGGTACTGTTATTTCGATCGCAGGCGAAGCATTAGGGGCTATTATCTCGTTTTATATTTACCGCATGGGCCTTCAAAAGTTCACTCACGATAAAGTAAATAAATACCCAAAGGTAGAGCGTCTTCTTTATGTAGAAGGTAGAGAGGCCTTTCTACTCGTTCTATCGTTTCGCTTGATACCTTTCATCCCATCAAGTATCGTGACTTTATTTGCGGCTCTAGGTAAGATGTCATTACTCTCCTTCAGTATTGCCAGCACAATAGGGAAAATACCGGCATTGTTAATCGAAGTATATTCTGCCTATCATGTCATGAACGGAACAAATGAAGCAAAGTGGATTGTGACAATTGCAGGTTGTATCGGATTATATTATTTGTGGAAAAAATGGAGAAAAAAATAAAGAAGGAGCATAGGCTCCTTCTTTATTTTTGAGGTATTTTATTAATAGCTATCCTTTAAATCCTTAGTTAATACCAACAGCACTAAATGATTGCTTAACTGCTGCTACTTCCGCAGAAGTCGCACCATATAAATCAGCTGCAGCTTGTACTGCACCAGCACGAGCTTGGCTAAATGTAGTAGATTGCGTGAAATATTGTGTGTTTGCACGGTAATAAATTGCACCTAACTTATCTTTACCAATGCCCGTTACAGTTACACCCGAATGCGTACCACCATTTGCTAATAAATAAGCTTGTTTGTTAATGATACCACTGTTTGTATGAACCCCACCGTTATCACTAGTACCAGTGTAACGCTTAGAATAATGGTCTGGATCACCGTATTTCGCTGGATCACTCATAGAGCGAAGCGCATCTCCTGCTTTACCAGGCGTATAAATATCTTCACCAATCTCCCAATCCGGGTTACGGTTATCATAGAATTCTACTAAAGTACCAAAAATATCAGAAATTGCTTCATTTAGCGCTCCTGATTCATTTTGATAAATTAAGTCCGAGCTATTTTCAGTAACAGCATGCGTTAATTCGTGACCAATTACATCAATTCCACCAGATAATGAAGTGAATGTTACACCATCACCATCTCCGTATACCATTTGTGAGCCATTCCAGAATGCATTATTATACTTACTTCCGTAATGAACTGTCGATTTTAACGGAGCTCCTGCATCATTAATAGAGTTTCTGTTAAATGTAGCTTTATAATAATCATATGTTCTACCTGCATAGTAATGAGCATCTACTGCTGCTGCATCATACGCTGCATTAAAAACATTATCTGCATCTACCCATAAAGTTCCTGGCAATGTAGTACGATTTTTCGCATCATATGTGAAAATTGTTGCCCCGCGCGTATTATCTTGTAAGTAGTAAGATGAACCAGATAACGTTGTATTAAGTGATTTCGTATCTCCTAATACACCTTTACCAGTCCCTACTTTATTTGTTCCTGTTACAGGTTTTACTACTGCTTTCGCATCCTGTTTAGGAGCCTCATGCTTAACTGGTGATTTATCTTCATTTGTTACATGATCCAATTTATTATATTTATTTAATACTTTACCGCTGTCTGCTTCAATGAAATAGTAGTAGTTTCCTGGACTTGGATCTAAGAAGTTTAGATTTACAACGTATGCATATGTTGTTTCTTCACCATTTTGATATACATATAAGTCCGCTTTTGGTTCTACCTCATATTTCGGTGTTACCCCTAAATCTTGTTGCGCGATTTCAATTGCTTTTGCGCCTTCAATCTTATTTTTATTTTTCAACTTTTCCTTTTTGTCTAAATCAGGTGCAACTGTTCCAGACAATACTTTTAAAGAACCGTCTTTACTTACGTGAGCCACTTGAGTAGAACCCCATACAGGCACTCCTTCGTAAACTTGTTGCATACGTACTACTGTTGAATCAGTTACAGCATCTTTCTTCACTTGTTTCACTTTGAAAGAATCTTGCGCACTCTTTTCCCCTAGCTTGTAATCACCTTTTGCTGCATTTAAGTAATCAAACACAACAGATTCCGCTTTCTTACCAGTCGCTCCAGTTAGATCACCAGAAATAAACTCAGGTGACTGTACTGTCTCATTGTACTTCTTCGTAGAGAGTACATTTTTAGAATCCGCAAATGCAGAGCCTGTCCCTCCAAATGTTGTAACTGCCATTCCTGTAGCTAACACTAACGCTAAACTTTTCTTTTTCATGAACCTTCCCCCTAATAAAAATTTTTTTTGAAAAAGAGTAGTTTTATATTAGCATTATGTTTCCACTATTAATATACTAAAAATTCAAATAATTATTTTCTCAAGTTTTGTAGAATTTTGAGGAACAAATATTGAAAAAACCCTTTCCGATTGGAAAGGGTGGAGATTATAAATTAACTTGTTCAACAGTTTTAGCTTGTTGACCAACAATATCAGGTTTACTGCTATATTGATGTATTCCTCCAGCAACTGTAAGAGTCAATATAAACGCCAATACTCCAAATACCATCTTTTTCATGTTTATTCCTCCTTATTATCATTCATTAAATCAATAACTAACCTATAATATCGATTACTTTCTTCAAATCTCGATAAACTGGAAAAATGTTCTGCTAGTTCAACGTATACTTTCTTTAATTCTATTTTATTTCCTGCAGATTTATACAACGGGATAGCCTCATTTTCCAAAAATGCTTTATAATCTTTTGCTTCTTCAAAATATTTATATCTAAGCATTAAAAGCAAATATAATTTTGCATTAAATCTCTCTTCCTGTTTTGCTGCATCAATTCCCTTATCAATTAATGTCCTTGCCTCTTCCAATTCTTCTAATTTAATGCATACTAATGCCATTTCGTATATTGTATCTAAATAGTTTAAATCTATTTGTTTTTGAAGTTGTAGACTATCTAAATAATATTTTTTCGCTTGCTGATATTTACCTTTTTTATAATAGATACTTCCCATATTACTTAAAGTAATAGCTAATAGTACATCCTTATCAGCAAAAGATGTGGCCTCTCTCAATATACTCTCATACATTTTTAAAGCTTCTTCATACTGACCTTTTTCTGTATAACTTACCGCAATAAGGATTTGGCAATTAATTATATTCCTAAACTTATATTCACTACGAAATCCTTCTAATGCCATATTTACAAAATGAATTGCAAGATGATGAATATCTAAATGAGTATATGCAAGCGCTATATTATAATACAAGCCTGTTTCATGATACCCTTGTTCTTTGGCCATTACTTCTGTTTTTAATAAGTAATCTAGCCCATCCTTCCATCTATACTGTAAACAGCACAATAATCCTCTACTATACATATATAACAACTTCTGAAATGGAGAATATTTTTTATATACCTTCTTCAACTTATCTAATTCTTCTTCGAGTGCAGAAATATCCCTTTTCATAATTAAATAACGTGTATACAGCAGTTTATAATAATTTATAATTTCAAAATCCAACACATGCTTCATTTCACCTTGCAACTCTTCATATATACGTTCTACTTGTTGCTTGTCTAAATGAACTAGTGCATTTAACCATTCATCTAGCTTCCCCTTCACATCTTCTTCTACATCTCTCAAATCCGTCACAGCAATTTCTAGTCTTGTGCAGAGCAATTGTAGAATTTCTTCTGATGCTTCGATCTTTCCATTTTCGATCTTACTTAAGTATGAGACAGAACAAATGCCCTGACATAATTCTTCTTGTGTCATTTTTTGCTGGAGCCGTTTATAAAAGACTTGTTTGCCTATTTTTTCTAATGTTTGTTGCATTGTCCTCCTCCATTCTCATTACCCCCATTACTCTAATAATACATAAAATTTGGAGAAATATAAATTGATAAATATAAATTTTCTAAAAAATATGCATAATTTCATTTTTTTCTCTCTTGACTTCACATCAATATCTCTTCTTTGCTACGAATGGTGAAAAATTGGTATACTATAACCAAATTATGGAGGTGTTCTCGCGATGACTCATTATAAAGACGATAGTTATGCCTTACATACAGACCTATATCAAATCAACATGGCTTATACATATTGGAAAGATGGTATTCATAATCGCCGTTCTGTTTTTGATTTATATTTTCGAAAGCTTCCATTTGAGAACGGCTACGCTGTTTTTGCTGGCCTTGAGAAAATTGTAGAGTACATAGAAAATTTCAGTTTTACTGAAAGCGATATCGCTTACTTAGCAGAATTACAATTCGAAGAAGAATTCCTTCATTATTTACAAAATATGAAATTCACTGGGACGATTCGCAGTATGCAAGAAGGTGAAGTTGTATTTAATAACGAGCCTTTATTACGTGTTGATGCACCACTTGGTGAAGCACAAATTATTGAGACTGCCCTCTTAAATATTGTGAATTACCAAACATTAATTGCCACAAAAGCAGCACGTATGAAACATGCTGCAAGTAATGATGAGCTTTTAGAGTTCGGCACAAGACGTGCCCATGAGTTCGATGCTGCCCTTTGGGGGACGCGTGCTGCCTTTATTGGTGGTTTCTCCTCTACAAGCAACGTTCGTGCTGGGAAACGCTTTGGGATTCCTGTAGCTGGCACACACGCTCACTCTTTCGTTCAAGCATATCGCGATGAATACGTCGCGTTTAAAAAATACGCTGAAACTCATAAAAAGTGCGTCTTTCTCGTTGATACATATGACACATTGAAATCTGGTGTTCCAAATGCGATTCGTGTTGCAAAAGAATTTGGGGATCGTATTGATTTCTATGGCATACGTCTTGATAGTGGTGATATGGCTTATTTATCGAAAAAGGCACGAAAACTACTAGATGAAGCAGGGTTTACAAATACAAAAATTATCGCTTCTAGCGATTTAGATGAATACACAATTATGCACCTTAAATCTCAAGGAGCAAAAATTGACGTATGGGGCGTTGGAACGAAATTAATTACGTCCTTTGAGCAACCTGCATTGGGGGCTGTTTACAAACTCGTTGCGATTGAAGATACTGACGGAAAATTAAATGATACAATTAAAATTTCATCTAACCCTGAAAAAATTACCACTCCAGGACTGAAACGAATTTATCGTATTATCAATCGGGTTAACGATCATGCAGAAGGCGATTATATTGCGTTAGATTCTGAAGAACCAGGAAAAGAAGAGCGCTTAAAAATGTTCCATCCAGTTCACACATATATAAGTAAATTCGTAACAAACTTTGAAGCCCGTGAACTGCATAAAGACATTTTCGTTAACGGTGAAAGAACATATGAACTACCAAGTATATTAGATATTCAAAAATATAATGAACAGAGCCTCTCTCTATTTTGGGAAGAATATATGCGAACTTTAAACCCTGAAGAATACCCTGTCGATTTAAGCCAAGAGTGCTGGGATCATAAAATGAATTACATTCAAACAGTTCGAGAACAAGTTGAAAAAAACATACAAAAGTAAACAGAGAAGTTTCCCCTTCTCTGTTTTTTCAATACTATATGGATATTTGTAAAAAATATATTAAAATAATAAGACGAATGTATTTTATTTGTAAATTTTAATATTATACTATTTTAAAGTAAAATAATATTTGATATTATTTTATTGAGTCAATTTCAACAAAATCACCAATAAAAAAGAGGACGCGGTTCGCGTCCTCTTTTTTATAAATCTTTCACTCGTAATACACGCATTGCATTTAACACTGCAAGTAGTGTCACACCAACATCTGAGAAAACAGCTTCCCACATTGTTGCAATACCAAAGGCACCAAGTAATAAAACGATCCCTTTTACACCTAGAGCAAAGATGATATTTTGCCACACTATACTTCTTGTGCGTTTTGCAATTTTTACAGCTGTCGCAATTTTTGAAGGCTCATCAGTCATAATAACGATGTCTGCCGCTTCAATTGCTGCATCTGACCCTAAACCACCCATCGCAATACCAACGTCTGCACGGGCTAATACTGGTGTATCGTTAATACCGTCACCAACGAAGGCAATTTTTTCTTTTCCGTGCTTCGCTGCATCAATTTTTTCAATCTCTTCTACTTTTTGTTGCGGTAGTAATTCCGCATGAACTTCATCTAAGCCTAATTCTTTACCAACAGCTTCACCAACTGGTTTTGCATCACCAGTTAACATTACTGTCTTTTTAATACCTAGTTCTTTTAACTTTTGAATCGCTTGTTTCGAATCCTCTTTTACCTCATCAGAGATAACAATATAACCTGCATATCTTCCATCTACAGCAACGTGAACTAATGTACCTACTGTTTCTGGTTGCTTAAATTCAATATTTTCTTTTCTCATTAATTTTGCATTACCTGCAAAAATTTCTTTTCCTTGTACTTTTACGACTGTACCGTGACCAGAAATTTCGTTATAATCATCGATTATTTTTTCATCAATTGATTTTCCATATGCCTTTCGAATAGATTGGGCAATTGGATGGTTAGAATATACTTCAGCAAATGCCGCATACTCTAATAACTCTTCACTTGTAGTACCTTCGCTCGGTTCCATTTTTGTAACTTTGAAAACACCTTTTGTTAATGTTCCTGTTTTGTCAAAAACAATATATTTCACATCATTTAAAGCTTCTAAATAGTTACTACCTTTTACTAACACACCACTTTTAGATGCACCACCAATACCTCCAAAGAATCCAAGAGGAATGGATACAACTAACGCACATGGACAAGAGATTACTAAGAACACTAAAGCTCTATAAATCCACTCAGAGAATGTAGCTCCTTCTAAAATAAGTGGTGGAATAAACGCCATGATTGCCGCTGTAATAACTACAACTGGAGTGTAGTAACGTGCAAACTTCGTAATAAAGTTTTCCGTTGGTGCTTTTTTACTGCTTGCATTTTGAACTAAATCTAAAATTTTCGATACAGTTGATTCACCGAATTCTTTTGTAACTTCAATTGTCAACACACCGTTTTGGTTCACAAAGCCACTTAATACATCATTTCCAACTTCAACTTCACGTGGTACAGATTCACCTGTTAATGCTGAAGTATCTACCATTGATGTTCCTTCAATTACTTTTCCGTCTAACGGCACTTTCTCACCTGGCTTAACGATAATATAATCGCCAATTTGTACATCTTCTGGTGATACTTGTTTCGTTTCATTTCCAACCTTTACATTCGCATAATCAGGACGAATATCCATTAATGAAGTAATTGATTTTCGAGAGCGGTTTACCGCAATGCTTTGGAATAGTTCTCCTACTTGATAAAATAGCATTACTGCTACAGCTTCTGAGTATTGTTGAATTGCAAAAGCTCCTACAGTTGCAATTGCCATTAAGAAGTTTTCATCAAATACTTGGCCACGAGTTATGTTTCTTACCGCTCTCCAAACGATATCTCCACCTATTAATAAATAAGCAAGGACGAATAACGGAATTGTTACCATTTGTGGTAAGCCCGCTAATGCAGCAATTGCTGTCAAAATTCCGCCGACCACTAATCTCCCTACCATCTTTTTCACATTTGCTTCACCATGATCATGACTATGCCCGTGGTCATGACCGTTCTTCTCTTCACGAACAACTTTCACGTCTGGCTCTAACTTTTGAACGACATTTGTTATATTTGCTACAGTCGCTTCTAGTTCTCTTTTATTCGCAACTTCTACTCGTAGTTTCTTCGATACGAAATCAACAGTTGCTTCTGAGACAGCTGGCATTTCCTTAACTTTATTTTCAATTTTCATTGCACAGTTCGCGCAATCTAAACCTTCTAATATAAATACTTCTTTAGCAATTTTATTTTTTTGTTCTTCTTGCACTTTAATATGCGGTTCTAATTTTGTAACGAGTTGTTTTGCTTCCGTAACAACTTCGTTTTCTTTGTTTTGTGCCGTTTCTAAAATCATTGTCTTTGTTGCAAAGTTTACAGAGCAAGAATTTACTCCTTCTATATTCCCAACACCTTTTTCAATTTTCATTGCACAATTCGCACAATCTAAACCTTCTAACATCAGTTTCTTTTTCACTAACGCTTCAGCCATCGTTCTCCCTCCTCGCGTTCTTTTTATTCTTCTTCGTTTACGTGTTCAAACGCTTGCTCGAAGATATGAATTACGTGCTGGTCAGCTAACGAATAATAAACAACCTTTCCTTCTTTACGATTCTTCACAAGTTTCGCTTGCTTTAACACACGAAGCTGATGCGAAATAGATGATTGTGTCATTCCTAATAAATAAGCTAAATCACAAACGCACATTTCAGCTTCAAATAGCGCATGTAATATTCTCGTACGTGTACGGTCACCTAATACTTTAAATAGTTCTGCTACTTTACTTAAACTTTCATCAGTTGGAATTGTTTGTTTTACTTGCTCTACAACTTCTTCATGAATTATCGTTTGAGAACATGTCTCTTGTGGTGTTTCTACTTTATTTCCAGCCATTATAGCTCACCTCTTTAATTGAACATATGAACAATCATTCATATATCTTATACTCTTATTATATGAGCGCCTACTCATATGTGTCAATGAAATCTGAATTTTTTTTATGAACATTCCGTTCACATTTTAATAAGTCATATACATATTTTTCGCATCCTCTATATTCTCATACAAAAAAGGATGCACAATTCGCACACCCCTTTTTACTTACTTTTCATTTTCACCGCATCCACAATTAAAGAAACAAATCCTAACCGATTATCCCGATTTCTATGGTCAAAACGTTTCGAACGATAAATAAATCCATCTTTCTCATTCCAATCATTATAGTGAAACTTACCATTCTCATCACAGTATTCTAAGAGCCTCACTTGAAAACCTGCTGATTCAAACATGGACGTGATTGTTTTATAGTTATGAACAATTTTATGGCTTGCTGCAGGATGATCTAATGGACCAGGTCCACCTACTTGTACCCCTTGCTGATATTCTTCATCTGGAAAAAATGCATCTGGTACTGCACAACGAATATATCCATTCTCCATTAAAAACTCATAACAAATTTTTGCAGCTTCAATTCCTTCTTCATATGATAAATGCTCCCATACATGTTCTGCCAAAATTACTGATAAAGAATTAGGTTGAAATTTATCAAGCCAAGTTTCTCTCCGTAATAAATTTAATTCTTCTTCATTCGTATGTAACCAACCAGGGTTATTATTATAACCCTCTGCTCCAACTACAACTTTTGTTTCTTCCATTTTGCTCCCACCCTTTTTTCATATTCCGACATAAAAATTCAACAAGTAATATACATTCCCTTTATTTCAACAAAAGAAAAAGCCTTGCGCGCTCCCTAGACGCACAAGGCTTACTATACTTATATCCCTTTTAATTAAGCTTTTAATTAGCTTGTTCTAAATTATCCTGCGAACTTCCATCGTCTTTTAAATGACTATGTTTTTTCGAATAAACAAAGTATACAACTACTCCAATTGCTAACCAAGCACCGAAGTACATCCATGTTTTTAATGGTAGATTTACCATTAAGAATAGACAACATGCAATCGAAATAATCGGCAAGATCGGTACAAGTGGTACCATAAATCCACGTTGTAATTTTGGATGTGTTTTACGAAGAATAATAACTGACACACCAACCATCGCAAATGTTAACAACGCTCCAATATTCGCTAAATTCGACAATTCTTTTAAATCGATAAATCCAGCAATTAAAGCACTACCAATTCCTGTTAACCAAACTGTAAATGTTGGCGCTTCTGTCTTTTTATTAATTTTCGCGAAAGATTCTGGCAATAAACCGTCACGGCTCATCGCAAAGAATACACGTGTCGTTGCATAAATGTAAGCAAAAATTACTGCCATAATACCAATTACAGCTCCAATTGCGATTACACCTGCTACTTTATCTTGTCCTACAACTTCTAACACATATGCCATAGCTTCTGGTACATCTAATTCTTTATAAGAAACCATACCCGTCATAACGAGACAAACTACAACATAAATGATTGTACAAATGACTAACGAAGCGATAATACCAATCGGTAGATCACGTTGCGGATTTTTTACCTCTTCAGCAGAAGTTGCTAATGCATCAAATCCTAAGAAAGCAAAGAATACTGCTGCTCCCCCCGCGAAAACTCCACTTAAACCGTATGGTGCAAATGGTATCCAGTTTTCTGGTTTCACGTAGAATACACCAACTGCAATGAATAAAACAACGATACCAATTTTAATTAATACCATTATGTTATTCACGCGTTTACTTTCTTTCGTACCTCTTGATAATAACCAAGTTATAACTAATGTAACGATAACTGCTGGTAAATTCACCATACCACCTTGAGATGGAATCGTTAGCAGTGCTTTTGGAATTTCAAGCCCTAATCCACTCACTAAGTTATGGAAGTAACCAGTCCATCCGCCAGCTACTGCGGCAGTCGTTACAACATATACGGATAGTAATGTCCATCCCATTAAATGAGCTACAAACTCACCAATTGTTGCATATGAGTATGTGTACACACTACCTGAAACAGGAAGTGTAGAAGCAACCTCTGCGTAACATAATGCTGCAAATCCACAAACGATGGCTGCAATCATGAATGAAAAAATAACTGCTGGACCAGCATCTCTTGCTGCTACTAATCCAGTTAATACTAGAACTCCTGTACCAATTATCGCACCAATCCCTAGCATTGTTAGGTCAAATGCCCCTAGCGTTTTCGTCAAAGTTTTACTTTTACTTTCCCCTAACAATTGCGTAACGGATTTCTTTTTAAATAGGTTGGCCACGATGTATGCCCCCTTTTGCCAAGAAGAGCTAAGAGATCTTCACTCTTAGCTCTTATCATGTTGTTTTATATATTGTTCGATTTTGTTTTGTATAATGCTTCTATTAGCAAGATACTGTTTCTGCTTCTAATAATTCTTTAGCACCTTTGTACTCTACACCGTGAGCTTCTGCAACTGCTTCGAATGTTACATAGCCATCTAATGTGTTAATACCTTTTAGTAATGCAGAGTTGCCTAGGCAAGCTTCTTTGTAGCCTTTGTTAGCAATTTGTACTGCATATGGTACTGTTACGTTTGTTAATGCAAGAGTTGATGTACGTGGAACCGCACCTGGCATGTTTGCAACTGCATAATGAACAACGCCGTGTTTTTCGTAAGTTGGGTTATCATGAGTTGTAATACGGTCAGTTGTTTCGAAAATACCACCTTGGTCAATCGCGATATCTACAACAACAGAACCTGGTTCCATTGATTTAATCATTTCTTCTGTTACAAGTTTTGGAGCTTTTGCACCTGGGATTAATACTGCACCGATTACAAGATCAGACTCTTTAACAGCTTCTGCAATATTGTAAGGATTAGACATTAAAGTTTTTACTTGGTTTCCGAAAATGTCATCTAATTGACGAAGACGTTCTGCACTTAAGTCGATGATTGTTACATCCGCACCTAGTCCAACTGCAATTTTAGCAGCATTTGTACCAGCTTGTCCACCACCGATGATTGTTACTTTACCACGTTTAACCCCTGGAACACCTGCAAGTAAGATACCTTTACCGCCTTTGTTTTTCTCAAGGAATTGTGCACCAATTTGTGCAGCCATACGACCAGCTACTTCACTCATAGGTGCAAGTAATGGTAATGAACGGTTTTCTAATTGTACTGTTTCATATGCGATAGAAACAACTTTTTTCTCGATTAAAGCTTTTGTTAATTCTGGCTCCGGAGCTAAGTGTAAGTATGTGAACAAGATTAAGCCTTCACTGAAGTGTTTGTATTCGCTTTCAATTGGTTCCTTAACTTTCATAACCATTTCCATATTCCAAGCTTCTTCAGCTGTATCAACAATTTTTGCTCCCGCTTCAACATACTGAGCATCTGTGAAACCAGACCCTAAACCTGCACCCTTTTGAATGAATACTTCGTGATTGTTACGAATTAAATGTACAACACCTGCTGGTGTCATTGCCACACGGTTTTCGTTGTTTTTAATTTCTGCTGGTACCCCAATACGCATAATGAAATGCCCCCTTATAATTAACAGAAAAAAGAGATTCTTTTTTCTTTTTGTAATAATTAATAACTTATGTCCTTATTCTAGCATAACTTAAAAGTTATGAAAACGCTAACATATCATTTTCCTAAAGTTTTTATATTTAGAATAGTGTAAATATATAAAACATTGATTCTATTAGGGGTTTCGTGTCATTCCATTATCTTTCACTCTATTTTTATTATACCGCTTCAAAATAAACAGCAATCATTTATTATTTGACAATAATTTAACAATGTAAGAAACCTAAGCAATAACGTATACATATACAGTTATTACTTTACTCAATACTTTAGAGATATATTCTTTTCACAAAAAAACAGCTGCTAGCATTTAGCTAGCAGCTGGGTAACTTATAAATAACTTAGAAAATAAATCATCTGTCGTTTCAGTAATTTTATCAAACAGATCACTTTCTTCCGCTTCTTGCTCTTTTAACATCTTAATTGTTTCACGTGCATCTTCAGGGTAATCGGTTATAATACCATCTACGTTTAACTTATAATATGCCTTTAAATTTTCCATATCATTTACTGTCCATACGTAAATTGGTTTGTTTAACTTCCTTGCTTCTTTTACTAATTTCTTATTTAACATATATTCTTCTGCTACGTAAAAGTCAGCCTTCACATTCTTTAAGTTAGCTCTACTTGCATACAGTATATACCCTACTTTTATATCTGGATTTGCACGCTTAAACTCTTTAATAAGTGGATAGTGTAACGTTTGAATTACACATTGCTTCTCAAATTCATTATCTTTAATCGTTTTTAAGACTTTGTTTACAAAATCTTTTTCGCCCCCATGAAGCTTCACTTCTATATTAAGTTTGATTTTGCCATTTGCTAGCTTAATGATTTCATCAAGTGTACTTATTTGTCCTGAAAGTCCATCTTGACTAAGGGTAAGCTGCCTTAACTCAGCCATCGTTAAATCTGACACATGTACATTGGCATTTGCGAGACGTTTCAGCTTCAAATCATGTATAACCGCTAGCTCACCGTCTTTCGTTTGTAATACATCTATTTCAGCGTAGTCTGCTTTTGCATCAATAGCACCTTGTACAGCTTCTTTCGTATTTTCTACGCCTTTTGATATATACCCGCGGTGCGCCATAATAATCGGTTCTTTATACGAATTTGAAATAAACGTTACAATGAAGGCAACGACCATTCCCGCAGTAATAATCCCTACAATGTATACGCCAATGAATTTCCAACGATGTTTTTGGAAAAAGCATTTATCTGCTTTCGTTTTCGAATAATCTAATCCTTCTTCTAATAAAACATCTTCAACCGGTACCTTTTGTAAGTATAATCGCGTAATCGCCATAATATAAAATGGCGTCACAATAAAGCTGAATAAATACAATGTGCTCGTTAAAAATACAGAAATCGTTGATTCAGCTAATAATGCAAATGTTCCTTTCGGGCTTGTAAATTCATAAATACCCCATAGGCACAATAAATACATTCCCAAAAACATGACATATACAATTCCAATTGAAATAAAAAATCCTACTAAAAAGAATAGTACTTTAAAAAAGCTTTCCTTTACTAAAGTTGCACTTTTACGTGCTGCCACACGAAATGGTTTTTGCTCTAAAACAACAATAGGTAGAACGAAAATCCATCTAAGATTCAAATACGCGACTACAGCAAAGAACGTGTAATAACCAACTTGTCCCATCGTTGTCTTAAACAGCTCTCCTGTAATAAAGTTAGGAATTTGAATTTGCGGGATTAATGCCGTTTCATATCCCATATTTAAAAGAGGCAACAATACGACAGCATATAAAATAAATCCTGGTAAGCAATATGTGAAAAGAGTAGGTAAATACGTTACCGTTTTATATAAAATCGGACGTAATTTCACCTTCTGTCTTTTATGAGCGAAATACGAAATAATAATAAGCACCGCAAATTCTGTAAAGATAAGAAACAGTGCTAACAATGATAAAATTACGATTGCTAAGATGCCATAAGGCGTCTTTAAAAACGCTAATAATTCATCATTTGTCGCATTTGCATAACCACCAAAATACAATAACTTATTAAAAATGATTCCAAATAGCGGAACAAACACAATCGCTGCTAATAATTTATAAGCAAGTTGAAAAGTTAATACATTCCAAAAGGCAAATTTAACTGTTTGAAAGGAATGTCTCATTACTCCTGGTATAGATAGTTTTTTACGGTGTTGCATATATTCCTCCAAATTCTAAAACGGTATTTGAGATGGATTCCATATTTCCAGTTCTAATCCATCTTTTTAATAATAATATATTCCGCTTAACATGAACACACTTATACATATAATGAAAAAAGTGATGGCTACTTCCCATCACTTTTTCATTTATTCTATTTTTTCTCTAGCCCTTGTCCAAATGCTTTCAAGAAGCTAAAACCGAATGTAATAGCTCTATTGATATCTGGATCTTTTAATACTTTAAAGAAATCCATCACTTTTGTTTTTTTACCACTATTTAATTCATCTGTTGCAAATTGCAATCCTGTAACTAAACTTGACGTAATTTGCTTCGTTATTTCTGGGTCAACTGAAGATAACGCTTCTCCTGCCCCCATCATATTATTTAACGCATTTTTAACGGATTCACGATTTAATTGCTCCACAGCGATTTTTGAAACATCTTCCTTCGCAGCAAGTAAACTAATTGCCGCATCTAATATACCAGCCTTCTGCAACTGTGCTAAAAGCTGCATCGTTTCTTCTACTGCTTCACGATTATTAGATAGCTCATTTAGAAGTTCATCTGCTACTTGCTGTTTCTGTTCTTCCTCTGTTACAACTTTCTTTTTAATTACAGTAATTTCTTTCGCCACTCTCTCCGCCCCCTAGTCCACAAGTGATACGTATTGTTTTCTTTGCCATTTTTGCTGGATTTCAACACCGTTTTGCGGATTACGCTTTTTATCTCTCGGGTTTGAAGATGGTAACGGACGATTCCCTTTTTCACGTAGTACACGCATCTTTACCATCGTTTGTTTGTACGCTGGTGTACACGTATAAAGATCTGTCGCCGTTCCAGTTAAAATATTGATTGCCTCTTCATTTACCGTTGCATGCATCGGTAAATATAGCTCTTTCCCCGTTACACGATCTGTAACAAGTGCCTGTACTTTAATTTTCCCAAATGGTGATGCTAATTCTACAAGGCCACCATCTTTCACATTGCGCTCTAGGGCAAGTTCAGGTGAGATTTCAACGAACACTTCAGATACTTTAGATAAAATACCAGCCGATTTATTCGTCATATTCCCTTCGTGGAAATGTTCTAACATACGACCATTATTTAAAAGTAAATCATACTCATCTGGCGCTACAACTGGTGGTACCCATTCATCTAATGATAGACGAGCTAGTTTATCCGGGAAGTTAAATCCGTCCACATATAATAGCGGTGTATCGCTACCATCATGGCTACCCCAACATAAACTATTCCATCCTTCTAAACGATCGTATGTTGCCTGAGAATATAAAGGTGCAAGCGATGCAATTTCATCCATGATTTCACTTGGACTTTCATAATTCCAGTCCCCGCCAAGCGCACGAGCTACTTTTTGTAAAATCCACCAGTCTGGCTTTGAATCACCAAGCGGCTTCAATACTTCATATAATCTTTGAATACGGCGCTCTGTATTCGTAAATGTTCCCTCTTTTTCTAAGCTTGGTGCTGCCGGTAAAATAACATCAGCAAAACGAGCTGTTTTCGATAAGAACATATCTTGAACAACAAGAAAATCTAAATTCGCTAAAATATGTTGTACATGGTTGGCATTCGAATCTACTAAAGCCATTTCTTCACCCATAACATACATACCACGCAGTTTTCCTTCATCTGCCGCAAGTAACATTGCAATATTATTTAAGCCTGGTGCTTTCGGAATTGTAGTACCGTATGCTTTTTCAAATTTCGCACGGAGTGCATCATCTGAAACCGCTTGGTAACCTGGAAGCCAGTTTGGTAATGTTGCCATATCACAAGCGCCTTGTACGTTATTATGTCCGCGTAATGGGTATGCTCCTGCACCAGGACGACGATAGTTACCTGTAACAAGCAATAGATTTGAAATTGCTGCTGAAGTTGTACTTCCTCCAGTATTTTGAGTTACACCCATTCCCCAAAGTACACAAGTACCATCTGCTTCATATACCATACGTGCCATTTCTTTCAGATTTTCTTTCGAAATCCCTGTAATTTCTTCTGTATAATCAAGCGTATACTTTTCTACCATTTTGCTATATTCATCAAAATTCTTCACATTTTCAGCTATGAACTTTTTATCGTGCCAATCTTGATCAATAATATATTTCGTAATACCAGCGAGCCATACGTAATCAGTTCCTTGGCGCGGATGAATAAATAAATCCGCACGCTCTGCCATTTCATGTTTACGAAGATCCGCCACAATTAATTTTTGGTCATGTAATTTATGAGCACGTTTTACACGCGTTGCAAGTACAGGATGTCCTTCTGTCGGATTTGCTCCAACGATAATGACAAGGCCTGCTTCCGCAATATCTTTCACTGTTCCAGCGTCCCCGCCCATACCGACAGTTTTAAATAAACCGTCTGTTGCTGGAGATTGACAATAACGGGAACAGTTGTCTACATTATTCGTTCCATATATTTGACGGGCTAGTTTTTGCATAAGATAATTTTCTTCATTCGTTACTTTCGAAGAAGAAATAAACCCAAATGCATCACTTCCATATTCTGATTTAATATGCTGCATATTGGATGCAACAACTTCAAGAGCCTCTTCCCATGAAGCTTCAACAAACATATCCCCTTGGCGAATTAATGGCTTTGTAATACGATCTTCACTGTTTACAAAATCCCATCCAAATTTGCCTTTTACACATGTGGAAATACCGTTAACCGGCGCATCTGAAACAGGCTGCACTTTCAAAATGTGGCGGTCTTTCGTCCATACTTCAAATGAACAACCTACACCACAAAATGTACAAACTGTTTTTGTTTTATTCACTTTCGCCTTACGCATCGCAGCCTCTACTTCTGAAACTGCTAAAATACTACTATATCCCGGCTCTACATCCTTTACAAAATCAATCATCGGATCTAACACATCCGGTTTCAATCCTGTCATGAATCCAGCTTCACCTAACATTGATTTCTCCATCAACGCATTACATGGACATACTGTTACACATTGCCCGCAACTTACACAAGATGAGTCATTTATACTTACACCATTGTCCCATATAACACGTGGACGGTCTAAGCTCCAGTCTATCGATATAGTTTCATTCACTTGTAAGTTTTGACATACTTCTACACACTGTCCACAAGCAATACATTGATTTGGATCATATCGATAAAACGGATGTGACATATCCACTTCACACGCACTTACTTTTGGCTCATACGGATATTTCTGTTCCTCAATTCCCATCATATGTACTGTATTGTGGACTTTACAGTTACCATTATTATTATCACAAACGGTACAATACAGTAGATGATTCTCTAATATTCGATCCATTGCCTCAGTCTGTGCCTCTTTTGCACGCTGGGACTGTCTTTCGATATGCATACCGTTCTCTAATTTCGTTGAACAAGCACGCAATAACTTTCCATTTACTTCTACAATACACGTATCACAAGTTTGAATTGGATCTACTTCTGGTACATGACAAATTTGAGGATGTTCCAAATTACTCTCGTTAAATAATTGTAGTATCGTCTTTTCACCTGATGCAGAAAATTCTTTACCATCGACGGTTACACGGACTGTCTGTTCTGCCATAGTTTCCCCTCTCCTTACAACCAACTGTACAACACAATTATGAATCCGTTTTCAAAACCGCATTACTGTACATATTTTTGAAACGCTCTACCCAAATACTTTCTTATGAAGTCGATTCTAGATGTTATAAGGTATAACTACGAAAGCTTGAAAATATCACTATTCTACAGTTCTATTATATCGTACATATACAATAATAACCAAAATAATCTGTGATCTTCTTGTTAATAGGTGTTTTTATTTTTCCCATTGTTTTATGATAAATGTGGGAGAGAAATACATATAAAAGGGGAATTAAATATGGGGCCTACGCAAGAGACTTATACAATTGTACGTTATCAATCTGGTACATTTTCAAAACAACTTGATGAGATTGTTACAGAATCTCCTATTACTATTAAATTGAATGGTGAAGAATATGTAACAGTCGTATGCACACCAAATTATATTGAAGATATGGTAATTGGTTTTTTAATTTCTGAGGGGATTATTTCTTCCTATAACGATGTTGAAGAACTATGGGTTCAAAAAGATAACGGAATTGTCCATGTAAAATCATCAAAAGTGAATCCGCTCTATCAAACTTTATATAATAAACGATACGTCACTTCTTGCTGTGGAAAAGGTAGACAAGGTTTTATTTTCGTAAACGATGCGGCAAAAGCAAAAGACTTACATGATATACATGTAAAAATTACTCCTGAAGAATGTTTTTACTTAATGAATACGTTACAACAATCTTCCACTACCTTTCGCCAAACTGGTGGTGTTCACAATACCGCGCTATGTGATCGAAATAATATCCTTCTATCAAGAATGGATATCGGAAGACATAATGCATTAGACAAAATATACGGTCATTGTTTACGCAATGATATATCTGTTAAAGGAAAAATTATCGCATTTAGCGGACGTATTTCATCTGAAATTTTACTCAAAGTTTCAAAAATCGGATGTGAAATTGTTCTATCTAAATCTGCCCCAACAAAACTAGCATTGCAACTTGCCCATGATTTAGGCATTACAGTCGTAGGGTTTATTAGAAATGACTCTTGTAATATTTACACACATCCAAAACGAATTGATGGCTATCAATCCAATGTTTAAAAAATAACTCCTCAATCGAGGAGTTATTTTAGTTATAAAAATGTAACATATTAAACACTTGAATAGTTAATAAAGTTAATATATAATTTCATTACATATTAAAAAACAAAACATTGTAGCATATATCTTTTCATTCTTTTACAAATTAAAAGAGACTGCTAACAAAACGCATACACATTCTTATAAAAGCAATGGATTTATTTTATTTAAAATCGACCAAGGAGGTTACAACGATGGAAATTCGCTTATTAACGACAGAGGACGCAGAAATATATTTAAAAGTTTGTATAGAAGGTTTAACGAAGAACCCGGAAGCTTTTAGCTCTTCTTATGAAGATGTTCTTAAACATGAGGATCCTGTAGCTGCTATGGCAAAACGATTAAGCAATCCGGATAAGTATACTCTAGGGGTCTTCAAAGATAACGATTTAATTGGTATCGCTACTTTAGAAACAAAGCCTTTCATTAAACAAGAACATAAAGCAAAAATTGGCTCCGTTTTTGTTTCCCCAAAAGCGCGTGGCCTTGGAGCAGGACGAGCTCTAATTAAAGCAATTATTGAAAATGCCGATAAATTACATGTAGAACAACTTATGCTCGATGTTGTAGTTGGTAACGATGCAGCAAAAAAATTATATGAGTCATTAGGTTTCCAAACTTACGGCGTACAAGAGCGTTCATTAAAACATAACGGTCAATATTGGGACGAGGAACATATGGTTCTGTTCTTAAATGATTAATACTTCAATATAAGGTGAAACTTTACTCAGTGGGGGAGTTTTCCAAAAACATCTTTCTTAATAAGAAAGATGTTTTTTCATTACAACAATGTAATCTTCATGTCACCTTTATCGATCGTACCAAACCTTTCCATTCATTATACTAAAAATATAAAGTGAAACTTTACTCAGTGGGGAACTACATCCCACGCTGATCGCATGTACTTGATATGTAGAGGAGAATGTGACATGAAACAAAACAAACGAGCTATGCTTTTAATATTTACTACAACAATTGTAACTTCTGGATTAGCAATTTTACCTTGGTTTATTATATGAACACTCCCCCTAACAATGAAAAAAGCTGATTGCTTCTTAAGAAGCAATCAGCTTTTTTTATATTATAAAATCCCCAAAATTTTATTTACGCAACTTATAATAATAACCATAGATACGGCAACGCACATGACAACCGTATTACGATCTTGCTTTTCTTTTTTTGAAATTTCTTCTTTTGAATTCATGTGTATGATCTCCTTTTAAAAAAAGTGTGAGATAGGAAATTTTTCTTATCCGATGCGAGGTGAATACGAAAACCCTCTCTATCTCACATACACAATAGAATGGAATTGTCATTTTATAAATAAAATGACATGACGTTATGTCGCAACATAGGGTATTTTGTGTCGCTACGTTTTCTATTATAAAAAATAGTTGTGCAAAACTAGTGCATTTTTTATGTCAATTACTCTGAGCGAAAAAATCAGCCCTCCATTCAATCACATAAAAAGAGTTTTTTATTATTTTCATGTAAACTATACAAGTAGAATGAACAGTTTGGGGTGCACAAGATTATGGTAAAAATTTTATTAGTAGACGATGAAGAACGTATGTTACGATTATTAGATCTGTTCTTAAGCCCTCGCGGCTATTTTTGTATGAAAGCTACCTCTGGCCTTGAAGCACTAAAATTAATCGAACAAAAAGAATTCGATATTATTTTATTAGATGTTATGATGCCAAGTATGGATGGATGGGATACTTGCTATCAAATTCGTCAAATTTCCAACGTTCCTATCATTATGTTAACAGCTCGCAACCAAAACTACGATATGGTGAAAGGCCTCACGATGGGCGCAGATGATTATATTACAAAACCATTTGATGAGCATGTATTAGTCGCACGAATCGAGGCTATATTACGCCGTACAAAAAAAGATGGCTTTGTTAGTTTCAATGGTATTGAGTGGGATAAAACGAAACATACTGTCACAGTTTATGATGAAAAAATCTCATTAACTCCTATCGAATTTTCGTTACTCGGACTATTTTTACAAAATACAAACCGTGCTTATAGCCGAGATGATTTAATCGAAAAAATTTGGGGCTATGAAACAGATATCGAATATAGAACAATTGATTCACACATTCGTAATATCCGTGATAAACTACGCAAAAAAGGATTTCCTATTGAAGATTACCTAGAAACGGTCTATAAAGTCGGATATAAATGGAAAAGTGAATAATTACTTCGGTCAGTGGGAAATCGTATACCACTGACTCTTTATTATGAATAAGGTATGGTGAAAAAATGAGTAAACTTTCCCTTAAAATTGGGACATACTTTTTAATATTAGCTTTATGTATTGAAACAATTGCTTTCGTATCTTTTTATAAAAGCCTTTCAAAAATGCGTATTGTAGAGGAAACAGATGCTCTTTTAGAGAAAGGTAATCGCTATAGTAAAAAAATTAAAAGCCGCGAGAGACGGGATGAATATTATAAAGAAATGAAACACGCTGAACATAATAAAAATCCTAAACGTCCTGTGTACCCTGAGTTCGATATTACGAATGAGGCTGCACACTTAGTTGAATCGGAATCAATTTCTAACTCCGATATAGCTATCATTATTACTGACCATAACGGCAAAATTATTTCCACCTCAGAACCCGTAACAAAAGATATGCAAAAACAACTTACTTGTAAAACAGAAACTGTCCCAGATGGCGGATTGGTCGTTGAAAGGAACTGGAAAAAATCAAAGTTCATCACAACAGTAAGCCCACTTAACACAACAAAGTTTCAAGGAAAGCTATATATGTTATTAAAAACATCTTTCCTAGAAAATATGTTACTTAAACTCATGAACCAATTTCTTATCATTAGCGTTTTAACAATTATTTTAACAACAATTTCTGTCTTTGTTTTTTCACGCGTTATTACAGAACCACTTGTAAAAATGAAGAGAGCGACAGAAAAAATGTCAAAATTAAACAAGCCAATTCAATTAGGTATTAAACGAAATGATGAACTCGGAAGTTTAGCAAAAACAATTGAAGATTTATCGAGTGAACTTACGTATATGAAAAAAGAGCGCAATGAATTTCTCGCTAGTGTCGCTCATGAACTATTAACTCCATTGACCTATATGAAAGGTTATGCGAAGGTAGCAAAGAGAGACTCTTTAACAAAAGAGGAGCGAGAAGAATACTTACAAATTATTGAGGATGAAACGGATAGTGTAACCGATCTCGTCCAAGATTTATTTATGCTTGTACAATTAGAACAACACCAATTTGTTATAAAAAAACAAAAAGTGCTTCTTCAGCCATTTTTAGAACGAATGGTTGAAAAAACAAAAACAACATTAACAAATAAGCAAATGCAACTTCATGTATATTGCAAAGATGATTTAGAAGTTTGCATAGACGAAAGACGTATCGAACAAGTTATGTTAAATTTATTACACAACGCTTATCAACATTCGCCAGAAAACACATCTATTACGATACGTGTACTCATGGAAACAGATTCTTTTACAATAAGTGTACAAGATGAAGGTGAAGGTATTCCTGAAGAAGATATCCCGCATATTTTTGACCGTTTTTATCGTGTTGATAAATCCAGAACACGAGCTACAGGCGGAAAAGGCATCGGGCTAGCTGTTGCAAAAGAAATTGTAGAATTGCATAACGGTTCTATTCTAGTAACAAGCCAATTAGGAGCGGGAACAAACTTTATAATCGAGCTACCTTTTGAATAATATGCGTGTGAAAACACCAGTAGTAGTAAACACTACTGGTGTTATTTTGTTCATAACAACAGCTCATATAAGCTAAGCTTTTGAAATTATTCTTATTTCAATATAAAATAAAGGTACATTTGCAAAGATTTGGAGGGTGATATAATTGGATATCCATGTATTAACAAAAGACGAAGCAGAAATTTACTTAGAACTTCGCGTAGAAGGATTAAAGCAAAACCCTGAAGCATTCAGCTCTTCTTATGAAGATATTATTAATAAAGAGTGTGCGATTGAATATAAAGCACAAAAATTAGCACAAGACGAAAACTATACGCTAGGTGCATTTAAAGATGGAAAATTAATCGGGGTTGCAACACTGGAAACGAAACCATATGTAAAACAAGAACATAAAGCTAAAATCGGTTCTGTATATGTATCTCCAAAAGCACGCGGACTTGGAGCAGGAAAAGCACTTATTAAAGAATGTCTTGAGCTTGCTAAATCTTTAGAAGTAGAACAAGTTATGCTTGATGTTGTTGTTGGCAACGATGGAGCGAAAAAACTTTATGAATCATTAGGTTTTAAAACATTCGGTGTACAAGAACGTTCATTAAAATATAACGGACAATATTGGGACGAAGAGCATATGGTCTTATTCTTAGATGAAAATAAATAATAAAAAACATCCTCATGTTTGGAGGATGTTTTTTACTTTCTTGTAAACCATGCCGTGTGTAATAATTGAATCGCTTTCGCAATCTCACCCTCTGATAATATCGCAAACCCAAGTAAAACTACATTCTCAGGCGCCGTACCGTCTTTATAGTACGTAGACACAGGATATATTTTGATACTATGTTTCGCAGCTTCTTGAATTAATTCTTCTTCCCGCATTCCATTATGCACTTTTAATAAAATGTGTAATCCCGAATCTTCTCCTATCACTTCAACACGATTAGAGAAATACTTCTCTATTTCAAAAACAAGTCGATCTCTCTTCTTTCGGTAGACGACACGCATTTTATGAATATGTTTTTCCCAATAGCCTTCATTTAAAAATCTTCTAATCACTTCTTGGTCCATTCTTGAAACACTTTGTGTATAAAATAAATATTGCTGTTGATACTTTTTAATTAATTTCTTCGGCAACACCATATAGCTCATCCGTAGCGATGGCAATAATGCTTTAGATAGCGTCCCCATATAAATAACTTTCCCCTCTGTATCTAACCCTTGCAGCGCCGGTATAGGCTTTCCAGAATAGCGAAATTCACTATCGTAATCATCTTCAATAATATACCTGCTCTCTTCTTTCTTTGCCCATTGTAAAAGCTGCATCCTTCTCGTAATAGGCATAATCATTCCATATGGAAACTGATGGGAAGGTGTAACAAATACAACATTCGCATTGCTATTTTCTAAATCTGCAATACAAATTCCATCTCTATCTAAAGATAACATTTGGACTCTTGCTTCTCCCTGTTCAAAAACAACCATCTTTCTATGATACCCTGGGTTTTCAACTGCATAATTGCTTCCCTTTAACAATTGAAACAATAGTTTCACTAATATTTGTGTTCCCGCTCCTAATACAATTTGACTAGCTGAACAACGTACACCTCTAGATTCATACAAATAATTCGTAATCTCTTCTCTTAAGCTCGCTTCTCCTTGAGGGTGTCCTAGAAAGAGAAGTTCGTTATTATGCGGCTGCCATATTTCATTTACAATTTTCCGATACATATTGAATGGAAAAGCATTTGTATCAATTCCTGTTTGTGTAAAATCAAATTTATAACTCTTCTCCTGAAACGGTACTTCTTCTATTCTATCTCCGCTATCCTCTACATGAGCCATTTGCTCAATTTTGCATACAAAATAGCCTTTTCTCGATATCGACTCAATATAACCTTCTGCAAGTAATTGTTCGTACGCTGCCTCTACTGTATTTTTACTTACTTGTAAATGTATCGCTAACTTTCGCTTAGCAGGTAATTTCGTAAAAGGGACAATCGATCCATGTTTAATCTCTTTTTTTATATACTCATACAATTGCACATACAATGCCTTTTTACTATTCATATTTAAATTAGGCGTTAATTCTAACATAATATCTGACCCCTTAATAAAACTAAAATCTGATACTTTTTACAGTACCAGATTTTATATATAATTCCTTTTATCATGTCACACATAAAAAATCAAATACCGGAGAGGAGAAACATGATAATGAACAATGGTAGACGTATCGGACTTATTATGATTATTACAGGGGCTACATTATGGGGATTATCTGGTCCAATGATTCAGTGGCTATTTCAGCATACTAATGTATCCTCAATTGATTTTTTAACAATTCGATTGTTGCTTGCAGGAATATTTATTTTGTCTTTCTTACTTATAAAGAAACAAAACATATTTCAAATTTGGAAGCACCCTAGATATTCTATACAACTTATTATTTTTTCTATTCTCGGCATGCTCGGTGCGCAATACGCCTTTATCGAAACGGTTCATATTAGTAATGCAGTCACAGCAACGCTATTTCAATTTCTAGGTCCTGTTCTTATTACCATGTATGTTGCATTTGAACAAAGAAAATTCCCTGCTTCCATGCAACTATTCGCAATTATAGCCGCGCTAATAGGAACATACTTTATTATTACAAATGGCTCAATTGAAAATATTGTTTTATCCAAAGAAGCTATTATTTTTGGACTATTAACAGCAATCGGATTTGCATTTTATACCCTTCATCCGGCTTCTCTCATTAAAGAATGCGGGACAACTGTAGTAATTGGTTGGGGGATGTTAATCGGAGGAATTGCACTACTTATTTATAATCGTTCATTCGGGTGGAATCAATTTTCACAAACCCTTACACTAAAAACTTTTTCTATGCTTATTCTTATCATTATTAGTGGTACCCTTTCTTTCCTTCTATATATCGGTAGTCTTAAATATTTAGCAGCAACAGAAACAAGCATTTTATCTAGCATTGAACCCCTTGTAGCTGCCATCGTTTCAATCACTTGGCTAAATGAATCTTTTGGAACATATCAATTATTAGGCGGCGTATGTATCGTTCTGTCCGTTATTTTTTTGACGATGCCTCAAAAAGAAACCGAACCAACCTATACAACGGAACAAATATAAAATGAAATTTTAATTAGTGGGGACTATCTCCCACTAATTATTAACCTACACCAATCGGGCTTTTACGGGATAAAAATGTCAAAAGAGGTCGTACAAAACTTACGACCTCTTTTTATACTTTAAAGGAATTGTCCCGCCTTCTAGCAAATACAATTACACTAACAATAAAAACTAGGAGTGTGGCACCATGAAAAAAATCGGAACTATGCTACTTCTCTCCTTCCTCATCACTGGATGCACACAAACGCAACCGGATTCAAAAGAACAAAAAAAAGACGTAATAGCAACGTCATCCACTCAAGTGAACGCACCTTCCTTCTTTCACCTTAGTGTTTTAAAAGATGTAAATTGGGAAGAAGCACCCTCATTCATAGACGGAAAAATACCTTTAAAAGGCATCGAAGGTAAAGTCGCAATGGCTGATAGTCCTATTATCGCAAATGAACAAAATGAAATAATGTGGTACTTTCTAGATTCTGAAATACCAACTGGAAAATTGTCTATTATTGCGCTAAAACAAGGATCTGTAACTCCAACACCAGTACTCTTTCAAAAAGAAACTTCCAAACAAACTTGGACTACTTCAAATACAATCGATTCTACTACAAGCGAACTCCCTCTCGCTATGTCACTACCTTCATCTGGATTATGGTTATTAAATATATATGTGAATGAAAAATATTATAATCAGTTTGTAATCACCGCTGAGTAAAGTGACAAAAATAAGCCACTTTCTTACAACAATGTAATTTCTACGTCATGTACTTCGATAGTTGAATTATCTCTCTTCTCTTATACTTAAAGTAAGAAATGAAACGAGGAGAGATGAGAGATGAAAAAAATGATAGAAGTGATCGTAGCAGTAACTAAGGTTTTAGTGAATGGTAAACAAGTTGCAATGGAATTAAATAAATAGTGAAGAAACATAAATAATTCTACACTTCTTCATTATTTTGATTTCTTATCTCAAAAAAGCAGTGCCTTTTAGGCACTGCTTTTCGCTATTAATAACGTGGTATTTTCGTAATTTGTGCCACGCCTGAATCAATAGCTGCTTTCGCTACTGCTTCTGCAACACTTGGAACAACTCTTTTATCTAATGGATTCGGGATTACATAATTCGCATTACGTTCTTCATCAGTAATGATGTTAGCGATCCCATATGCTGCCGCTAATTTCATCTCTTCTGTAATATCAGTTGCGCGCACATCTAACGCACCGCGGAATATTCCGGGAAACGCCAATACATTATTTACTTGATTCGCATAATCCGAGCGTCCAGTTCCTACTACAGCTGCCCCAGCCTCTAATGCATCCTCAGGGAAGATTTCTGGAATTGGATTCGCCATTGCAAACACAATTGCTTTCTCATTCATCGTCTGTACAAGTTCTTTCGTTAATACGTTAGGAGCAGATACGCCAATAAAAATATCAGCTTGGTGAATTGCTTCTTTTAACGTTCCACGCACATGTTCACGATTTGTCTTTTTTGAAACTTCAATTTGTGCTTCGTTCATCCATGTTTCACCTTCACAAACAATACCTTCTAGGCTAACTAGCGTAATGTGCTTTGCACCAGCCTTTAATAATAATTTTCCAATTGCAATTCCTGCCGAACCCGCACCGTTAATAACGATTTTCACATTATCCATTTGTTTGCTAACAACTTTTAATGCATTAATAACAGCTGCTAAAACGACAATAGCTGTTCCATGTTGATCATCATGGAATACAGGAATATTCGTTTCTTCTTTTAATCGTTTTTCAATTTCAAAACAACGCGGTGCTGCAATATCTTCTAAATTAATCCCTGCAAATGTAGGCTCTAAATTTTTTACAAGGGTAACGATTTCATCTACATCCGTTGTGCCTAAACATAATGGGAAAGCATCTACATTCGCAAACTTCTTAAACAAAATACTTTTTCCTTCCATAACAGGCATAGCGGCTTTCGGTCCAATGTTTCCTAAACCGAGTACCGCTGTTCCATCTGAAACAACTGCCACCATATTGCCACGTGCTGTATAGTCATACACTGTTTCTTCATCTGCCGCAATCGCTTTACACGACTCCGCTACACCTGGTGTATACGTCAGGCTTAAATCATCCGCTGAATTTACCTCCACTTTACTTGTAATTTCAATTTTCCCTACTAATTCTTTATGCAATAACAATGATCTTTCATTAATTTGATTTGCTAACATACTTATAATCTCCCCTTAATTTGACAAGCTAGCTATACGAATATAGCTAGCTTGTTTGATCATGAAAACATTTTTAATAATATTGTCGCCGTTACAACCATTGCCGCCCCGCCTAAACGAGTTGAAATTTGCGCGAACGGCATTAATTCCATACGATTTGAAGCCGATAAAATAGCAACATCTCCAGTTCCGCCTAAACCGCTATGACATCCAGTTACAATCGCCGATTCAACTGGATACATCTTCATCACTTTCCCTACAAGAAAACCTGATGCTACCATTGTAAGAACAACCGATGCGCACACAACAACATATCCTACTGAAAGAACTGCTGCTACGTCTTTTAAAGGAATATATAGCAATCCTAATCCAACCATTAAAGGCCAAGTTAAATTCTTCGAAATAAATTTATATAAATGGAATGCTCCTTGCTCCATTTTTGCTGGCATTAATTTAAAGTATTTCACAAGTGCTGCTGAAAAAATCATAATGATTGCCCCAGGAATACCGATGAACTTAGAAGCAAATCCTCCAAAGATGAAGAACGTACACGCAATTAATAAACCTGCTCCCATTAATGAGAAGTCAATTGGCTTCTCTGTATTTTGTTCTTTTAATAATTCTGCTTGATTGTCTGTTTTCACTAATACACCGTTACCACTAAGCTCCGGTTTCTTCTCACCTAAACGCTTCATATACCCTGCACTTACAATTGCGAACATATTTCCAATAATAGCTGCTGGAATAAGCTGTGATACAAACGTCGCTGATGATTCATTTAAAATATCACTATAAGCTAGCGACAATGGTAAAATCCCTTCCCCGATACCACCACTCACAATTGGTACGATGATAAAGAAGAATGTGTGCTTCATTTCAAATCCAAATAATGAACCGACCAATAACCCTACTGCTACAGAAGCTAACGTCCCTACTACTAAAGGAATAAACATGCGAACGAAACCTTGTACTAACACTTTACGGTTCATTCCTAAAATACTTCCGACTACTAAACAAGAAATATATAAATATAAAAAGTTCGATTTTTTCATTAACATAGTCGCAGCTTCCATTGAAGCTGGATTCATCCAGTTAAAAAATACAAGTAATGATGGAATAAATAACGAAAGTATTGCTGGACCGCCGATATTTTTTAAAATTGGAATTCTCATCCCAATATCGCCTAAGAAAATCCCCATGATCATAATAACTGCAAATCCACCAATCATATCTGCTGGCAATTTATTATATACAGATGCCCCATAAATAATAGCAGCCAATACTACATATAACGGTAAAGGTATAACACCGATTTTTACATTCATAATTTTAGAAGCGAAAGATTCTCTTTGTACTTCATTTCCTTCAGAAAATGATACCGCTTCCACATTCTTTTGAATTCCCATATGGCACCCCCTCGTTTTCTTAATAACAATATTAAAACGCTTTCAATAGTAAAAATAGTTTTTGTAAGTTTTGTAATTGATTTTGTAATTAAAAAAAGTATAAGCGACTTATATTAAGTCGCTTATACGTAAAACTCTATTTTCTTTTGATCAACACATCTTAATTTACTTACAGGTCTGCCCACATGTTGGTACATCATTTCGTTTTCTAACACTCCAATGTCAGTCAAAAACATTACATATTTTCGAATAGAAACTCTTGAAATTCCAACTAATTGTGCCATTTCATCTGTTGTAAACACTCTTCCATTCAACGACTCGATCTTCTGCCAAATTAATTGCAACGTTTGCTTCGTTAACCCTTTCGGAAGCTCTTTCGTGACAGTAGGCTCCCTTTTTTCTTTTTGTAAAATTAACGAATCTAATTCCGATTGACTAATTTTTTGTTGTTCTTTCATGAAAGTAAGTTTTTCTCGATATATAGTTAATGCCTCTTTAAATCGTTCAAATGTAAATGGTTTAATTAAATAATCTACTACGCCATATTGTAATGCTTTTTTTATACTCCCCATATCATGTACAGCTGAAATCATCATAATATCGATTTCTTTTTCTTGGTTCCGGATATACATTAAAAGCTCAAACCCAGTCTCTTCAGGCATAAAAATATCAAGTAATACTAAATCTACTTGTGATTTCTCTAATATTTCTATCGCCGACTTTACTGAGTTAACTGCTTGAACAAGTTCAAACCCTCCTACTTGCTCTAAATAATGCGTATTTAACATCGCTACCATCGGGTCATCTTCTACAATTAAAACTTTAATCATATTTGCCTCTCATCCCTACCTTTAGGTATTTCAATTGTTATCGTTGTTCCCTTTCCTACTAATGAATGCATATGAATTTCCCCATTTATTCGCTGTATACTTTCTTTTACAAGATACAAACCATAACCGCGGTTATCTCCCTTTGTGGAATAACCTTTCGTAAATAATTCCTCTATTTCTTTTTCTTGTATACCTTTTCCCGTATCTTGCACTGTAATAGTTAATATATCCCCTTGTTGTATCTTAACTTCAACTTGCTTCTGTTCACAATTCGTAACTGCCTCTAATGCATTATCAATTAAATTTCCAACAATCGTAATAAGTTCATGGATAATACTTTCATCATCTATTTCCGGCATATAAGAATCTTCACTTATAATTAATTTTATATTTTTCTCTCTAGCATAGCTGAGCTTACCGAGTAAAAAACCAGCAAATACTGGACTTTTTATTCTTTTCATAACTCCACCAATTTCATATTGATGCTCTGATACCATGCCGCTTATATACTTCTGTAATTCTTCATACTGTTTCATATGTGTAAGCCCTAATACGACATGCATCTTATTCATAAACTCATGAGATTGTGCCCGTAATGCTTCTGCATATAGTCTAATACCAGTTAGTTCCTCTGCTAGTTTTCTAATCTCTGTTTTATCACGAAATGTTGCAATTGCACCAACTATTTCTCCTTTTACATATAAAGGAACTCGATTCGTCACAATCGTAATTCCGTAAATATTTTGTTCTTCGTTTAATTGTACTTCTCCCGTTTGCAATACTTCTTTTATACGTGAATTTGGCATATACAACTCAACATCTTTACCGATAAAATCTTCTTCAAGTCCGCTTTTTTTAAATAGACGTTTCGCTTCATTATTAATTAACGTTACTCTAGCCTCTTTATCTACAGCAATAATACCTTCCTTTACAGATTGTAGCATCGTATTTCTTTCTTCAAGAATTTTTGCTATCCTGTGCGGCTCAAGACCGAATAAACTTTTCTTTATATGTCTAGCTAGCAATATTGCTCCTATAATTCCGACTAATACACCAACTCCGACACCAATATAAATGATATGTCTACTTTCCTTAACTCTCTCTTTTACATTATCTGCTGAAATACCAACAGCCACTGCTCCAAGTTGTTCACCTGTTTCAGAAAATATTGGTACAAACACTCGCATGGAAATACCTAAAGTTCCTTCTGCTAACGATACATGTTCTTTTCCTTTCAATACAGGCCCTTCATCCCCGCCAATAAAATGATGACCTATTTTTTGAGGATCTGGATGAGATTTTCTTATTCCATCCATGTCCATAACTACAATAAATTGAACACCTGTGTTTTTTAATATCCTATTTGTATACGTTTGGATTGCAGAGGTATCTGCTTTCCCAACCAAACCATCGATTACAATCGAATCATTCGCCACGATGTGTGCAATTGTTTTTGCCTTCTCTGATTGGCTATCTTCCGTCGTCCGTTCCACATTATGACTAATTAATATATCTGTCACAAGTAAAGAAAAAATTACAACTGTACAAACTAACAATGTAATCGTTTTCCATAAATTCCATAGTCTTTTTCTTTTTTTCATCCCGTTAATGACTCCCCTAATTGCTGAATAGAAAAATAAGTAAGGTGATATTATTTTCACCTTACTTATCTGCTATTATTATACTTTAAATTTACTAGTCATCGCTTGTAGTTCTTCGGCCATCTCAGCTAAGTTTTGCGAAGCTGAACTAATTTCTTCCATGGAATTAACCTGTTCTTCTGTTGAAGCTGCAACACTTTGCATACTAGCTGTATTTTCTTCTGCAGCAGCTGCAATTTCATCAATAGCATTTGTCACTTCATTTGCATCTCCAGCAATTCTCTTCGTTGTTTCTACCATTTGATTAACTTGAGAAACAATATGTGTAGTAGAACTTAAAATTTCCGTAAAACTTACTTTCGTTTTTGTTACAACATCAAGGCCTTGTTGAACTTCTCCATTCACATTATCCATTGCCTTAACAGTATGTTCAATATCCGCCTTAATTTCTGCGATTAAATTTGCAATCTCTCCAGATGACTCTCCTGATTGCTCTGCTAATTTTCTAACCTCATCTGCTACAATAGCAAATCCTCGTCCCTGTTCACCTGCTCTTGCTGCTTCAATAGCCGCATTCAAAGCTAATAAGTTTGTTTGAGTAGCGATGTTTTGAATTGCTTCAGAAATAGCTCCTACCTGCTTTGATTTCTCATCAAGAAGTTTAATAATAGCATCTGACTCGGATACCGATCTAGAAATAGATTGCATTTGTTTTGCGGTTTGTTCAACTAAATCTTCTCCCTCTTCAGCTCTTTCTCGCGCATGTAATGAGGAAATAGAAATTGACTCTGCGCTTCCAGTTACATCTTGAATTGCTGTATTCACTTGTTGCAATGTAGCCGCACCTTCTTCAACACCTTGACTTTGTGATTCGGCCCCACCTGATACTTGTTCCATTGCAATTGTAATTTGATCTGTCGCAGCATTTGCTTGCTGTACGCTCGCTGTTAACTCTTCTGCCGATGCTGCAACATGTTCTGCTGAAAAGCTAATTTGGGTAATAACATCTTGTAAAGACGTAGACATTTCATTAAATGAATTCCCTAATTTCCCTATGTCATCCTTGGAATGGATTGTAATTTTCTCTGTTAAATCTCCCTTACTAATTTTATATGCCGATTCGGCTATTTTTCGTAATGGCCTTGTAATAGACTTTGTAATGAAATAAATTAATACACTACCAAATGCAATAGCGATAGCAATAACAATAAAAGTCTTGTAAAATACTGGATTCGCAGCTTGGGTAATTTCTTCATCAAACATAACTCCAACTACTTTCCAGCCCGTTTTCTCATTTGTTGCAAAGATTAAATTCTTTTTATCATCTTGTTCTGTATAAGACACATTTCCTTGTTTATCTTCATAAATTGGTTTAATCCAAGGATCAGTAACTTTTGCACCTGGTTTTCTAGATGGATGACTAACAATTTGCTTATTTTGATCTAAAATAACTGCATAACCTTTTTCACCAATGTTAATCATTTTGGAAATTTTTAAGATGTTATCTAAATTTAAATTAATTCCTATAACACCTTTACCATCTTTTACTTCTTTCGCAATCGTCACTACCATATTTTTTGTAGATGCTGACTGATATGGCGCAGTAACAATTACTTTCCCTTTATTTTCATGTGCTTCTTTATACCAAGATCTATCTGTTGGATTATACCCATCAGCCATTTGAATAAATGGTTCTCTTATAAACTTTCCCGTCTCTGTTCCAATATAAATACCTTCTACTTCTGGATGAAGCTTTATATATTGTGCTAACTTCGTTCTTACTATTTCTTCTTGTCCATTTAGATATGTATCCTCTGTTAAGATGTCTGCAAAGTACGTCGCATCAACAAATTTCTCTTCTATATTTTGAGAAATAACAGTATTTAAAATCGAAATATTCTCCTTTGCTTTATCTGTCATTTGATGCTCAAAATTTGTTTTGGCAGTTTGATATGAAACACCACCGATAATAATTCCTGGTATAGTTAAAATAATAAAAAATGAAATGATTAATTTTTTATTGATACTCATACATTTAACCCAGTTAAATATTTTTTGCATAATAAGCCTCCTTTATGTAATGTGGATACTTGTGTCATTTTATACAATTAACATATATAAAACAATATATAATGATAACATGTAATTTTTTCGTCAATTATGCATTTTTGCATATTCACTCCTTATACGTATTTTAATCATAAAAATGAGAGAACTTTAGCATTATATATACTAAAGTTCTCTCATTTCTTAACAGCTTCTACTCTACAAAACTTCTCTTATAACCCTCAAATCTTTACCCTTCGCCTTATAGTCATATTACTAAAACTCTTCGTCCTAATTTATTTGGCGCTCTTTACATAACTAATTGCCTGACTTCCCATTTGTACCCATGCCTGTTCAAAGGTTTCTCTCGGTACTTTTACATCTAAGCTATCCTCAAGTGGATCTCGAATATATACAGATTCCTGATCATATCCAATAAGTACAACACAATGTTCATTATACGTAATAGAAACATCTCCACTATTTGTTTCCCATGTAGTAAATTCATCTGCATCTAATGGTGCAAATGTTGCATTTGTGATCATGACTACAGGTTGCCCTGCTTTTATACTCTTATAAATTTCTTCTATATTCTTCCCTGTTAAGTCTACAGCTTTATTAGGTAAATATTTTTCCGCTAACTGAAAAAGTGGCCCATGATATACACCATATCCCGATTCAGAAAATGTATAAATATTACCTACAAATCCTTCATTCGGATTCCCGCGCACACCATCGTCTATAAAATCAACTTTTTTTATTTCATTTGCTAATGTCATCTTATCCACTGAAACACCAGCGTATTGTAACATCATCGCTAAGCTCGTCACTTCACAGCCTCTATCCAATTCTGGTAACTGCTGAATTAAGGGAACATTTGATAAGATGACTTTTTCATCGTTATTACTAAACTCCGTTTCTTTTCCTCTTTGTATATTTGAGAATGTTAACTTCTCTACATACTTTGAAATTCCATTTGTATATACACTCCATATTGCTGCACCTAGTAAAGCTGTACATATATACCACTTCAATTTTCTTATCGCTTTCACACCCTTATTAATTCGTTAAATAAGAATAAAATGCGTCAGCATCCGTTCGTACCATCGGTACAAAATTTAGTTCTTTTCCTTTTTCAGGCTGATCTTTTTTTATCTTTTCCGCTAACTCTTGAATATTCATATTCATTTTATCCATATTAAGCTCATCTGCCATTTGTAGCACCTTTTGTTCATTAATTTCTCTTAATATTTGATATATATCTTTACCATACAAATCAATATGATGTTTTTTTGCTTCTTCTTGTACTTTTTGTTCGTACACTTCTTGTGCTAACTCTTCAATTTCTTTTCCTTTTTGAGAAATATCTAACTTTCCTGCTTCTTCTCTTACTTTCTTTCCGTAGATTTCTTCCGCGATGTCTTCGATTTCTTTTCCATCTGTCGAAATACCTAATTTATCTGCTTCATCTTTAATTTTAATCGCATTAATTTGAGTAATTAAATCTACAATTGATGTATTCTCTATAGATATACCTAGCTTTAACGCTTCTTGCTTTACTTTTGTTTCATAGATTTCTTCTGACAGCATCCCAACATCTTTTCCTTCAATCGATATGCCTAACTGCTCTGCTTCCCTTCCTACTTCTGTTTCATGAATTTCTTTTTCTAGTGTAATTTGTTCTTTTCCTTCCGTTTCAATACCTAGTTTCTCTGCTTTTTCTTCTGTATGCACTGCATGTATCTTACCATTGTTCAATTGTTCTTTACTGCGCTGCGTGTAATCTGTCTTTCCTTTTTGTGTTTCAGAAGGAGAGGCACCCCCTAATATACTTAAACTCATTACTCCAATAGTGAATACCGTCATCATTTTCTTTTTCAAAATTAATTCCTCCCTCTTATACTTTCTTTCCCATCATTCCCCTAGTTTTTTTAATACTATACATACATCTCATCGCTGCTTGAGATAACATTATGATTGATAAACCCCACTCACATACACCTAATCTCTTCTTCATGTAACGAACTTTCTTTATGCCATACATAATATAAATAGTTTCTTAACTTTCCCTTAAAAAAAGACGACCTTGTAAAAACAAGGTCGTCTTCTTACTTATATTTTTTGATTTTTAGGGAAAATCACTTCAAAACAAGTGCCATCTCCCCATTTGCTCTCTACTGATATTTTTCCGTAATGCTTTTCTACAATCCAATTTGCGATTGAAAGACCTAATCCAGCTCCTTCTGACGTACTTCTTGCTTTATCCCCTTGATAAAAACGATCAAATAATTTCGGAATATCTTCTTCTTTCACTCCTATCCCGTCATCTTTCACCTGTATGCGAATTGAACTACTCGTTTGCGTGCAATCAATTTGAATATGCCCACCTTCGTTTGTATACTTCATCGCATTATCTAACAGTATGACCATCATTTGATGAATCCGCTCTCTATCCCCCATAAAAGATACACCACGTTCTACTTTTAGCATCATTTCTTTTTCTTGATAAGAAGCAATCTCTTTATATGGAGCTACTATTTCTTCTAACAATTTATCAAGTTCAAATGTTTTCTTATCCATCTCAATTTGATTAGAATCAGAACGTGCTAGCAATAATAAATTACTAACGAGTTTCGATAACCGCCTACATTCTTTTGAAATTGTAGAAATATCCATCGCTTTTTCTTCTATCGTAGCGGATGGTGACTGGAATAAAACATCCGTTTTTGATTGAATAACTGCAAGTGGTGTCCTGAGTTCATGTGATGCATCAGAAACGAATTGTTGCTGTTTCTCCCATGAACTTTGAATAGGTACAAGTGCTCTACCAGCTAGGAAAAAGCCAATACCTATCGCACAGAGGCTTCCTATGCTACAACCTATAACGAGAATTAAAAATAAAGTATTTAACATTCCTTCTTCCGCTGTTATATCTCGCACGATTTGAACTATTTCTCCATCTTTTTGAAGCGAAAATGCTCTAAAATATCGTCCTTGTACTTCAATATCTTGTAACTCCTCTAATTTTTCGGGAGAAAAACTTTCCAAATTCTCTTCAAAAATAGAACGGAATTTACGGTTATCGCCCTCTATTTTCACTATTTTCCCATTCCAAGTTATTCTAGTTACTCGCGGATCTCCAATTTGGATATTCTCCATGCGTTTTCTTGGTGGTACTTTAACATCTAATTTTTCTCTATACTGAGCTATCATTTTTATAGATTGATCTACTTCACTATAAATACGCTTGTATGTGTACGAATAAATAATACTGCCTAATACGCCTATCAAAATGATAAATACTAACGAATTTATTATAGTCAATCGAATGCGCGTCTTCTGAAACATGCTTCCCTTTTTCATTGTTCTTTTAATATGTATCCAATACCTCGAACGGTTTGAATATCTTTCTGATAACCGAATGGCTCTAATTTTTTACGTAAATGATGTACATACACTTCTACAATCGCTACTGTCGTATCTGAATCAAATCCCCAGACGCGATCAAAAATTTGTTCACGCATTAAAATCTTTCCGCTATTTTGAACAAGGTACTCTAGAAGCTCATATTGTTTTAATGATAACTTCATACCTTTTCCATCTACTTGAACATCTTTATCTTTTCCGAACAATTCAATGCCTTTATAGCGAATCGTTTGCTGCGTTGTTAAACTACCACTTCTGCGTAGTAAAGCACGAATTCTCGCTTTTAATTCAGGGGCCTGAAATGGCTTAACAATATAGTCATCTCCACCAAAGTCCAATCCCTTCACCCGATCTTCTAAAGAATCTCTCGCTGTCAAAAACAGGACTGGTGTTTCAATCTTTTCATCTCGTATTTTTTGAATCACTTCAAATCCGTCCATCCCTGGCATCATCACATCCAGCAAAATTGCATCATATATATTTTGAAGAGCTAAAAACAATCCATCTTCTCCATTTATTGCCGTATCTACTTCAAATTCATCACGTAAAATTTGTAAGATAGACTCTAATAACGAAGCATTATCTTCTACTACAAGTAAACGCATGCTCTCACCTTCCATCAAATAGTTCAATTCTATTTATTATTACATTTCTTCTCTTCATAACAAAAGAATGTAGTTACATTACGTAATTTCATTTTTAACTATTTCCTTCTAAAATTTTGAAGTTTTATTATAAAAACTTTGTCTTAAATTTAGCTTAATAAAAAATTGAAAGAAATAAGATTCCTCTTATCTCTTTCAATTTTTTATTACATATACCTTTTTACTCGGCAACTCTAAACAATTTAGCTGACCGCCATACACAGCCCCGCCATCAATCCCAATAATACGATTACTACCAAAATACACTCCGCAATCCTCACTACCATGAAGCGTTTTTGTTTCCGTATGCCCAAATACAACAACCTTTTCACCGCTATATCCATTATGAAATTCATTACGGATCCACATTAATGTATATGGTTCAGATTCAGAAACTCGTTTCATCGGTTCAACCCCAGCATGTACAAATATATACTCTTCTGTTTCAATGTAATGATCTAATTCTTGAATAAACTTTATATGTTCCTCTAATACACGAGAGTGTAAAATCGGTTTTTTGAAGTCTTTCTCATTAACCGCAATATCTTCTTCTACAAATCCATAGCTATATAATGTCTTATCTCCACCATTTCTTTTTACCCAATGGTTCCATGAACGTTCCTCATTTGTCGTTAACGCCTTAATCATCATATCTTCATGATTTCCTTTTAAAATGAGTGCTCCCTCTTTTTTCAATTCTCTTACCTTTTCAATTACAGCACGCGCATTTGGACCACGATCTACATAATCTCCCAGTAAGATTAATTGATCCTGTTTCGCATCATATTGAGCTTCTTCCAATAACTGTTCGAACTTTTCTATCTCTCCATGAATATCACTAATAACAAGAATTCTTTTCATATTATCCCCCCTCTTTCTAATTATAGTTCAAAACGACAGAAAGTTCAGAATTGAAATCCCGCATTAACGGGCAGTAAGCCCCCCCACTGATTACGGTTTCACTTTATTACAAACTAAACTATTATCCTTACAACAATGTAAGTCTCTTGTCATCCAATTCGATAGTTGTAATTACTGTATTTCCTTATACTGAGAGTAAGAAATGAAACAAAAAATAAGGAGAGATGAGAGATGAAAAAAGTAATGGAAGTTGTAGTAGCGGTAGTAGAGGTTTTCGTAAATGGTAAACAAGTCGCAATGGAGTTAAATAAATAATGAAAAGGACAACATTCACTCTAGACCCTTTACTCATATAAAAGAGATAAGACTTCATCATTTCTTTGATCCCTTATCTCCCTATAAAGAAAGCCGTATCCCTTTTAAGGATACGGCTTTCTCTTATTTTTGACTCGTACGAGCTGAAATGCTAATTGCTCTATCTGTTGCTTTGGCAGCTTCATCTAACGCTTCTTTACTATTCTTCCCATCATACATCGCTTCTAATGCTTTTACAACTGCATCTCGTGATTCTGGGAATACACTAATTAAAGCCCCTTGTGTTGCTGGAGATTGCTTCGTCGCTTGCAATTGATCTACTGTTACTTTCAACTGTGGATATTTTTCATATTGCTCTTTTACTAATGGCTCATTATATGCATCTGGATTAATTGAGAAATAACCTGTTGCAGTATGCCATTTTGCTTGTACGTCTGGCTTCGTTAAATATTTCATAAAGTCCCAAGCACCTTGTTGCGTTTCTTCTGAAACCATATTCGTCATCCATAATGATGCTCCACCAATAACAACACCATTTTGTTTCGAATCCTCTGGATACGGAATATATGAAACACCTACATTAAACTTAGATGCATCAATTAAATCACGAACACCTGCTGAAGAATCTAAATACATAGCAACTTGTCCAGACTGGAACGCGGCACGAATATCATCCCAACTTGCTCCATACTTTCCAAGTGCGCCAGCTTTATTTAAATCATCTAACATTCCAAATACTTTCTGTCCTTCTTTACCGTTAAATACCGCCTTCTTTGCAGCATCCTTACGACCGTTTTCGTTATCTACATATAAAGCACCTTGTGTCGCTAACAATTCTTCAAAGAACCAACCGTAGTTAAGCATGGAGAATCCATATTGTTTTACATTTCCGCCTTCTTTAATCGTTAACTTTTTCGCTGCTTCTTGTAATTCCGCATATGTTTTTGGAGCTTTCTCTGGATCTAAGCCCGCCTTTGCGAAAGCATCTTTATTATAAATTAATACTGGTGTAGATGAATTAAATGGCATAGAATACATTTTTCCATCAACTGAATAATAATTTGTAATTGCTTTTTCTAATTTTGACGTATCGTACTTATCTTTTTTTATCCAGCTATCAATTGGTGTGATTTTTTTGCTATCAATCATATATTTCATTGTAATTTCACTCGATTGAACAAGAGCTGGCGCTTCTTTCGTTGCAGACATCGTTCTAAATTTCGTTAAAGACTCTTCATATGTCCCTTGGAACTCTGCCTTTATCTCATATTTATTTTGCGACTTATTATAGTCTGCAACAAGACCATCTAATACTCCTTGTGTTTTTCCACCCATCGCATGCCAGAAGCGAATTACAGTTTTATCACCATTTTTTTCAACTGGTGCTACTTTTGCCTGTGCTTCAGGTTTTCCCTCTGTTTTACTATTTGAACAAGCTGCACTAGATAATGCCATTGTTGCTACCATTAATAGAGCAGCACCTTTTTTAACTAGACTCATTTAAATCTCACCTTCTCTTAGTTATTTAATTGCACCTTTTGTTAATCCTTGTTGTAATTGCTTTTGCCCTAAAAATAGTAAAATCAATGTTGGAATAACGATAACCGTAACACCGGCCATTATGCTTCCCCAATCAGTTGCAACTTCTTGAGACTGAAGCTGCTTTACACCGATTTGCACTGTTCTTACTTTTTCATCAGTGGTCACTAAAAGTGGCCATAAATACATATTCCATGTTGTTAAAAAGCTATATACTCCAAGCGTAATAAAACTCGTTTTACAATACGGTATTACAACGCTGAATAAAAATCTTATATTTCCAATCCCTTCAATAAAAGCAGCTTCTTTCAGTTCATTCGGGAGTGTCATAAAATGTTGACGTAACAAGAAAATACCGAAAGCTGTTGCAAAAAACGGCACTGTCATCCCGGCGAAACTATTGATCCAGCCAAAGTTTTGAATCGTTAAAAAGTTAGGCACCATCGTTGCTTCCCACGGAATAAGCATCGTTGAAATAAACAGGAAGAAAATTAAGTTTCTCCCTTTAAACTGAAGAAAAACAAAAGCATAAGCTGCTAAACTTGATACGATAAGTTGTCCAATCATAACGACTGTCGATACAATTAAACTGTTATATAAGTATGTAAAAAGCGGTACTTTTTGAAAAATATTAATGAAATTATCAAAAGTAAACTGGGTCGGAAATAACCTTCTCATTTGAATATCGTCTGGTGTCATAAAGCTTATTAAAAATGCATACAGTACAGGAAAAAATACCATCACTGCACTAATAATGAGTAGCATGTATAATAGGAAATTTTGTTTCCACTGTTTAACAATCATTTATAATGCACCTTTCTCTCAGCAAACTTAAATTGAAGTAATGTAGCAACGAAAATGAAAACAAATAATACCATCGCTTGTGCACTTGCTGTTCCAAATTGATGATTCACAAACGCCTCTTTGTAAATCGAGTACACAATTAAATTCGTTGCATCATTTGGTCCACCGTGCGTTAAAATATCAATTTGTCCAAAGCTTTGGAACGCACTAATTAATGTTACTGTTACAATAAAGAATAAAGTTGGTGATAGCATCGGTAATGTAACACGGCGAAGCTTATATAAATAACTAGCACCATCTATAGATGCACTCTCATATAAAGACGTATCAATATTTTGTAAACCACCTAATATAACTAAAAATGCAAAACCTGTATTCACCCAAACTGTTGTAACTGATACAGAGAATAGTGCCCAGTCCGGACTCGTTAACCATGCGATTGCAGGAAGGTTCATAGAGGCTAATATATTATTAAATAATCCTACACTTGGATGAAATAAAAATAGCCAAATCACTGCACTAGCAGCTACTGATATTCCCATCGTCGAAGAAAACAGAACTCGGAATAACCCAATACCTCTTACCTTTCCATTTGCAATCAATGCAAGAAACAAAGCAAATATAATACTCGTAGGAACTGTATATAAAACAAATAATAAAGTTGATTTTATACTTTTGTAGAAGGCTGGATCAGAGAATAAATATTGATAATTTTCTAAGCCAACGAAAAGATTAGCTTCTCCATGTATATCGGTTAAATAAAAACTATAATAAATCGTCCTAAACAATGGATAGAACAGAAAAATCGAAAATAGCAAAATAGATGGCGCCAAAAACAATAATCCTATTCTTAAATCTTTCGTTCTCTCCCATAATTTTTTCTTTTTTGACACCTTTGTTTGAACTGGTAACTTACTTACTTCGATCATTATTTCGCCACCACTTTCAACTCTTCTTCAGCTACCACTTTTAAGCGTTCATTCGTGTTTTCGTTAAAGAAGCATAACTTTTCTTGCGAGAATAATAATTTTACTTTGTCACCTTTGTTCAGGAGTAACTGTCCGATAACTTTCGCACTCCAAGTTGTTCCATTTACCGCAAAGTTCAATATAGATTCATTCCCTAATACTTCTACAGATTGCAACGTCACTTCTTGTCCCTCCTCAGACAGTGCAATATGCTCAGGGCGCATGCCTATGCGAATTGTTCCTTCTGGTAATTGCTTTAACTGTCTAATAGATAATGGAATTTGCAATTGTCCTATATGTAATACACCTTTTTCTTTATTTACTTCCCCATCATTTATATTCATAGAAGGAGAACCTATAAAGCTTGCAACAAATTCGTTTGCTGGTTCGTTATATATGTTAAGTGGTGTTCCAACTTGCTGTATACTTCCTTTATTTAAAACCATGATACGATCACCCATAGTCATCGCTTCTATTTGATCGTGGGTAACGTAAATCATCGTAATTCCTAATCGCTGCTGAATTTCTCTAATTTCAATTCTCATTTGCGCACGTAATTTCGCATCCAAATTCGAAAGTGGTTCATCCATTAAACAGATTGGCGCTTGACTCACAATTGCCCTGGCAAGTGCAACACGCTGTCTTTGTCCGCCTGATAATTGGCCTGGTTTCATTTTCACATACTCTTTCAGTCCTACCATTTCAATAGCTTCCATTAATCGCTTTTGTCGCTCTTCTTTTTGTACTTTTCTTACCTTAAGTCCAAATAAAATATTTTCTTCTACAGATAAGTGTGGATATAATGCATAATTTTGAAATACCATTGATAGATTACGGTCTTTCGGCTCTAGATCATTTGCAACACGTTCATTAATAATTAAATCTCCTGAAGAAATCTCTTCTAAGCCAGCGATCATTCGTAATAATGTGCTTTTCCCGCATCCCGAAGGTCCAACTAAAACAAAAAATTCACCCTTCTTAATATGAACCGATACGCCTTTAACCGCTGTCTCTTCTGCATTTTTATATACCTTTGAAACATTTTTCAATTCAATCACAAGGTTGCACTCCTTTTTTCTTCTTGTATCCATACTTCATAATGACTTGTTGAAATCGCACTTGCTCCTGCACGAATTGCAATTTCCGCATCTTCTCGCGTTTGAATCAGCCCTCCTGCAATAATAGGAAACTCTATTTCCTCTACTAGCTGCTTAATAATAGAAGGCATAATCCCCGGCATAATCTCTACTGCATTTGGTTTAGTCGTTTTACAATTTTCAATTGATTTAGTAAGAGATAAAGTATCTACAATAAAAATACGTTGAATTGTTTTCAATCCAATTTTATTAGCATTTCGAATTGTTGAACCCTTTGTTGAAATAATACCTTGTGCCCCGATAACATCTTGAATATACAAAAGCGCTTCCTCTGTATTCGTATTTAAGCCTTGTATAAAATCACAATGAAGAAATACATCATGTCCATGTTTCTGCAATTCATATACACGCTCTGGTAATTCCAGCATTGAACCAGTCATAAGAAAAACTGTTTTCGGCAATTTTTTGTATGCTTTGTATCCTTTCCAATCCTTTATCATCGCAATATAAGGTTCTTTAAACATTTATTCCACCTAACTGTTCTATTTTTATCCAAACTAAAAACACCTACTTACATAGAACGCCTTTCTCCTTATTTGAACTCTAGGGAATAGAGCACACCTAAGAAAGTGGCACATTATATGTAAGTGGGTGTTCTCAAATGTTCTCTACCCTAGTTATTTTGTTACCTTTACTATATTACGCATTTATTAAGTCAGTTTTGATAGATTGTTAATTAGGTGTTAATCGAATGTTAATATTCACCATATCATTATTTACATTAATCTAGATATTAAAATATAAATAGAACGAAACAATACTTAAAATTCAATCAATATGTAAATTCATTCCATAGTTAATGATTTTTAGTTTGCTTGCCACTGCTTGCAAACTAAAGTTATCCCAAGCAGTACTATAAAGTGGAATGCGCCTTTTCTCTTGTATTGATATGGCCCAGGCTGTAACAACATCAGTACCATATCCGTTCCCTTGAAACTCCGCTAAAGTTTCCACACTTGCCTCAGCAGCTACGGGCGTACTTCTGGCACTGCAACAAACAGAAACTACTTTTTCATTTTTTACAATTGCCAAATAAGGTTGCCTCCTTATTTACTCCATTTACCATCCATTCATAATCTATTTTTCATGTTCAAAATAAAAATCCCATTCAAATACACATTACTGAATCCATCATACTAACTGATTTCTTCATTCTGTCTATCTAAATGGGATTATTTTTCGTTTTTTACTCTACTGGTTGTTGTGGCTGTACTACTTCATTCGCTCCAGCTACCCTCAACATATTTACAATATCTTTAAAACCTCTTTTTTCAGCGTATTGCAGTGGCGTCAGATGTTCCTTGTTAGCCATGTTTACATCTGCACCGTGATCAATAAGTAATTGAATTACTTTCTTATGGTTTTCACTACCATTTCCTAATACAATTGCTTCTAATAACGCTGTTCCACCACGTTCATTTTTATAATTCACATCAATATCTGTATGCTCTAATAATTCTTTAACAACCTCTACATGGCCACGCTCAGATGCAGAAATAAGTGCTGTCCCACCTGACCTAGTCGTTTCTTTCGTATTAACTCCTGCATTAATTAATACTTTTACAATATCCGTATATCCTTCTCTACTTGCATAAAGAAGTGGATTACTTTTTTTCTCATCTTTAATTTCAATATTAGCACCTGCACCAATTAATGCTTTAACTGTCTCTACATGATTTTGGTACGTCGCTGCAAGGACAGGCGTTTCTCCGTTGTCACCTTCTACGTTTATATTCGCTCCATCCTGAATCAACTTCATAGCTGTCTCTGTGTCTCCAAGAGTAGCTGAAAGTAACAACTGTTTGTCCATTAAATTTATACTTTTCTCTTCTTTAGATTCTTCCTGTTCTTTATGCTTCTCTTTTTTCTTCTCATTTTTCACATGAACCGGTTTCGATTCTGGTTCTTCTTGCTTATCGCAAGCCACTACCGTCATTAAAAGTCCTAATAAAATACATAATAAAATTTTTTGTTTTCTCACAACTACAGCTCCTATGAAAGATAATGTTTTCTTAACCATTCCTCCATCACATACAATAACTCTTCTTGAGTACATTTATCCATAAGCCCTTTAGATTCCTTCTTTAATCGGATTATCTTAAGCTTATACTATGTTTCTCAACCTATTGAAATGATACGCCTGATGGCCCCATCATTAACATTATGAAGCAATTAGTTTAGCACGTTTTTACCGCATTTGTATACATTTCTAAAAAGTACATAAATGATTGCTTTAGGTTACTATATTCCATTGTAACCGTTCTGCTAAAAATTTTACACCTTTTCTATATTTGCACCTGAGTAATAATAGAAAAAGACAACTACATAGTTGTCTTTTTCTATTAATGATGTCCACCATGATTTCCTGCTTTCGGTTTCCCCATCATCTCTTTATTCATTTCCCATTTATGCTCTGCTAGCTCTTTATACGAAAGAACTTTCCCCTTATAGTTAGATACAAAGCTCTCTGCATCTTTTTTATTTTTAAATGAAATGACATTATAAGCCATCGGTGTCGTTATTGTTTTATCATATACGTAAGTAGCGTCTTCTAACGAAATCCAATCTTTCGAATCATAATCTCGGACAAATTTCTCTTTCGTCTTTTCATCTGAGTTGATCTCCATCCATTTATACATACAACCGATATCATCAAACTTTAACGCTTTTCCATTTTCTAAAATAATTTCTGTTGCAAATTGATTATCTGTTACCCCAATTTGGCAAATATCACATTTATCATGTTTCTCATCAATGGCAACAGCTGCTGTTTCCTTTTTCCCACACCCGACTACCGTAAATACGAAACATAAACATATAGCAAGTACGACATATTTTACTTTCATCAATATTCCTCCCTAGAAACCGTATACTCCACGAAAAGAATACCAAAAGGTTGTGTGAGATTTGTGAAAAAACAATGTGCTTTTTGTAATATAGGAAACAAAAAAAGATGTGTAGTTATTTCTACACATCTCTCATCACTCGCAACCTGTAATTAACAAATCATCTTCTAATTTAACTAATAATGTATCCGCACTAATTTCCTGTCCAACTTCTACATTTACCAATCTTATATTTCCACTAATCCCGACTGCAATTTTTTTAAGCTCACCGTCATTTTTTCGGATCATCAGTAATTTTTCCCATTCATATACGTAAGAAGATTCATTAATAAAAATCTCCTCTACTTTTCCTTCATAAGAGCTATAAATCTCTTCAATTCTCGTTTTCATATAACATCTACTCCCTATTTCACACTTCACTATTTTCATCTTATTCTACCATTCTTACGAGAAGCAGCTTACTTTTTAAAAATTCAAATTAACTACCGTGAACAAAATGAACAAAATAAAAATTATGCTTCTAATGATGTTATTTTTCAAATTATTTACCATTTGAATAGATGCTTTTATTATAAATAAAAAACCTTTTTCTGAATTTTTATTCTATTTTGAAAGCGCAATCATTCTTTTGAGGGGGAAATTACATGTTAGCACTACTTGGATTTGCGATGGTATTTGTCTTTATGTTTTTAATTATGACGAAACGTATGTCAGCGCTAGTAGCATTAATATTAATTCCGAGTGTTTTTGCATTAATTGGCGGATTCTATGCCGATATGGGACCTATGATGTTAGAGGGGATCCAAAAATTAGCACCTACTGGTATTATGCTTATGTTCGCTATTTTATATTTTGGGATTATGATTGATAGCGGTTTATTCGATCCTGTCATTAGTAAGATTTTAAAATTTGTAAAAGGAGATCCTTTAAAAATCGTTGTCGGAACGGCTATATTAACTATTATCGTTTCTCTAGATGGTGATGGTACAACAACATACATGATTACAGTTTCCGCAATGTATCCACTATATAAGCGCCTTGGAATGAACCCCCTCATATTAGCTGGAGTTGTTATGTTAGGGGCAGGGGTAACAAATCTTACACCTTGGGGTGGACCCACAGCTCGTGTTATGAGCGCACTTGGGCTTGAGGCTTCCGAATTATTTACACCTCTTATTCCAGGAATGATTGCTGGTGCAATTTGGGTTGTTTTCGTTGCCTACTATCTTGGAAAAAAAGAAAGAAAACGTTTAGGAATTATGGATGTACAGTATTTAAAACAAATGCAAACAATGGATGAGCAAGCTGCAACTGTCGAAGCAGCAGTGCATAAACGCCCTAAACTTCTATGGATTAACTTTTTATTAACCGCCACATTACTTGTCTGTCTCATACTAGAAGTTATGCCATTACCTGTTTTATTTACAGTCGCTTTTGCTATCGCTGTTATGATTAACTATCCAAACTTAGAGCAACAGAAAGAACGTATTGCTTCTCATGCTGGGAATGTATTAGCAGTTGTTTCTCTCGTATTTGCTGCCGGTATTTTCACTGGTATTTTATCTGGAACAAAAATGGTAGATGCAATGGCTAACAGTGTAGTAACTCTTATACCAGATGCACTTGGACCACAATTGCCAATTATTACAGCACTTCTCAGTATGCCATTCACATTTTTCATGTCTAATGATGCATTTTACTTCGGGGTATTACCTATTTTGACGAAAGCTGCTGCTACTTACGGAATTAGTGCAGCTGAAATGGGACGTGCTTCCTTACTTGGGCAACCCGTTCACTTATTAAGTCCTCTTGTCGCTTCCACTTATTTATTGGTCGGAATGGCAAAAGTTGATTTCGGTGAACATCAACGCTTCACTTTATTGTGGGCCGTTGGAACGACAATGGTTATGTTAATTACCGGAATTGTAATTGGGATTATTCCAATATAAGATGCAAAAAAACAGTAGAAGGAATAAAATCCTCTACTGTTTTTTATTATGAAGAAACAAGAAAATAACGTCTCTCGGGTCTCCCAACACTTCCATATATTAGCTCTGCGTGGACTTTCTTCCCAGATATCAAATACTCTAAATAACGCCTTGCAGTTGATCGGCTTACGCCTACCATTGAACTTAGCACCTCTGCTGTAATCCCTTCTTCATTAACTGTTAACATATGCTTTTTTATTTTCGCTAAAGTTAAAGGATCTATCCCTTTCGGGGCATATTCTATTTGATCTCCCTTCACCCCTCTTTGAGACCATAAATATTCAATTTGCTCCGTAGATAATTGATTATTTTTCTTTAACTGTATAATCTTTTTTTGATAGCCTTCCAGACTTGCTTTAAATCGGTCAAACATTAGTGGCTTTACGATATAATCTGTTACTCCGCCCCGCAGGGCGTGCCTCACTACATCTGTTTCCGATGCCGCTGTAATCATAATAATATCTGTATCGTGCAAATGATGCCTAATATATGTGACAAGTTCCGTTCCTTGCATATCAGGTAAGTACACATCTAATAAAACAAGCTGTGGCTTCACAAGCTCTAGCCATTCTTTCGCTTGTTCTCCAGTCGTTGCCGTTCCAATTACTTTAAATCCCTCAATTTTCTCAGTAAAACGACGATGAATGTCAGCAATCCGAATATCATCTTCTACAATTAATACTTCAATCTCCTCACCCATTACTATTCGCCTCTCTCTTTCGGTAGTGCAATAATAAATAACGCACCACCTAAATCCCCTTTTTCAATTGCAATACTTCCATTTAAATCTTCTACTAACTCTTTCACTTTTGCTAATCCATATCCTCGCTCTCCTCCTTCTTTCGTCGAAAAGCCTTTATAGAATATGCTAGTAATTATTTCATCATGAATCCCTTGCCCTGAATCTTCCACTTCAATTAATATTTCTTCTCCAATATCAGTTACAAACATCCTTACTTTCTTATCATTCTCTTCATTTTTTTCAATTGCTTCAAATGCATTCGTAATTAAATTTCCTAAAATAGAAACGACATAATTACTCTCAATATGTGGACTTAATTTTTCTAAACCACTTTCTCTATCTAGCATAAAATCAATCTTCAACTCTCGTGCTCTATTATAAAATCCAATTAAAATTCCACCTAGCCATGGATTTTGAATCCGCTTCATAATAAATTGAACAAAATCTTGATATACCGCTGTTTCCTTATGAATAAGCTCTAAAGCATCTTCGTATGATTCTAATTGAATAAGACCTGAAAGCGTATACAATAAATTATTATATTCGTGCGCTTGCGCTCGTAATGCCTCTGTATATTGCTTCGTCTGAGATAATTCTGCTGTTAACTGATCCATTTCAGATTTCAAACGTAAGCTCGATACAACGCCAGTTACTTTATTCTTTACTTTAATAGGTAGACGGTTCGCAATAACAGCCTGTCCTTTTATATTTAATTGGCGATCAAACTGTTCTTCACCAGTTTGAAGTACATCTAGTATCGTTGAATTAGGAATTACATTTAAAATAAATTCCCCAATAATATTTTGTTGTTTATCTAGCGAAAGAATATCATAAGCTGCTTGATTGACTAAACTAATCATGCCATTTTTATCGATTACAATAATCCCTTCACGTACAGATTGAATCACTGTACTATGCTCTTCATATAAAGATGAAATTTCTTCTGGTTCCATCCCGAACATCATTCTTTTTATACTTGCCGCTAAATATATAGAGCCGATTACTCCAATTAATAGCCCTATTATTGTAATCCAAAATACACGCTTTCCATACACTTCTACCGCTCCATGAATATCAGCCATTGAAAATCCAACAGACACCACACCAATGATTTCATTTTCCTGATTACGGATTGGAACCTTTCCGCGTAATGAAGGGCCTAATGATCCAGTTGCTTTCGAAACATATGATTTTCCTTCTAATAAAACGCCTTTATTATCTCCGCCAACCATTTTTTCTCCTATTTTATCTCGCTCAGGATGCGCATAACGAATCCCCTCTTTGTTTCCAACTACAATGAAGTCAGCCTCTGTATCCATTCGAATTTTTTCTGCGATTGGCTGAATAATAGAAGCTGGATTTTCTTTTTGAAAAGCTTCCTGAATTTCTGGTATCGCGGCAACTGTTTTCGCAACATGCAAAGCCCGTTTCCCAATTTGCTCTTCTACCGTTTCAGATAATATGTAATAAAATAAATAACTCGTTAGCAGAAGTACCACTAAAATAAGTGTACTAATAGTTAATGTAATTCTCGGTTGGAGTTTTAATTTTTTTAATTTCAAAACCATTCCCCTAACATGATTAAAGATAGAATTTAAAGAATATACAGTCTCTTTAATTATACTTAATCATAACACGGTTACTCTATATTTCTTTCTTTTTCTCTTCATAAAAAAAGAAACGAAGTAAAATTATTACCTCGTTTCTTAATATTTGTTATTACACTTTAAACTTACTAATCATCTCTTGTAATTCTTCTGCCATTTGTGATAAATGGACTGCTGCTGCATTTATTTCATCTACTGAAGCTAATTGTTCTTCTGAAGAACCAGCAATATTTTGAACGCTTGCTGCATTTTCTTCAATTGTAGCTGCAATTTCATTAATAGATGCACTTACTTGTTTTGCATCTACCGTCATTTGTTTTGCTACATCTACCATGCTATCAATTTGTACAACTGTATCATTTGTAGACTTCAATATTTCGGCAAAGCTTTGCTTCGTTTCATTTGCAACTACAAGTCCTGATTGTACTTCTGCTCCAACTTGATTCATAGAGCTTACTGTTTCTTTTATATCAAATTGAATCTCTTTCACTAGTTTCCCAATTTCCGTAGAAGACTGTCCTGATTGTTCTGCTAGCTTTCGCACTTCATCTGCTACAATTGCAAATCCTCTTCCTTGCTCTCCAGCTCTCGCAGCCTCAATTGCCGCATTTAACGCTAATAAATTTGTCTGTTCTGCAATATGTTGAATCACTTCAAGGATTGCTCCAATTTGTTTCGACTTATCGTCTAACAAACCAATGATTTTGTCTGACTGTGAAACAGACTCATGAATTAATTGCATTTGATTCACAGTTTGTTCAACTAACTTCCCACCATTTTCAGCTTTTTTCTTCGTATACATAGAGGCTGTAGATACTAATGAAGAACTATCTGCAACACGCTGAATTCCTTCTGTAACTTCTTCTAACAATGTTGCTCCTTCTTCAACTTCTTTCGTTTGTATTTCTGCACCACTTGATACTTGCTCTATCGCCTGTGTAATTTGTTCCGTTGCTTCGCTTGTCTGCTTCATACTAGCTGTTAATTCTTCTGAAGATGCCGCTACATGACTTGCTGAAGTGTTTATATTGGAAATGACACTTTGTAACGATGCAGCCATCTCGTTAAAACTTTCTCCTAGCTGTCCAATTTCATCTTTAGAATGAACTGTAATTGATTCTGTTAAATCACCTTCACTAATCTTCTTCGATGATATGACAAGTTGTTTTAACGGTTTAATAATAGACTCAATTATGAAGTAAATTACAATCCCACCGATTATTAGTGAAATTCCAAGAACAGTTACTGTTTTATAGAAAATAGGTTCAGCCGCTTCGATAATTTCTTTGGAAGGCATAATTCCTGCTATTTTCCACCCAGTTTTCTTATTCGTTTTAAAAGTGATATTGCGATCTTCACCATCTAATGAATAATGAAAATCCCCAGCTTCCTGTTTATACAATTCTTTACTAAGTTTCTCTTCTAATTTCTCTCCTGGCTTCATTTTCGGGTGCGCTACTACATTTTTATCTTGATCAAATATCGCTACATATCCTTCCTTACCAATATTAACCATCTTGGAAGTAGTAACAATATTATTAATGATTAAGTCAATCCCAAGAACTCCACTTTTATCCTCGTTTTGTTTTGCTAGTGTAATAACAATATTCCCTGTCGTTTTTGACTTATATGGAGCAGTTACAATTACCTCTCCACTTTTCTTCACGGCCTCTTTATACCAATCTCTTTCTGTAGGATTATATCCATCTGGCATCTGAATAGCTGGTGATTGAATGAACTGTCCATTACTAGATCCTGTATAGATTGCTTCCATTTCTGGATGCAGTTTATTGTATTCTTCTAGTTTATTTTGTATGTTTTGAATTTGATCTGCTTGGTAACTTGATTGTGTGAATAATTTCGTAAAATAAGTTGCATCTACTTTTTTACTATCCAATTCTTTATTAATTACATTATCCAAAATTTTTATATTATCTTTCGCCGAGTTTAAAATCGTTTCATTAAAATTCGTCTTCGCCTGTTGATAAGACGTCCAACCAATTACAATACTTGGAAGAACTAAAATAATAATAAATGATACAAGTAACTTTGTTTTTAAACTACTACTCCTTAATTTCCCTTGAAACATACTTCTACCCCTCCATACCGTTTTAAATGTAATTAATTAACATTTAATCTTTCTATAAAAATAATACGATTTAAATGTATCGATGAGACTCTCTATCTTTTTCTACATCATAAAGAATTGATACATATCTTTTTCATTCTATATAAATTAAATAATTAAAACAATGTATAAAAATGTATATTATTCGAAATATTATAATTCACAGAAGAACCTCTAGTATTTCACTTACTAGAGGTTCTTTCCACCTTATTATTCTTTATCTTTTTCTACTTCTTTTTTCTTATCTTCTACTACAGATACAACAGGTTTATCACTTGATAATTGTTGCACTGCTCCTTTTCCTGCAAATCCTTCTAATAGCTCTTTTAAGTCAATTCCAGAAGAAGCCTTTAACGTTTCTTGCATCGTTGCCATTAAATCAGTCGCATAGCCCGCAACTTTTCCGGCCCCGCTATTTTTACCACCGCCGCCTGTATCGACAACTGTGATTTTATCAATATTACTAAGCGGACTTGCAACTTCCTTCGCATAACTTGGAAGCATTTTAAGAACCATATCCATAATTGCCGCTTGACCATATAATTCAAATGCTTCAGCAATTTTTTGTTTCGCTTCTGCTTCTGCTAAACCTTTTAATCTAATAACATCTGCTTCTGCTGTACCTTGCGCTTTTTGTACTTCCGCTTTCGCTTGACCTTGCGCTTTTTCGATTTCCGCCTTCGCTAAACCTTCCACACGTACTTCTTCCGCACGAGCTCTCGCTTCAGCTTCAATCTTATATTGATCCGCATCTGCCTTTTTAATTTGTTTTACTTTTTCTGCTTCTGCTGATTGCTCAACAGCATAACGATCTGCATCTGCTTTTTTCTTAACTTCTGCATCGTATTGCTTTTCACGACGCGCAATCTCTTTTTCTTCTAACTCGATTTGCTTTTCACGCTCAATGATTTTAACGCGCATTTGCTCTTCTGTAACACCTTGTTGTGCTTTCGCTTGTTGTAATTCGTAAGAAAGATCCGCATCTGCACGTGCTTGCTCTTGTTCTCTCTTATAGGACTGTACTTTTAATTCTTTATGTTTTTCAGCTTCAGCGATTTGTGCATCACGTTGATATTCTGCTTCTTTTGCCTCTTTTTCAGCACGTGCTTTTTCAATACGTGCTTCTTTTTCACGCTCTGCATTTGCAATTGTTGCATCACGCTTAACTGTCGCAATTTGCGGCTGACCAAGCGCATCTAAGTATCCGTTTTTATCCATTATTTCTTTAATTGTGAAAGAAACAATGCGAAGTCCCATCTTCTTTAAATCTGTAGAAGCTACTTCATGTACCTTTTGAGCAAATTGCTCTCTATTACTATACGCATCCTCTACTGTCATAGAAGATAAGATTGCACGTAAGTGACCTTCTAAAACCTCTTTTGCTTCTACTTTTAACTCTTCTGTTTCTTTTCCTAAATATTGCTCAGCTGCAGTAGATACTTCTTCAATTGTAGAACCTACTTTAATAATAGAAACACCATTTACTGTAACTGGAACACCTTGCTTCGTATACGTATCACGTGTACCAACTTCTAATTTGTAGTTTAATAGGCTTAAAGGCTCTGCTCTTTGCATAATTGGAACTACGAAAGTACCGCCCCCGCGGATAATCTTAATCTTCTTTCCATCATCAGTGGTAACAACATTCTTTCCTCCACCAAGCCAGTTCCCTGTAACAATTAACGCTTCATCTGGACCAACCGTACGATACTTCGTAATGAATACTAAAATGAGTAGAATTAAAATTGCCAGTAAAACTCCACCGATAATTAATGGAATCGTCATGTAAATTCCCCCTTATAATTTTGGTTTTTTTAAAGAATAAGCGATGTTTTGTACAAGTAAAACACCATCTTGGACTCCCTCGATAATAACCTCTGTTCCTTGCGAAATATCTTTTTTTCCAACAGTTTTAGCTGGGATTGCATTACTTCCAAATTGGGATAAAATTAATACTTCACCAAATCCTTCTGTAGGAATTGTCGTAATGACTTCTCCTTTGCAACCGATAAATTCATCCATACGTTGTACGGTATTTTGTTCTGCTTCTGCAATCGGTTTTAAAATTAGTATTTTCATGATGAAAACACCGATAAAAGATATAGCAAATGCAGCCCCGAAAATAGTAATACTATTAAAGGAAAATAAGTACTCTCCTATATAACTAAGCCCACATAACATGGCGAAGAAACTAAGTAATAAAGTAACAACGGATACAGATCCGCCCCCAAAACTAAATATCGATTCAAATATATCTCCAAAGAAGATATAAATAACAGTGAGTATAGTAGCAATAATAAATCCATATAAATAAATTGTTTCAAGTGGATAACCAAACAAGACCATTTCTTATCCCCCTTTCTTAAACAATCCCTTTTTTGTTATGTGTATGCCCCACCTCTTTCAAAGATTATAGTTCTTAATTTTCAGTTATTTACTCTTTAAAGAAAAGCCTGTAAAACAGGCCCCTAAAAAAGAACAGGAGAAACCTATTGTGACAGGCTCCTCCTAGAAAATAACCGATATATTATATATCTATATAATATACTATTTTCCACAAAAAGTAAAGTTAAACATACATTGGAAAATCGCTTATTTTCCCCCGATTGGTGTGGGCTAATAATCATTGGGGGATGAATGATTAAAGTTTCACTTTACTGATAATGAGTACGTTCCATCGCCATTATCATATTTATATACATACAAGTAATACTTGCCTGGTTTTGCATTAAATTTCGCTTCTATATGATTCCCATTGGCTTGACCGTAAGCTGCATAATTTTGCATATCTGATTCATGGTGAAGTACCCATGTCATCCCAATTCCATACTCATTTAAAACAGAAATGTCGATATCTTTCGCTGATGCTACATTAAATGTATAAACATCAGTGTGGTCCCCGCCAATAAGACTACCTTTTATCGTACTATTTAGCCCGATACGATTTGCTTCCTCTGGACGATTATTTGGTTCTGATTCTGTTAAACTTCCATCTTTAATCGTAACAGTTGTTTCGCTTCTGCTCTCTTTTCCCTTATCATCTTTTACTCTTAACGATACTTTATAAGAACCTTCTCTTTCATATACATGTACTGGATTCACTTCTGCACTTGTGCTTCCATCTCCAAATTCCCATAAATAAGAAGCAATTTTTCCATCTTCATCGTTTGAGCCATCACTTTTAAATTGAATTCCCTCTTTTACAAGACCACTATAAGGGCCATTTATATTAACCGTTGGAGCTTTATTTTCTCCATCATCTTTTGCGATTCCATGGAAGACTACATCATATTCAAATTCATTTGAGCTATTCACACGATAATTGACGAAGTATGCTGTAACAGTTTTGTAGCCACTCCATTCTTTTTGCGCCAATTGTTCTAAAGATTCATTTACTCTTTTACTCATTTCTTTCCAATCTTCTGATTCACCTTTTGTGACACTACCTGTATACGTACCTTCTAATGTAAATGTATTAAAGAATTGAGAATTATGTTTTGTCATTTTTGTATCTTTCATAGGCAACGTATCACTAATTTCTTTCTTCACCGCTGCTAATGACTTCGTTTCATGTTCAGCTAAATAATCATCAGCTACTTCTGGTACAGTGTATGTATCTTGATTATCAATTAACTGCTGCATATACTCTTGATACTCTTTATTTAACTTAGGATCTTTACTTAGATTTTCACGATATGCATCATAATTTTTCACGTCATTCGCACGAATCAAATCTTGAATTTTATCAAATGTTTCAAACTGATGCGTATATAAGTAAGACTGCAATGCGAACGAGTAATTATAGAAATCCCAAGAACCGTATTTAGCAAATAGTGTACGCTCTGCTGTATAACGGCTTGCAGGATCAGATGATAATCCGCTAATTATACTCTTTCTTGGTACAACGTTATTCGTACGAGTAGATCCTGCGAAAAACTCTGCATTTCCTTCTTGGAACCAAGTTAGCCTTTCATTTTGATACATATCTCCTCTTCCAAATAAACCAGGAACTTCATATCTCCCTTGCAGATAATGAGTAAATTCATGACGGAATAACTCTTCTAAACTATAAATACTTTGCTCTGGTGTACGCTCATATGTAAAGAATGTACCTGTCTCTTCAATATAAATTCCACCATTGTTTGTTTCATATCCATACAATTGTCTATTTAACTGATATTCATCTGGACTATTATAAATTACAATCGTTAATACATCATCCGCATTTCCTGGCTCTAACGCTTTGTCATTTCCAATTACACGGTGATACTGTGCCTTTACTTCCTTCGCAGCCCAATATAATCTCTTAATTTTTTCTTCTGATACTTTATCTCCTGTTTTGAACACAATTGATCCATCGTCGAATGTATATGTTTTTGGTAAGTATTGCTCTTTTCCTTCTTTACGTATTTTCTCTAAATCTACTGTATTCCCGCTATAATCTTTACCATTATAATTTGTTGTAATTTGTTCTACCGCAACAAAATACGGTTCACTTAAGCGCGGGTACATATGCATTGCTTGTGTAACAACCTCTAATCCTTTATTTGGATTGCTATGAAACTTCCCTAAACGGCTAGCAAAATAAATTCCATTATTAACGAGCCATTTATTTTCTGACGTTACTTCATTTAGAAGAGCAATACGATTTATTTCATTAATAAACCCATCTACTTTTCCATACCACATCGTTTCATTCGCTTCTTTACGAGCCTCAGTTAAGTACGACTGTATATCATAGTCAATACCTTGCATAATATCGTATATTGCTTGTCCCTTCATTCGATCATTTACATAAGTAGTATAATTATCATTGTATTGCTTTAAAATATTCGATGCGTATTGAACCGTTTCAACATCGCTTGAAGCATTACTAATTAATTTACCGTATGCAGATACGACTGTATCTTGTTCAACTGTACCAAGCTTAAAGTTTGGATTTTTTGTGATTGCTTTTAAAGCAGGTAAACATTTATCCTGGAAGCTTCTTTCATTTAAGTCGCTTAATTCACTATTATAAAATGCAAGATAAAAAGCTGAACGCAGCACTTCAGTAAACGTTTGAATTCCTTTTGAATCATCTTTCGTAAATGTACTACCTCTATGAGCTAATTCATCTATAATGACTTGCATTTTTCCTTTATCTTTATAAAAAGCCTTTGCATCTTCATTAAACTGGAATAAGTCTGTAATTTGGTGCCATTTAATACTGCCTAACGTTTCAACTAATTCTTGGTCATTCATTTTGTTTAAATCAGCCATTGAATAGCTTTCTTTAACCTGCTTTACTGCAGTTTTCTTCGTAATAGATGCTGGTCGCTGTGAAAAATCTCCTACTTTTAAACGTTCTTGAAATGATAAAGTTTCATCAACTTTTGAAATATGTCCAACTTCATCTACCGACTTTTCAATTCCAACCGGTTTCGTTTTTAACACGTTATACGGTACTTTTTCTTCCGCTGCTGCATGAGTTTGAAGTGCGCCTAACGATAAAGCCATTGTACTAATGCTAAGCATCACTTTATTGATCTTTGATTTCTTGTTCATATCCTGACCCCCTATTTTAATATTCCATTCAAGAATTTAACATAAAATCTGGATGTAACAATATAAAATGCAATATTTCATATTATTTCTTCCTATAATTTGTACATATCGTGAACGCATTGCTCTTTACCTCCCTAAAACAAATTGCATCCTTTCACATTATAAAAAGGGAATTTTTTGACAATTAAAAACTTAATTGTTATGATTATTATAATTGTTAACTTTATTAAATAAGGGTGGGATTCTATGATAAAAAAAGAAAACAGTGTATTTTATATCTCCTTCTTGCTAACAACATTATTCATTATATGGGGAATTACCCCAGCAAGTTGGATACAAGGCTACGATTTACAAAGTGTTACATCTTCTTTAAACTCATTTATCCTCAATAAATTTGGATGGTTTTACTCTCTACTTATGACTACAATGATTATTTTGGCTGCTTATTTAGCATTTTCCAAGTACGGTTCTATTCGTCTCGGTAAAGATGGAGAAAAGCCAAAATATAATTATCCATCTTGGCTATCCATGTTGTTTGGGGCAGGAATGGGAATTGGACTCCTCTTTTATGGAATCGCTGAACCGATTTCACATTTTACAGATCCGTTAACAGGAAAAGCAGGTACAGAAGAAAGCGCCAAACTCGCTATGCAATATTCATTTTTCCACTGGGGACTCTTTCCGTGGTCACTATACGCAATGGTCGCTTTAACAATTGCATATTTCACATTCCGCAAACAAAAAGGTAGCACTATCGGGGCTACAGTTACTCCATTATTTAATCGATCGAAAAATTCCCGTATCGGAAAAACAGTTGATATTTTAGCTGTTTTAGCCACAGTGTTTGGCATTGTACCATCTGTTGGGATTGGTGCTCAACAAATTGCTGGAGGATTAAGCTATTTATTCCCTTCCATTCATAACACTTTACTTACTCAGCTCGTACTTATAGCTATCTTCGCTGTTTTATATTTAACAAGTGCACAAACTGGCTTAGATCGTGGGATTAAATATTTGAGTAACTTGAATTTCTCTCTTGCAGGTATTTTACTCATCTCTTTCTTACTTTTAGGACCAACTGTATTTATTATGAAATATTTCACATCTACACTCGGTTCTTATATCGGCGCTTTACCTAGTATGGGATTAAATTTAGGAGCATTTAGTGAAAAATCTTCTTCTTGGATTGAAAACTGGACTATTTTCTATTGGGGATGGTGGATCTCTTGGTCTCCATTCGTCGGCACATTTATCGCACGTATTTCTAAAGGACGCACAATAAAAGAATTTATTTTTGGAGTTGTATTAGTCCCAACTCTTATCTGTACATTTTGGTTTGCAGTATTTGGTGGTACCGCAATTCATATGGAAATGTTCCAATCGCTTGGAATAGCTGATGAAATTGCAAAAAATGGTACAGAGATTGGATTATTTGCTGTTATTTCACTTCTACCATTTTCTACCTTTTTAACGATTATCGGGTTAATTTTAGTAGCCACATTTTTCGTTACTTCTGCCGATTCAGCAACATTTGTTGTTTCAATGCAAACGAGTAACGGAAGCTTATCACCGAAAAATAGTTTAAAACTTATATGGGGATTAACAATCGCGATAATTGCCGCTATTTTATTACAAGCTGGAGGATTAAATGCACTACAAATCGCAGCTATCATCGCAGCACTACCATTTTCTATCGTAGTCGTTCTTATGGTCATTTCGCTCTTTAAGGAGCTGCGAAAAGAAGATGTTAATTTGCAAACAAAAGAAGTATCTCAAAAAATAAAAAAGGTTATGTAACGATTAGCACCTCAAATTACTTCTGAATCCGTAACAACTGAGGGAAAAGTAGATTAATAAAACCCATTCGTATGAAATATAATTTTCATACGAATGGGTTTTCACTCTATTATATAGTGTTGTAAACATGCCTTCTCCTCAAATCCTACTTTCTTGTACAATTTCATCGCACGATCATTATTCGTATTCAAACATAATTCTATCTCCTTCATTCCTTGGAAGGAAATAATATACTGAATTGCCTTTTGTAATAACCGCTCTCCGACACCTTTTCTTCTACTATTTTCAGCTGTTGCAATAAATTCGATATTCGCTTCTTGAAACTCTGGATTTACTTCCACATATACATAACCTTCTAACTTATCATTCTTCATACTTACAAATAATTTATTCGTATTACTTAAACGTTCAATAATTTCGTTTCCGTCATAATACGTATTAGAAAACACATGATTGTGTAAAGCGATAAACTGCTCAAACACTTGTGGTAAAGCCTCTTCTACATTACATATAATACGGTGCTCCACAATATTATTTAAAACGAGAATACTATGTCGACCTTGTTCTTTTGCATGTAAATTCCTCATTAAACGGGCACAATTATTATTTTCCACATGATAAAAACCATAAAATCTCTCAATATGAAAAGGCACCTTTTCTATAAGTTCCTTCCACATATGTAAAGCAACTTCTTCCCAATTCTCTGCGATAATAAACGGCCCCCATATCTCTGCACATTTCTTTACTTCATCCACATCAAATCCTAATAAACCTATTAAATTATTATTCTCATAAGTAGCAACAAAAGATTGTTCCCAGCCTATATCTGAAAAATCATGAATAATTGTCTGTAACAACTCCTCTTTCTCATCTCCACAATAGCCAACATGATGAGTAGCATCTTTATTCATATTCGCAATAAATGCTGCCACCTCTTCAATTTTCAAAATAGAACTGACATACATAACCTCTCCTCCTTCACTAATATATTCACACCTTTTCCATTTATATCCTTCTAAAAAAGACATCACCATAAGCATATTTCAAAATGAAATCGCCATGATAATGTCTTCTCAAAAACTCATATAATCATCTTACGTTATAATAAGATAAAACGTTTTTTATTTCTTAAATAATCTCTTTCTAAATACAAACATACTCAGTGCTGAAAGAACTAACGCTATGCCTGAAAGTAATGTTGATGTATTCTCTTGTCCACCTGTTGCTCCTAATGATTTCTTACTTTCTTCTTGCTTATTAACAGCTGGTTTATTTTCTTTCACAACTTGATTATTCACGTTTTGTTCTTGGACTACTGCTGATTGATTTACCGCGTCTTTTGAACCTTCAATTTTTTTTCCTGTTTCTTTTACCTCCGCTTTCGATCCTTCAACTCCTGTTGTTGGCTCGTCCACTTCCTCTTTCGCTTCTTCAACTTCTTTCGTTGGCTCTTTTACTTCCTCTTTTACTTCTTTTACCGGTTCTTTCACTTCTTCTTTTGTTTCTTCAACTTCTTTTACCGGTTCTTTTTCTTCTTCTTTTGTTTCTTCAACTTCTTTTACCGGTTCTTTTTCTTCTTCTTTTGTTTCTTCAACTTCTTTCGTTGGTTCTTTTACTTCTTCTTTTACCCCTTCAACTTCTTTTGTTGGCTCTTTTACTTCTTCTTTCGCTTCTTCAACTTCTTTTACCGGTTCTTTCACTTCTTCTTTTGTTTCTTCAACTTCTTTTGTTGGCTCTTTTACTTCTTCTTTCGCTTCTTCAACTTCTTTTGTTGGTTCTTTCACTTCTTCTTTTGTTTCTTCAACTTCTTTTACCGGCTCTTTCACTTCTTCTTTTGTTTCTTCAATTTCTTTTACCGGCTCTTTTTCTTCTTCTTTTTCCACTATATTCTGTATAACTGTTCCGTTAAACCTTATGCTAATTTCATCAGAATCTAAATCAAATTTATACACCTTTTCACCTGGGGTACTCCATTTTATTACTCCGTTATTAAACGTCCCTCCCTCACTTACCAATTGAATATTTTCAATACTTTCTCCTTCTAAATCATATACAGGAATTTGAATTTCTTCGTTTATTTTTGCATCATTTAAAATGATATTTTGTCTTCCAACATCAATTGTAAACCACTGACCTAATTGTATTAACGGCCTTACATCACGAATCTCATTTCCAGCTAGATTTAAGCTAAATAAGTTTAGCATGGAACCAATAACCGTTACATCTTTAATATGATTGTCCGCAAGATTTAACCACTGTAAATTTTCCAATGAAGATAGTGGTGTTATATCTTCAATTTGATTATGAGATACATTCACATTATTCAATTGTTTCAAGTTTGAGATGAACTCAATATTTTTCAGGCCTACTCCTTCTAAAGTAAGTTTTTCTAAATTCGTCATGTATTCTAAACCTGTTATATCTTTTATCTCATTTCCTTTTTCTTTAAGTATCTCTAATTTTTTAATCTGTAATAAATCTTCTTTTGTGATAGGAGCGTTTACATTCTCTCTACCTAAATTCTCTTTATTAATATGTTGTTGTAAAGTTTTATCGAGAATTACATTTTGACTTTCTTTTTGTTTTTCAACTATATTCTGTATAACCGTGCCATTAAATCTTATTTTACTTTCAGTAGAATTAGTATCTAGTTTAAATTCATATATTTTTTCTCCAGGACTATTCCATTTTATAAATCCGTTATTCAGAGTAGCCCCCTCACTTTGTAGATTAATATTTTGAAGTGGCTCTCCTTTAAGGTTGTATACTGGGATTTTTATTTCTTCATCTACACTTGCTTCATTTAAAAAGATTTTTTGTCTTTGAATGTCAATTGAAATTCGCTTACCTAATTCCTCAACAGGCCTTACGTCAGAAATTTCATTTGCTCCAAGATTTATCTCATGTAAATTTGTTAAGGTGCTCAGCGGCGATACATCAGAGATATAATTCTCTTCTAAATTCAGCACTTGTAAATTTCCTAATTGAGATAATGGTGATATATCTTTTATTTCACTATCAGAAATTTCTAGTTCAATAAGATTACTCATTTTACTAATAGATTCAACATTATTAATTTTATTGTTCCCTATCCATAATAGTTCCACATTATTTAATCGATCAATTCCCGTAAGATCACTGATTTGATTATTTGCTAAGTATAATTGTTTCATAGTTGATAATGTAAATAATGGCTGGATATCTTTAATGTTATTACCGATTAAATCTAATGTTTTAATTTTTTTCATTTTACTTAATGGTGTAAGATCAGAAATTTTATTATCTCTTAAAAAAAGCATATTAATATTCTCTAGCTGCTCAATTGGGTGAATACTTTCAATTGAATTAGACGTTAAATCAACGTACTTCAAACCTCTCAATTTCGAGATGGCTGATATGTCTTTTACATTAGACTCTCGTAACGTCAACTTCTCTAAATTTGTCATATACTCTAAACCAGTTATTTCATTTATTCCTTTACCAGAATAAATGGATAACGTTTTAATTTTTAATAAATCTTTCTTTGTGATTGGCGCATCAACATTATCTCTATCTAAGTTGTATTTATTAATATATTTTTGTAATTGCTTATCTAATATTACATTTCCGTTTTCATCTTGTTTCTCCTCTTTATTTTCCTTTTGTGCTTCTGGAACATCTTTATCTAAATTCAATGTATTTACTTCAAACTGTACTTGGTACTTATTGTCATAGGCCATTGTTGGAATATAAATATGCATTCGCATATTATACCTTTTTCCTAATTCCCCTACTTCAAACTGAATCACTTTCGTTCCATTTTTCTTTTTGTCTTCTGATATTACTTTCACATCATGAAACACACCTGGAGTGTGAATATCCTCTGTCTTCAAGTATTGAAAGAAATCACTATCACTTAACGTTGCTGTTACAATTTTCTTTCCATTCTCAATTGTTAATTTCGGATCCTTTATATAAACAGCTGCCATAGACTCTTCATTCGTTTTATCTTTATACGCTTTAATAACAGCGTCATATGTACCATCTTCTAAACCTTGTCCAGTTTTATTCGCCTCAATTGCTACTGCCGCTAAAGCAGGTGTTGAATACACAGCAAACGGAAGTGATAACGCCGCCGCTATAATCATTGCATTTATACGTTTTCTTTTATTTTGTTTCAACTTTACATCTCCTCCGAAATATATAATTCAAAATGTAATCATTTCTCGAATAAATGATAATGATTTTCATTATCATTGTCAACTGAAAAAATAAAAAGTTTACAAAAAAAGAACCTCTTTAAAAGAGGTTATGCCATTTTCTCACCTGATTCTTCTCTAAAAAAGCTTTTCATCGCATGAAATACGTCTGCTTTTTGCTTTAAAATATAGTATCTAAAGTTTTCATCTTTAATATTTTTATAGGCTGACATGAGTGTACTGTGGCGGTTGTACTGATTCACTTCCCCATACCCAAACATATTACACTTCTTCATTAGCTCTTCAACAAGTTTTACACATCTAGCATTATCTGATGTTAAATTATCACCATCTGAAAAATGGAATGGATAAATATTATAGCGGTCAGGTGAATATTTATTATCGATAAGTTCTAATGCTTTTTTATATACGGAAGAACATATTGTTCCGCCACTTTCTCCTTTTGAGAAAAATTCTTCTTCTGTAACGACTTTCGCTTCTGTATGATGAGCAATAAATTCAATATCAACTGTTTCATACTTTGTGCGTAAAAATCTTGTCATCCAGAAAAAGAAGCTACGTGCCATATATTTCTCCCATATTCCCATCGATCCACTCGTATCCATCATCGCTAATACAACAGCTTTTGAATCTGGCTTTAACACTTCATTCCAAGTGCGGAACTTTAAGTCTTCTTGATGAATCGGATGAAAAGATGCTTTACCACCCATCGCATTTCGTTTATATGCGGATATCATTGTTCTTTTCTTATCGATATTTCCCCATAATCCTGTTTTTCTAATGTCATTAAATTCAACATGTTCAATCCGGTTTTCATCCATTTCTTTTCTCTTTAAATTAGGCAGTTCTAACTCTCTGAAAAACGCTTGCTCTAATTCTAAAATAGAGACTTCAGCTTCATAGTAATCTTCCCCAGCTGCATCTCCTGCTCCTTGCCCTTTTCCTGGCCCTTTTTGTTTTTGACCACCTGATCCATCTCTCGCAACGACATCACCAACTTTGCTGTCACCGTTTCCTTGCCCAACATGTTTATTTTTATCATAATTGTATCTAATCTTATATTCATCTAGAGAACGAATTGGTATTTTTACAACATCCTTGCCATTAGACATAACTATACTTTCTTCTGTTACAAGATCGGGTAAATTATTCTTAATTGCCTCTTGTACTTTTTCTTGATGGCGCTGTTGGTCGTCATATCCTTTGCGATGGAGGGACCAGTTTTCCTGTGAAATCGTATAATTTGGTTGATTTTCTTCGCCCATTCCTTTCCCTCCTTACTGTAATTGTCTTCCTGTATGAACAGCAATCTATAAATTTTGTTCTGTAATATGCAAGCTAGAATATTTGAAAGGTAACTGCCCACAGAAAATCATCCCATAAACATTTATAACGTTTTTCATACAATACCCCGAGCATCCTAAACAAAATTTTGCCACTCACATAAATAGAAAGAAATATTCAGCCACTGATAAGAAAGAAACACAATGCATTGTTGCACACATTTTTACTTTGCAACATATTGTATTGTGTTGGCTTTTTTCGTATGAATGGTTGGTTACTCTATCATATGCATATTGTAAAAATAATTGACAATAAATTCATAAAATTGCATCTTAATTTATTACATTTGGACAAGGTATGACACTTTATACACATATGAACGGATAATAAAACGCTGTCCCGCAAAATACAAGAGACAGCGTTTTGTTATCAAACTATCTGTTTAACAAGCTACCTACATAGCGTAGTAATTCATTTGCTGAAGAAGAATTATAACCATGCTCATCAATTAAACGCGCAACAACATCATTGATTTTCTTAAGCTGATTTTCGTCCGGCGTTTTCGTTGATGTTGTAATTTTCACTATATCTTTTAAATCAGCAAATAGTTTTTTCTGAATCGCTTCACGAAGACGTTCATGTGAATTATAATCAAAGCGTTTTCCTTTACGGGCATAAGCAGAAATGCGAATTAAAATCTCTTCACGGAACGCTTTCTTAGCATTTTCTGAAATTCCAATTTGCTCTTCAATTGAGCGCATTAATTTTTCATCTGGACTCATTTCTTCTCCTGTTAACGGATCACGTAATTTCGATTTATTGCAGTACGCCTCAACGTTATCTAAGTAATTATCCATAAGCGTCTTAGCTGATTCTTCATATGAATAAACAAACGCTTTTTGTACTTCTTTCTTCGCGATTTCATCGTATTCTTTTCTCGCTAATGAGATGAAGTTCATGTAACGTTCACGGTCTTCATTACTAATGGATGGATGCTGATCTAGCCCATCTTTTAAAGATCTAAGTACATCTAACGCGTTAATAGATGGTACCTCTTTTCGAATGATTGTAGACGAAATTCGGTTAATGACATAACGAGGATCAATACCCTTCATACCTTCATCTTGATATTCGCGTTGTAATTCTTCTACATCAATCGCATTATAACCTTCTACCGTTTCTCCATCATACAAACGCATCTTTTTAATTAAATCAATATCCGGACGCTTCGGATCTTTTAAACGAGTTAAAATAGTGAACATTGCTGCAACGCGAAGTGTGTGTGGTGCAATGTGAACATTCGATACATCACTTTCACGAATCATTTTTTCATAAATATGTTCTTCTTCACTTACTCGTAAATTATAAGGAACTGGCATTACAATAATTCTTGAGTGCAATGCTTCATTTTTCTTATTTGCTATAAATGAGCGATACTCTGTTTCATTCGTATGCGCTACAATTAATTCATCTGCTGAAATAAGCGCAAATCTTCCCGCTTTGAAATTCCCTTCTTGCGTAAGCGATAATAAGTGCCATAAAAACTTCTCATCGCATTTTAACATCTCTTGGAACTCCATCATTCCTCGGTTTGCCTTATTTAATTCTCCATCAAATCGATACGCACGCGGATCTGATTCTGAACCATATTCTGCAATCGTAGAAAAGTCCAGACTACCTGTTAAATCTGCAATATCCTGTGATTTTGGATCAGACGGGCTAAATGTACCAATCCCTGTACGGCGATCTTCAGAGAAGAAAATACGCTCTACAACTACATCCTCAATTCTTGATCCGTATTCTTGCTCTAAACGCATGACATTTAGTGGTGATAAATTCCCTTCAATTCTAACCCCATACTCATCAAAGAAATCATCTCGTAAATGATGTGGAATTAAATGCAGTGGATCCTCGTGCATTGGGCATCCTTTAATTGCAAAAATTGCTCCGCGATCTGTTCTTGAATATGTTTCTAATCCTCGTTTCAACATTGTAACTAACGTTGATTTCCCTCCACTAACAGGACCCATTAATAATAAAATTCTTTTTCTAACATCTAATCGTTTTGCAGATGGATGAAAATATTCCTCTACAAGACGTTCTAGAGCATCCTCTAATCCAAAGAGCTGATTACTAAAGAAGTTATACTTTCTTCTACCATCAACTTCTTCAATTCCAGCGTCTTTTATCATATTGTAAATGCGAGAGTGTGCTGTTTGAGCCACCCATGGTCTTTCTTTCACAAGCTCCAAATACTCCGCAAACGTACCTTCCCATTGTAAACGTTCTTCTGCTGCTCGATGCTGTTCAATCTTTTTTAGAATATCCATTATAGCTCCTCCCCCATCTCCTTGTTCAATCGGATTATTATAAAAGGTATGCTAGGATGTCCTTAAACATTCTTTAAATCAAAACGAAATATATAATAGCACGCTAAAATTCTCTCCAAAATTCAAAGAAAATTCTGTATAATATAGGTATTAACATTTTTACACTGCTATTCATTATAAATAAATTCTTTTCTTCTAAGAACCTTACATACATTTTGGATAATAAATAAAACTCATAAACCGAAAACAGTAAGGAGGATATTAGTATGAAATTATTATTAATTTTAGGTGTATCACTCACATTTCTTACAGCTATTTTTACATCCGGTTACAATGACAAACCAGGTACACATAAAAAATGATGTGCTTTTAGCACATCATTTTTTTATTTATAATACATATTTTCCATATCATATTTGGATAGTGGTCGGCTATAATAATAACCTTGTACAAGCTTCACATTCTTTTCTTTCAAAAACTGTATTTGCTCCTTTTTTTCTACTCCTTCTGCAATTATATTCAATTCTAAAGTATGAGCTAAATGAATAATTGCAGCTGTAATATTCGTATCACGTTCATCTATATGTATACCTTCCATAAAAGAACGATCAATTTTTAAAGTATCAATTGGATATGTTTTTAGATAACTTAAAGATGAATAGCCTGTTCCAAAATCATCTAAATGAATCTTTAAATTTTGTTCTTTTAATTGTAGTAACACTCTCTTTGATATATCTTTATGTATAAGAGCTCCTTCTGTAACCTCTATCGCTAATAAATGAGCTGATACATTGTACTTATTTAAAGCCCGTGTAATCATCTCTATTAATGTAATAGAACGAAAGTGTCTAGCTGAAATATTAACCGCAATTGGGACCACTTCATATCCTTTATTTAACCATTCGCGCAGTTGCTGACACACTTGATTTACTACCCATTCATCGAGCTTAATAATAAATCCTGTTCTTTCTGCCAACGGAATAAATTGGTTTGGAGAAACAAATCCTAATTCCTTATTCTCCCACCTTATTAAAGCTTCCATACTAGCTATTTTTTTCGTTTCAATATTAATTTGTGGCTGATAATATAAGAAAAATTCATTTTTTTCTATAGCACGATGTAACTGGTTTTCTATTATAAACCTTTGTTCACGCTCACAGTCTAATCCACTACAATAAAAATGATAATGTCCTTTTCCTTTTTCTTTTGCTTTTTCTAAAGCAGCATCGACCCTCTGAAATAGTATTTTTTCATCTTCTCCATCTGCTGGAGCCATTACAATTCCAATTGATGCACTTAAATATACATCTTCTTCTTCGATTACAAAATATTCACTAATATTTTTCAGTATGCTTTTTGCAACTTCCTCTACATATTCTTTCGTTATATTTTCTATCAACATAACAAATTGATCATCGTGTTCTCTAAATAAGTGCATACCTTCTATTTTTAGATTGCTTAAACATTCTGTAACTTTTTGTAATACTTTATCTCCCTCTTTATGACCAAATGTATCATTAATACGATGAAACTCATCTAAATCTATAAATACAAGCGCAAAATTTACACTCTCATTTAAAAAAGTATTTAACTTATTTGTACATGAAATTCTATTCATTAATCCCGTTAACTGGTCATAGTAAGCTAAATATTCTGTTCGCATTTCGTTTAATACTTGCCTTGTAACATCTCTCGTAACAATATAAATCCCAACAATTTCACCGTTCACAATAATCGGGATAGTTCTCAAAGAAATATATAGCTCGTACCCTTCTTTATGAACATATTTCTTTGAAACAATTTGTTTTGCTTTTCCTTGCATCGATCCCTTAAATATAATTTGAAAATCTTTTTCATATTCTTTATTAATGAATTCAAAAATAAATTTATTATTTAATTCCTCATACCGGTATCCAAATATTTCATACGTTGCCGGATTTGCATATGTAACTCTCCCTATAGAATCTATAGATATAATTGAGTCATTATTATATTCCAGTAACGACTTAAATAACATTTGTTTTTCCTCTATCTTTGTCTTCTCCTCAATTTGAGCTGTAATATCTCTTGTAATACAAATAACAAATTGACATATTCCTTCTTCGTCGCAGACAGGATTAAGTGAAGATTCATAATGTATCTCACCTTTTGGTAAATTGACTACATCACAAAAGGTGTGTGCTTTCGCTTCTCTCACTACTTTTGCATATTGCCTTTGCAATATCCCCGCTATATCTTTTGGTAATACTTCTGCAAAAGTTTTTCCATAGCACTCTTCGCTTAACCTAGCATAATCCATTCCTATTTTATTCACATACATATATTGAAACGTTTCATTATCAATAACTTTCAATATGAATACTAAATCTTGAATAGCATGTAATAATCCTTGTCTAATTAAATCCATATCTATCATACTTAAAAAGGTATTTTGATTACTATATTCTTCCTTCATATTTATCTCAACCCGTCTTATCTATTTTTAATCATATATCCCATTCTATATGATTATGTCCTCTCTTTTAAATGTATGATTATATAGAATTTTTATTTTATAAAAAAAAGTCGCCATATGGCGACTTTTAATAAACGATTTCTAAATCTAATCCAGGGTAATTTTGTTGACGGAACGCTTCATAAATTAAAATTGCTGCTGTATTAGATAAATTTAATGAACGTACTTTATCTGTCATTGGAATACGTAAACAATGATCAAAGTTTTCTTCGATTACATTAGCTGGTAAGCCGTTTGTTTCTCTTCCAAATACAAAATAGTAATCCTTCTCACGCTTGCTATAGTCAAACGCTGTATGAGCTTTCTCGCCATACTTTGTTAAATAGAAGAATTCACCGTCTTTATTTTTTTCATAAAATTCTTCAATTGAATCATAATACGTAATTTTTACGTGCTGCCAATAATCTAATCCTGCACGCTTTAACATTTTATCATCCGTTGAAAATCCAAGCGGTCTAATCAAATGTAATTCTGTTCCAGTTGCTGCACAAGTACGAGCAATATTCCCTGTATTTGCTGGAATTTCTGGCTGATATAAAACAACATGTACTCCCACGCGATATTCACCTCTGTTTTTTGTCTACTACGTATTATACCACTTGAGCGAAAAATCTCTACCCATTAATAATATGAAAGAATTTATATTTCATTTGTGGTGTATATTTACTAGAGTCTTCATAGTTCCAATAACGTCGACGGCTATTCGCTGAATGTGCATTTACAAGCGGCATACCATCTGCATCTTTTGCTACTACAATCGTCGTATGATTCCATCTTCCGTCATCCTCGAAATCATAAGCAATGACATCTCCAAGAATAAGTTCTTCTGGCCTCTCTACCGCCTCTGCTCGAAGTCCTGTTGTAGCACCTGACAAATACCAATAAAAAGAATGTGCAACAGCCCAGCTCCAACTCCACTGATTCTCCCTTTGCCACCATCCTTTACGAATATTAGGATACCCGTTCATAGGTACTTCTCCAGTATGAAGACATTGAGAAATGAAATTCGTACAATTATCAGGGAAATTACGATACATAGGATTCCGGTCATCCCACCAACGCTCTGCATATTTCACTGCCTCTAAACGATTATACTGATAAGAACCGTACTTCTCTTTCGTAATATCCCTTTCTAATGTCTCACCCATTCTAATTTCTTCTGACACTTCAATAGCAGAATCGCCTATAATTCGACTATTATTTAAACAAACTCTTCGTTTTAATTGTTCCTCTTCAATATAAAATAATTCTTTATGCTTAATTAAATATTTAAAATGTATTTGATAATCAATTTCTTGATGGTCATTACTATTTAATTGTCTAATGAAAGAAACATCCGCAGTTGCTTTCACTATATGTGCACTACGCCTTTGAAACAATTGTTTCTTTCTCAGTGCCATTTGTAGTAAATCCTCAGCAATACCATCCACATTCGTTCTTTTCTCCGTTATATATGCTAAAAATTGTTGTACTTGGTTTTCAATCTTCGTTTTTACAACCATTCTGTCTCCCTCCCATATTACAATATGAAAAAGGGAAATATTATCTACTCTTTTTTCTGTGCTAACAATTCAAGCCCGCGATTCATTTCATGAAGCACTTCTTCATCTTTCTCACGTTCCATCGCTTTCTCAATCGCTTCGCCTACTCCATCTCCGCCAATTTTCCCAAGTGCCCATGCTGCCGTTCCGCGTAGTACCGGTCTTGGGTCATCTTTCATAACACCAATTAAATCTGGAATTGCCGATGCTTCTTTAAAATGTGCTAATGCTAAAATCGCATTTCTTTGCAGTGGCTTTTTCCCTCTCCATGACCCTGACATAATCCCATATTTCTCTTTAAAATCACGATTACTAATTGTTAAAAGTGGCGTTAATAATGGTTTAACTAGCTCAGGATCCGGCTCCATCTCAGGATGATTATGAAAATCCATTCCTTTGTTTTTCGGACAAACAGTCTGACACGTATCACATCCATATATGCGATTTCCAATTTTATCGCGATATTCTTCAGGTAGGAATCCTTTCGTTTGTGTTAAAAACGCAATGCACTTCTTCGAATCTAACTGTCCCCCCTGTATTAAAGCACCGGTAGGGCAAATATCGATACATTTCGTACAGCCTCCGCATTGATCTTCTATCGGCTTATCTGGCGGGAATGGAACATTTGTAATCATTTCCCCTAAGTATACGTACGAACCAAATTCAGGTGTAATAATAGAGCAGTTTTTACCGCTCCATCCAATACCAGCACGCTCTGATACAGCTCGATCACTTAATTCACCTGTATCAACCATGGACTTCACTTCTATATCGGGAAGTTTTTCAATTAAATATGCCTCTAATTTTTGCAAACGATCTCGTAAAACAAGATGATAATCTTGTCCCCAAGAAGCACGACAAAAAATCCCACGGCGTTCTCCACGCTTACTTAATGGTGCATTTTTTAATTTTGAAGGATATGCTAAAGCAATCGCAATAATTGATTTAGCACCCGGTAATAACAGTTGCGGATTCGTTCTCTTCTCTATATCAGGCTCTTCAAATCCAGATTGATAATTTAATTGTTGTTGCTGGATTAAGCGCTGCTTTAATTCCTCAAAAGGAGAAGCGCTCGCAAAGCCTATTTTATCTATGCCAATTGTTTTACTATACGCAATTACATCTTGCTTTAATTGTTCAAAATCCACTCTTAATCGCCTCCTCAGATGAATCCATCCCCTTATGTAACCACTCTATTGGTTAGTAATTCACGTTTGGAATACTATTATTTACTTCTATTTTCGCATGTAATTATATTTTTCAAACATTAAAAAACGCAATGCCTCGTTTATCTCGGAAACGAAACACTGCGTTGATCACAATTTATAGAAAAACATTTAATAAAATTTGGAGCGGGTGAAGAGAATCGAACTCTCGACCAGAGCTTGGAAGGCTCTTGTTTTACCACTAAACTACACCCGCAAATATGAATTACATATAAGATATTAGAATAACTTATGTAAAATAGTATAGCATGTGAAAAAAGTAGAGGCAAGAATTTTATCGAAAAAAGTCGAAAAAGTGATGAGAGACCTCATCACTTTTTCAATTCTTTATCAATTGCCTTCTTCATACTATCAAAATCAGGATTTGCAAGATTTCCGTTTACATATACAGAAGGGGCACCTTGAACTTTTAATTTTTGAGCACGATCTGAATCTTTACGTACTTTTTCTGTAATTTCTTTACTGTGTAAGTCTTTCTTAAATTGCTCTACATCAACTTTTGGAAGTTTCTCTTTCACAATGCTAAGAAGCAAATCTTCTGTAATCCATTCTTCCGTATCTTTCTTTTGATTTTGATAAATCTCATCATAGAAAATCCAGAATGAATCTTTATCTTGTTTATAAATTGCTTCACCAGCTGCTGCACCTAAATCTGAGTCTTTTCCGATAAATGGGAAGTTAATAAAATATAACTGCACTTTGCCTTTATCAATATACTCTTCTTTTAATCGAGGTAATACTGTTACATCCCAAGTACGACAAGCAGGACATTTAAAGTCTCCAAATTCAACTACCTTAACTGGAGCATCATCTTTCCCTAAAGATTGTTGCGTAGAATAAGCAAACATCTCATTCCCTTTATCTTTTTTGTCATTTATGATGCTATACGCAATTGTTCCAATTACAATCAATACTGCGATAGAAAAAACTATACCAAGAGCCATGAGTTTATTTGATTTCATATACATTCCTCTTTAAATTCATATTCTGTATACAGCCTTGTACACAATACACATAATATCAACACTTATATACGTCACGCAATGAACACGCTCACATAAATTACAAAAACACAATAATTGTGACGATATTGTGTCACAATTTGTCACAATTTATTCAAAAAAAGAAGCTCCTCTATAGGAACTTCTCTTAACTTACTGCTTTTTTACGCGCGCTATTTAACATCGACTGCTCTATTTTTATATCATGACGAATTACCAATTTCTCACTAACTGCTTGAACATACTCATCATGGCTTATATAGCCTTCTTTCTCCATTAGTCTCAAAACGACATTACGTCTCTCTACTGCTTTATCATAATTTTGGGCAGGTGAGTAATAAGCAGGTGCTTTTACTACAGCAGCCATCATTGCACTTTCAGCCAACGTTAATTGGTTCACCTTTTTACCGAAGTAAAGGTTTGCTGCTTTTTCAATTCCCCATGCTCCTTCTCCATAATAAATATTACTTACATATAATTTTAATATTTCATCCTTCGTAAATGTGCGTTCAATTTTTTTCGTATAAAAAATCTCTTTCCACTTCCGAGAAAATGTACGTTCATTCGTTAAAAAGGCATTTTTAGATAGCTGCTGTGTAATTGTGCTTCCTCCTTGCACGACACCACCAGCCTTTATATTCTCAACAGAGGCCCTAATAATTGCTATATAATCTAAACCGTTATGATGATAAAATCTTTTATCTTCTGTCGCAATAAATGCATGTGTTAATGATTCTGGCACCTCTAACTTAGCCGGTACATGTAATTTACTAATATCACTTTTCTCAATCATTACATTTCCAATGAATAATAACGTACAACTTAACAATAATAATAATATAATGGCTTTATAAAAAAGTTTAGTCATTGGATTTAATGCAACTTTTTGATGATAGTTCACCCTAGATAATACTCGTTCTTTCATCTTGAACACCTCTTTTCCACACAGCATATAACTCTTACTTTAAGAATACATTGTTGTAAAAAAATATCCCATCGATTTCTCTTACACGTACCTTACATCATTGTAAGGTATAAAGTGAAACTTTAATCGGTCCTCATTAATCAAGCTTACTGCCCAGCAAATAGTGGGATAAAAGAGTATTGTATCACAGTCTTTTTTTATCTACTATTCATCTGAAATATTGAATATAGGTTATGTTAAAGTACGAATAACCAATAAAAGAGAAACCCTTAAGACTATTATATTTTCACTTTATACTTTAATTATATCATCTACAAATATATATACTTTTGACTATCTAGTAATCTAAATGTATATAACATATAGATTTATTATACAGAACAAACGTTCCCAAAATCAATACTAGTGCTATTATTATTTTGACCTTTTTCTTAAACAGTATACAAAAAAAGAGTAGTGATTCGAATGTATCTCAATCGGCTACTCTTTTCTTTACAATCTTCCTATTAAATTATACGGCTGTACTTCCCACGTTTCATACGGAATAAAATGTGTTGCTCTCATTGCATCAAGCGTTCTGGATTTCATATGAGGACGCGTTATATACTCATCTATGTTCTCTTCATTTAAATCAACAAATTTAGCCTCTTGTATTTCTTCAGGTTGAATTTTTATTTCACCACTTATATATGCTACTTTAAAAACAACAGCTAGAATATGCATAGAAGTATTATAATAAACGCCTGTAATTCCGATAGGCTTCACCGTTAACCCTGTTTCCTCTTTTATTTCCCTACAGACAGCTTGATCGAGCGCTTCGCCTTCTTCTACCTGTCCTCCTGGCAACTCCCACGTATCAGCTCGCCAGTGCACTTTTGTTAATAACACTTCATTTTTTCCATTTGTTAAATAACCGGCTACAGCAACGATATGCTTTGGTGTCTTATGTTCCATATTAAGCCTCCTAGAGATAATGAATATTTTATATATCCCTATAATCATATTCCCTACCTACAACAAAATACCTTTAATACTTCATCACCTTAATTAACTTCATAAAAAAGACCCTATCCGCTAAGCGAAAAGGGTCATCTATCGTATTACTCTCCTAAGTCTACGTTGTGATAAACTTGTTGAACATCTTCTAAATCTTCTAATGCATCAACCATTTTCTCAAATTGTGCTTGAGCATCTTCAGGAAGTGTTACATCACTTTGTGCAAGCATTGTTAATTCTGCAACTGTAAACTCCTCAACGCCAGCACCTTTAAGTGCAGATTGTACTGCATGAAATTGATCTGGTTCAGCATACACGATAACAGAATCTTCTTCTTCTAGAATGTCACGTGCATCTACATCTGCTTCCATTAAAATTTCAAGAACTTCATCTGATGTTTTACCTTCAAGGCCGATAACAGCTGTCGCATCAAACATGTAAGCTACAGAACCGTTCACACCCATATTACCACTGTTTTTGCTAAATGCAGCTCGTACATCTGCTGCAGTACGGTTTACGTTATTTGTAAGTGTATCTACAATAACCATAGCTCCATTTGGTCCGAATCCTTCATAACGAAGCTCGTCATAATTTTCTTCTGAACCGCCTTTTGCTTTTTCAACTGCACGATCAATAATTGTTCTTGGAACATTGTATGTTTTCGCACGCTCTAATACAACTCTTAGTGCTTGGTTTGATTCTGGATCTGGCTCGCCTTGTTTTGCTGCCACATAAATTTCACGCCCAAATTTCGCGTATATACGGCTTGTATTTGCATCTTTTGATGCTTTTTTGTCTTTAATATTGTTCCATTTACGGCCCATACTTTCCACTCTCTTTCCCGTTTTAAATCTACATAAAAATATTAATATGAAATATAATGTGTGTTCAACACATTTTTAAAAGAAATATAAAAAGTTCATTTTTGATTCATATTACAGACATAATATAAATCACTATCATTTTGTTCTTTCGACAAGTTATATTATACATGAATTCCTACGTTTATTACGAATTTTAGAAGCACATAGTATAATTTAACAAAAAGACTCTAACATTTCTGTTAGAGTCTTTTTATATTGCCAATAAAGATTTCCATATTATTTCCATAATTGTTTTCTATTGTTGTATAATAAAAATAGGAAAAAATTTGAAGAAAAGATGGAGGGTGAATTATGACACATTCAAAAGACAAAAAATCACATGCTTTTAAAGGAATAGGAGAAAAATTAAACCCAACTATCTATCAAGTGAGATTCATGAAATTAGATGAACCAATTCGATTTGAGTCGTTTCCTGAATTAAAGGAATTAGGAGACTGGTTGAGTACTTCAACGCACATGTGGTCATGCCACTCAACTATGTACAAATACAACAGAGAAGAGTTTGAAAAGAAGTTCTTAGAAATTACGAAATTAACAGCTGATCATGTACTAATATCTACTGGTGGCGTCGGATTTAACTTCCTGTCACCAGGTTGGAGAAATTCTCTATAAAATAATGAAATTATATAAAGGGATAAAAATTTATCCCTTTATTGTTTTGTAGCTTTCCCCAACTGTATCGCATGTACTAAATGAATAAGTTTACCTTAATCATTTATAACCATTTCACCAACACACCATTTTGCTTATTTTATAGTGTGATGAAAACATAAAAAGACTCTACACATTTGGTGTAGAGTCTTTTATTACGCCGTTCATGATACCGATGGTCGGGGTCGAACCGACACTCCCGAAGGAACACGATTTTGAGTCGTGCGCGTCTGCCAATTCCGCCACATCGGCACAAAAGAAAAGGCGGCAACCGGATTTGAACCGGTGATAAAGGTTTTGCAGACCTCTGCCTTACCACTTGGCTATGCCGCCATATTAAATTTTATTGGAGCGGAAGACGGGATTCGAACCCGCGACCCCAACCTTGGCAAGGTTGTATTCTACCACTGAACTACTTCCGCAAAAATGGCTGGGCTAGCTGGATTCGAACCAGCGCATGACGGAGTCAAAGTCCGTTGCCTTACCGCTTGGCTATAGCCCATCGAATTCTTACTTAATTATATGTAAGTATCCATTAGATTATTTGTAATTTTTAAAATAAAAATGGGGCGACTGATGGGAATCGAACCCACGAATGCCGGAGCCACAATCCGGTGCGTTAACCACTTCGCCACAACCGCCATGTTGTGTAAATATATTTGGCAGGGGCAGTAGGAATCGAACCCACACTGGAGGTTTTGGAGACCTCAGTTCTACCTTTAAACTATGCCCCTATGTAAATGGTGGAGGGGGGCAGATTCGAACTGCCGAACCCGAAGGAGCGGATTTACAGTCCGCCGCGTTTAGCCACTTCGCTACCCCTCCGAAACTTACATGGTGCCGGCTAGAGGACTTGAACCCCCAACCTACTGATTACAAGTCAGTTGCTCTACCAATTGAGCTAAGCCGGCGTATTTTATTAAAATAAATGGTGGCTCGGGACGGAATCGAACCGCCGACACGAGGATTTTCAGTCCTCTGCTCTACCGACTGAGCTACCGAGCCTTATTAAAATGGCGGTCCCGACCGGGGTCGAACCGGCGATCTCCTGCGTGACAGGCAGGCATGTTAACCACTACACCACGGGACCATTTGGTTGCGGGGACAGGATTTGAACCTGCGACCTTCGGGTTATGAGCCCGACGAGCTACCGTGCTGCTCCACCCCGCGATAATACTATTCATATAAAATTTATATGGTGGAGGATGACGGGATCGAACCGCCGACCCCCTGCTTGTAAGGCAGGTGCTCTCCCAGCTGAGCTAATCCTCCAAAGTGGTGACCCGTACGGGATTCGAACCCGTGTTACCGCCGTGAAAGGGCGGTGTCTTAACCACTTGACCAACGGGCCAAATATTATAAATCCTATGGCGGAGAGCAAGGGATTCGAACCCTTGATACGCTTGTGACGTATACACGATTTCCAATCGTGCTCCTTCGGCCAACTCGGACAGCTCTCCAATGGCTCCGCAGGTAGGAATCGAACCTACGACCGATCGGTTAACAGCCGATAGCTCTACCGCTGAGCTACTGCGGAATAATATTGCCTGGCAACGTCCTACTCTCACAGGGACAAGGTCCCAACTACCATCGGCGCTAGAGAGCTTAACTTCCGTGTTCGGTATGGGAACGGGTGTGACCTCTCTGCCATCAT
>NZ_JBQXON010000010.1:0-180002 GCF_052646455.1 Bacillus cereus group sp. Bce041
CCATAAAAGAATTAAGGCAAAATTAAAGGGTATGAGCCCAGTACAATACCGGGCTCATACCCTAGAGGCTGCCTAATGAAACGACCTGTCTAACTTTCGGGGGTCACTTCATTCTTATTGGCTTTTTTCTATTTTAGTAATAACCATACTGCTCTTTTTCTTCTCTTTTATCGTTTAAAACGACACCGAGTATTTTGCCTGATGCTTTATCTAATATTTGTTTCGCTTTTACGATTTTATCTTTTTCTGTCTTTTCACTTCGTACAACGAGTACGATTCCATCACATTTGTTCGCTAGTATTTGTGCATCCGTAACCGCAAGCACAGGTGGTGTGTCGATTAATATAATATCAAACATGTTATATGCTTCTAGCAATGCCTCGTCCATTACCCGGCTCCCTAATAGTTCTGCTGGGTTTGGGGGGATTGGACCTGCTGCCATTAAGTATACATTCTCTATATCTGTTTTTTGAATGCATTGCATAAGTTTTGCTTGTCCTGATAATAAGTTTGTTAACCCATTTGAACTATGAATGGCAAATAAGTTTTGTATCGTCGGCTTACGCAAGTCAGCTCCAATTAATAAAACTTTCTTTCCTTGTTGTCCAAAAACAACTGCTAAGTTTGAGATTGTTGTTGTTTTCCCATCACCTGGATCGGCTGAAGTAACAATAATAGAACGAACATGATTATCTACAGATGTAAATTCAATGTTTGTACGAATGTTACGGTATTGTTCTGTAATACGCGATTTAGGCTCTTTATATGTAATTAATTGTCGTAATGGTTTTCTTTTCTTTCTCCCGAACATATTCATAATCTCCTTTTGTGAAATGCGACATTTCCCTTTTCTCTCTTTTATGCTCGATTTCATACGTCTAATTAATATTTTTGCTGATTTCCCCATATCTCATCATAATCAATAACATTCTACTTTGTCTTACTTAAGTACCTTAACAATATGACAATGCCTTTATTTCTTTATTACCTTTATCACTTATCCTGTTTTCTAAATAAATAATAAAGTAAGTATATGGTAATTACCATCTATTCACAAGATATTTTCTGATTAGTTTGTATATTATCTTTTCATCGTTATATAGCAGTAAACAAAAAATCCCCTTGTCTTTTTCACAAGGAGATTTTTTAGTACTATCTATTCTTTTTTATCACCAATTGCAAATGTAATTTCTGCCTCACATGCAACTTCACCATCTACTGTTGCGATTGCTTTTCCTTTTCCAATTGGGCCGCGTACGCGTGTCATTTCTACTTCTAGACGAAGCTGATCACCTGGGCGTACTTGTTTTTTGAAACGGCAATTGTCGATACCTGCAAAGAAAGCAAGTCTTCCGCGGTTTTCTTCTTTCTTTAATACTGCAACTGCTCCGACTTGTGCTAATGCTTCTACAATAAGTACACCAGGCATAACTGCATAGTCAGGGAAGTGTCCGTTAAAGAATTCTTCGTTTGCGGATACATTTTTAATCCCAACCGCTCTTTTGCCTTCATCTACTTCTAATATTTTATCAACAAGTAAAAATGGATAGCGGTGAGGAATGATTTCTTTAATTTGTTCTATATTTAGCATGTAACAATCGCCCCTTTTGTAATATTGGTCTTACCACTTGGACATATTGCTATTATCCCATTTTGTTTATTGTTTGTCATTACAAAGTAACATTTTATATTTAGCACAACTTCCTAAAAAAAATGCACACACTCTATTCCATTAAAATAGTTGCACATTTTTGCAACTGACACGGAGGTGGAAAAGAGTGTATGCCCAAATTAGGGAAAGGCAATATGTATTGAAACATTATTTGCCTTAATGTCGTATTCGACTCATTATATTATAAACGTTTTCAATTAAGGAAATATTAAATTTAACCATATATATGAATATTTTACCTGTTTCCTTCATATTTCTCTATTTTCCTTCCATTTTCGCAAAAAAACAAAATAAAAAAATATAAAAACGAAAAAAAGAACTAAGGCATTAGCCTTAGTTCTTTCAAATTATCTCAAAGCACGCTTTGGTAATCTGTCGATATTCTCTAACATAATACCTGTACCAACCGCAACGCAGTGCATTGGGTTTTCAGCAATTAATACTGGTACTTTTAGTTCTTCTGCTAGAAGCATGTCGATACCGTGTAGTAAAGCTCCACCGCCTGTTAGAATAACACCGCGGTCGATGATATCTGCAGATAGTTCTGGTGGTGTGCGCTCTAATACGCCTTTTGCAGCTTGTACAATAACAGCTGCATTTTCTTTTAATGCTTCTGTAATTTCTTCAGAGCATACTGTAATTGTACGTGGTAAGCCTGTTACCATGTCACGTCCGCGAATTTCAAGCTCTTCGCTACGTGCACCTGGGAATACTGTACCAACTTTAATTTTAATATCTTCTGAAGTACGTTCTCCGATTAATAGCTTATACTTACGTTTAATATAGTTTAAGATCTCCATATCAAACTTATCGCCAGCCATTTTGATAGAGGAAGAGGTAACAATATCACCCATAGATAGTACAGCGATATCTGTTGTACCTCCACCAATATCAACAACCATGTTACCGCTTGGTTGGAAGATTTCCATACCAGCACCAACTGCGGCTACTTTTGGTTCTTCTTCTAAAAATACTGTTTTACCACCTGAACGTTCAGCAGCTTCACGAATTGCTTTTTGTTCTACTGATGTAATATTTGTTGGACAACAAATTAAAATACGAGGTTTTGAAAAGAAGCTCTTTACGTCCAATTTGTTAATGAAATACTTTAACATTGCTTCTGTAATTTCGAAATCTGCGATTACACCATCTTTAAGTGGACGAATTGCTACAATATTACCAGGCGTACGTCCCACCATACTTCTCGCTTCTTCACCTACTGCTAATACTTTACCACTATTACGATCAATTGCCACAACAGATGGCTCATTTAATACAATACCCTTACCTTTAACATGAATTAATACGTTAGCCGTACCTAGGTCAATTCCGATATCTCGCGCAAACATTCCCGTTTTTTCCTCCTCGATATTCAAAATCAGGTTACACCCGAATTCTTTTCACCTAATTTCTGATTTTATCATAAATTTAACAGAAACGTAATATTCGCAAAAAGAATTCTTCTGAAAAATATTACCGAATGTGAACGGAATGTTTGCTACTGTAACATTATTGACGTACAGGCTTCTCTACATCTTCTTTTCTATACTTTTGCTTTGTTGCTTCTCCACCTCTTAAATGACGAATAGACTTATGATAATCAAGAATTTCTTTCACTTCATTTGCGAGCTCTGGATTAATTTCTGGTAGACGTTCTGTTAAATCTTTATGGACTGTACTCTTTGATACCCCAAATTCCTTTGCAATGACACGCACTGTCTTTCTTGTCTCCACGATATACTTACCAATCTTGATAGTTCTCTCTTTGATGTAATCGTGCACACCACTCGCCTCCCTAATTTGGATGTGAGAAGGGTGAAATGAGCCTCGCTGCATACGACTAAGAAGTAAGTGTGAGTGCTGTTTGTAAGCGTTAAACATTCTTGGATTTATAATGAAATGATTCACGATTTCTCACCTCAAACACTCTCTTTGCTTTGGTTTATACCATTGTATTGCCCGCACTACTGATATATGCTACATGTTCACTATTTTTGCGGACTAAGTTAAGAAAAATTACGTTTTTTTGTGAGAAATACGTTAACAGTGACTATTTTGGCGAAAAAAAAGACACCTTATATGTAAGGCGTCATTCTTCTCTTTCAAACTCTTCTTCTAATAATTGATGGTGGGGAACCTCTTTCTTACCGGCAATATAATAATATAAGGTGAATAAAACAAACAATAAAATAATAGCAGTCGACAGAACAAATAAAAATGACACAGTATCCCCTCCCTTTTATAATATATATTCGAGAATCTCGTCATTTTTCCTTGTTTTTACAACTTTTTTCTCGAAATTGAGTATTTTTATATAAAGTGAAACTTTAATCAGTGGGTGCCATTTCCCACTGATTATTAGCTTTCACCAATCGGGCTTTTACGGGCAGTTGATCCCCGATCTAACTTCTTAGCTTTCACTAAATTTTGAAGTAGGGGTCTTACTGCCCTTTAATGCGGGATAAAAATAAAAAAATCAGCTCCCCTAGTGGGAACTGATTTTTTCACTTTCTTATTCTTGTGAAGAAGAATCGTTAGATGATTCTGTAGAACCATTTGTTGATTTTTCTTCTTTCTTCGGTTCTTCTTTTTTATCACTAGTTGAACCGCTTGTTGATTTCTCTTCTTTTTGAGACTTGTCTTCTGTTTTACTTTCTGGTTTCGTGCTCGTTGACTTCTCTTCTTTTTGAGATTTGTCATCAGCTTTTTTACCAGAAGCATTCGTAGCCTTTGCAGCACCTGCATCAGCTTTAATTTCTGTTACTGATTTATTTAAGTAACGTTCAGGGTTCACAGCCACATTGTCTTTACGTACTTCAAAGTGAACGTGAGAGCCTGCCTCTTTATTCATTGCACTTAGACCGGATGTTCCTAATACTTCACCTTGTGCAACTCTTGCACCTTTTTCTACTTTCACACTGCCTAAGCTTTGATAAGATACCGCTACACCATTTCCACTATCAACTGTTACAACATAACCAAGAAGTGAATCTTTTTCAGCTTTCGTTACTGTACCACTTAAAGCAGCAGCAACATTGAATTCTTTTCCATTCTTCGCAGCAATGTCAATTCCTTTGTTTGGGGAATATGTGTTGTTATAAAAGACAAGTGCTTTTTCTTGTTCCGCCTCAGTTGCTGCATCTTCATAGAATTTCTTCTGTACGACTACTTCCGCATTCGCGGCAGCTGGCATTTTCACTACTTCTGAAGATTTCGTTACTGGTACTGCTGGATCTTCCGATTGTGTATACGGTGTTGCTTGATCGTGGTTTGGAGTCTTCTTCGGATTAGCTCCTTGGAACCATAGCGCAACCATTAAGATTACCGCTGCACAAGCAATGTATAGTGCCGGAAACACCCATCTTTTTTGAAACAAATGTACTACCTTTTGCGACTTTTTATTATTTCTTCCTCGCATTCCATCATCACCTCAGCAATCATTTTGAACAATATTCACGTATCCTATACAACGTATAACTAATTACTTTTCGACAAAATCTGTAAAAATATGTATAAGAACTGTAAAATTTCCGAGGAAATGATAGAAAAAAGAAAAAACTGAGCACTTTTAGCTCAGTTTTTAGTCTAATTGTTTCTTTTTGTACACAATAATACAAAGAATGATAAGGCATATAGTCCAAATTGTATTGTTTAAAATATGTTCTTGAATTGCAATAAATCCTTCTCCCTTTATAACTTTTTGCAATGCTTCCATAACATGATTTGTCGGAAGAAGCTTAACTACTTTTATAATAAACTCATTCTTAACCATTTCTTGTAGCATCGGCCCCATTATGAATATTATAAAAATCGGAAGCCCCAATATAGATGTTTGTGCTATATTTTGGGATAGTAAGCCAACTATAGTACCTAAAACGACACATAACAATGTTCCTATTAAAATAATAATAACTAGCATACTAATATTTCCTTTAAAAGTATCTAAAATCACTAAACTAATAAAACTAGATGCTAGTACAAAAAATACAGTTAATACACTTTTACCTAAAATAACTTCTATTGGACTTGCTGGAGACAACATCAATACTCGTAACGTGTGTTTTTCCTTCTCCTCTGCAATAATAATTGCTTGCACATAACTTCCCACCATGGTAATCGTCATTACAATAATAAAACCTGCAAAGAACTCTTTTATAGAATCCATATTACTATAAAATACAGCAAGTAGAATAGGTAATAGCGCCATTAATATAACTTGTGAGTTTTTACCTGCATCACTTATTTCTTTTCTTACAATAGCCGAAAACCGTTTCATTGAAAATGTCATTATAATCCCCTCCCAGTAACTTCAATAAAGATATCGCCTAGCGTTGGTTCGTATGAATGAATAGATAACAGTTCGCCCTTTTTCATCCATTCTGAAATACGATTTGCGCCTAATTCATCTTTTTGCACTACTTCTTTTCGTTTACCTTTTAATACGACCTCTATTTGATCCTTAGCGTATTGTAAGCGCAGGTTCTCTGGCGTATCGAGTGCTACAATTTCTCCGCCACAAAGGAAGGCAATACGGTTACAAAGCGTTTCTGCTTCATCCATGTTGTGAGTCGTTAAGAAAATCGTCGTTCCTTCTTCATTTAAGTCTTTTAAGATTTTATGAATGTTTTGTACGTTTACTGGATCAAGTGCAGATGTTGGTTCATCTAAGAAGAGGATATCTGGTTTATGAAGGATTGCTCTCGCTAGTGTGACGCGTTGCTTCATTCCCTTTGATAGTTTCTTTACTGGTGTTTTTTTATCATCTAATAAATTTACTTGTGTTAGTACTTCATCGATTCGTTCTTTTTTGCAATCGTATAAGTCACAAAATAATAGTAAGTTATCATAAATGCTAAGTCTTTCATATAAGCCGCTGTTATCTGTTAAAATACCAATTCGTTTGTAATCGATGCTACTTGGTCCTGTAATATCTTTCCCTAATACTCTTACCGTTCCAACACTATGAAGCAATTGAGAAGTTAAAATTTTTACTGTTGTCGTCTTACCAGATCCACTCGGTCCGAGGAATCCGAATATCTCTCCTCGCTTCACCTCAATATTTACATTTCGAAGTGCCGTTTTTCCACTGAAACTTTTCATTACATCTTTCATTTCAATTGCCAATGTCATTTCTTCATCCCCTTTGTTTTTCTTCTTTATAGATGAAAGTCGCTTTAGCGCTTTTCGTTCGTTTGTTTCGCTTTTCTTGACTCAATCATATGAAAAACAAAGGGATTACGCAGTAAAATACCGGTAAAAGGAGTATTTTTACCGGTGAATGAATCGCATGTTGAGCTTATTGGAACACTTTTTATAGCCCAATCACGCCTTTTAATTCATCCATGCGTCCTTTTGAAAGCGGAATTGAACTTTTTCTTTCGTCATCCAAAATTAAACTAAAACTGTTACGAGTCCAAGTAATCACTTCTCGTACTCTTTGTAAATTCACAAGATACGAGCGGTGACATCTAAAGAAACCAAAACCTGTTAATCTTGCTTCTAGTTCACTTAATGTTAATGCACATACGAAATCACCTTCACGAACGTGAATATGCGTTACTCCGTTTTGCGTTTCAATGAAATGGATTTCCATCGGATCAAGTAAAATGATTTTATCGTTCACTTTCGCAGGTATTCTTTCTAACTTCATTTGCGGAATCATTTGAATGACTTTTTCTTCACCGACTTCTTCCACTTCCTCTTGCTCAATTTCTATCTTTTTCACACCATCATTGTTTAATATGTATACATCCTCTGTTAACGAAAGGGCATCCGATAAAAATGATGACGTAATAAAGATTGCCTTTCCTTGCTCTTTCATTTTCATAATTGCTTTTCGAATAATAACCGTACTCTCTATATCTACATTTTGCTCCGGTTCTTCCAAAATAATTAAATCCGGATTATGAATCATTATTCGTCCAATATGAAGACGACGCTTCTCTGAAAATGATAGTTTTTCTATTTTAACGTTTAGCTTATCTAGGAGACCAACAGACTGCACAACTTCTTCTATACTTATCTTTGATTCATAAAGCCCTATTAAAAACTTAAAGTATTCTTTCACCTTCAAACGATCATATGCCTCATCCTTCAAAAAACAAAAGCCGATGCGGGAATAATTTTTCTTTCCAATTGCTTCTCCTTCAAACAGTACATTGCCAGTCGAAGCTTCTTCTTCACCAATAATAATGCGGTGTAACACTTTAGCTGTATGATTATTGCATTGCAAAACAATACATTGTCCTTTCTCAACCTTTAGCTCAATTGCCGGTAACTGGTTCGTCTTCCCTAATTGTTTCAACTCTAGTAACGCCATTTCATTTCCCCCAAATGCCTTTTTATCCTATTATATCAAACAGTTAATGGAAAATTATGATATTTTAAACAAAAAATAGATGCCAGAGTTCTGACACCTATTTCTTCACCATCAATTTTCCTTCATAATCATTCATCGTCTTTATTTCAACGCCTTTATAGTAATGAGCGACGATATCTGTATATTTCTTTCCTTCCGCTGCCATGCCGTTCGCCCCATATTGACTCATACCAACGCCGTGACCGAAGCCTTTCGTCGTAACGATGATTTTATCTCCTTGTTGTTTCCACGTAAAATCAGAAGAACGTAAATCTAACTTTTCACGAACTTCTTTTCCTGTTAATGTTTTTCCTTGAAAAGCTACATCCTTTACGCGCTTTCCTTCCGTAAGGTCTTTAATATTTCCAACCTTCCCGTCTGCTAACACTTTCACACCGAGACGTTTTTGAAAATCAGCTACTGTAAATGTTTGCTCACTCGTAAACTTTGGAGAGGCTTGATCCCACGGACTATCTACACTTTTCAAGTACGGATAATCATTTCCCCAATAGTCAGCTGCATTTTCTGTTCGGCCATTACTCGTTGAAAAGAAGGATGCTGAAATTGGTTTTCCATCATACGTTAAAACTTGTCCTGCTGTTTTCGAAACGGCTTCTTCGATTTTCTTCAAATTATTTTCGTAGTTATTACCCCATTGCTTCTTCAATTCATCTTTGCTTTTGTACACTTGATCTTTCACCGTATCTGTCACATCCGCATTATTTTTCTTTCCTCCGCTTAACATACGTTGTACTACAAATGTTCTCGCTGCTAATGCCTGCGCCTTTAGTGCCTCTATTTCAAAACTGGCATTCATCTCAGAAGCTACTACACCTGTCACATACTCCTCCACTGGTAATGTTTCTACCTTCTTCTGTTTTTCGCGATATACAGCAACTTGAACAGCTGTATCCACTTTTCCTGGAGCTGGTATGCTTTCTATCGCTGGAGGAGTTTTAGAGGCCGTTTCTTCCCCTACTTTTGCTTTCGCAAATGGAATAACAAGGGCTGCAGGTACAATGATAACGAGCGCTATTAAGAGCGCTACTGTAATAAAAAGTGGCTTTGAAAATTTCATCCTATTTTCCTCCAATATAAAAGCTTTACTCCATTCATTCTTATGGAACAACTCTTTCTTTTAGAACATACTTAAGGGGAAGAGTATAAAACAGAAATTTTCTAAATATTTTTACTGGTACGTGCATAAGTATAGAATTTATTGACTATAACAGTAATAACCCAAAAAAATAGCCCCTATGTCAAAAGACATAGAGACTATTTTAATTAAGCGTGAAGATCAGAAACTTCTTGTTCTTTCACTTCTTCTACTTTTTCGTTTACACGTTCAATAGTTGCACCTAATGCAGCTAATTTCTTATGGAAGTTTACATAGCCACGGTCAAGATGTTTTAACTCAGTTACACGAGTATAACCTTCTGATACTAAACCAGCTAAGATTAATGCAGCTGCAGCACGTAAGTCAGTTGCTGCTACTTCAGCACCTTGTAAGCTGTTTGGACCGTTCATAATAACAGAACGACCTTCAATTTTAATATCAGCATTCATACGACGGAATTCTTCAACGTGCATAAAGCGGTTTTCGAATACCGTTTCTGTAATCATGCTTGTTCCATCAGCTTGTAGTAATAATGCCATCATTTGTGATTGCATGTCTGTTGGGAAACCTGGGTGGGGCATAGTTTTAATATCAACCGCTTTTAACTTATCTGGGCCGATAACACGTACACCTTCGTTTTCCTCAATAATTTTAACACCCATTTCTTCCATTTTCGCTGTAATTGAGCGTAAATGTTCAGGTACAGCATTTTCAATTAAGATGTCTCCACCAGTAATTGCTGCTGCAACCATGAATGTTCCCGCTTCAATACGGTCAGGAATAATAGAGTGGTTTGCACCATATAATTTATCAACGCCTTCGATACGAATCGTTCCAGTTCCAGCTCCGCGTACTTTCGCTCCCATCGCATTTAAGAAGTTAGCTAAGTCAACGATTTCTGGTTCTTTCGCTGCGTTTTCAAGAATTGTTGTCCCTTTTGCTAATGTAGCTGCAGACATAATGTTTTCTGTCGCGCCTACGCTTGGGAAGTCTAAGTAGATTTTAGCTCCTTTTAGTTCTCCCTCAACATATGCCTCAACAAAACCGTTACCAACCTGTACTTTTGCTCCCATTGCTTCGAAGCCTTTTAAATGTTGGTCAATTGGACGTGAACCAATTGCACATCCACCAGGAAGTGCAATACGAGCACGACCGTTACGTGCTAATAATGGTCCCATTACTTGAACAGATGCACGCATTTTACGTACATATTCAAATGGTGCTTCAATGTTTAGTTCTTTAGAAGAATCGATTGTTACTTGATTATTTTCAAATACGACTTCAGCATTTAAATGACGTAATACCTCATTAATTGTGTATACATCAGACAAAACTGGTACTTCAGATAGTACATTCTTTCCATCACTCGCTAATAGGGCTGCAGCGATTATAGGTAATACAGCATTTTTTGCGCCCTCAACACGCACTGTGCCGTTTAACCGCTTTCCGCCACGGACGATGATCTTTTCCAAATTATTCCCCTCCGTGTCCTTTTTTCAGTATCTATTCACTCAATACTCAGAAGTTATGATCGGTGTGCCAACCACAATTGTATCTTTGTTGTCTGTAGAACGTATTGCTATTTGCACATTTATTTTCTCTCTATTTGTTGAAAGAGCGTCATCCCACTTTTTATTGTATGCGGAGACTGACACAAATGCTCTTTCTTCTACTTGTTCGATCGCTCTTGCTGAAAGATCTTTCAAAACCTGATTGGTTTTATTTTGCAAAACACCTTCAATCTTATCATTCAGTACACCTTGAACACAAGTGTAAATTATAGGTTTTTCACTAAAAATTTTATTCATGTTTTGAACATACTTCGGGTCCCATTTCGCCCCACTTACTTCAAAGATAATGAAAGTGTTTTCTTTAGTATTTTCTTTACTCCAAGTTACTACTACTCGTTCTTCATAAGAAGAAAGCTTTTTATAGGATGTAGCTTTATATCCATCTGGAGATTGCTCTACTTCCCACTTTTGAATATTTGCCTTTTCCTTCACATCGTTTAACAACTTTTGAAACGTATGTATGTTAGAAATTGTTTTTGTTTCTCTCGCTAACCATGACCATTTTTCTACTTTAGCATCATTTTTCTCTAAAGCCTTGATCATGCTCTCCATTTTCTTTTCATCGCTTATCGGTTTCATCTCTCTATATCCAACCAAAAATAAAACAACACTAAGTGCAACAATAAGAATGGCTTTAAGCTTCAATTTCATCCCCTCCTATCCCCATTGTTAACGGAGATTTGAGGTTCTATACACTTACTTTACTAAATACGTTAAACTCTTCGAATAGCCTAAATAATCAAGGAAAAAGTTACTTACAGATGTCCCAATTGCAATTGTAATTAAGATGAGTAATACTCGCGTCTGCAGCACTTTTCCGGACTTCATTAAACGCTCAATGTGAATGCCTTGTAAGGCCCACCACGTAATGGTAATAAACAATAAATGCGAAACAATGGCAATCAGTGCTTGTTGCCCTAAAAGTTGTGCCAAAAAATCGACCCCTTTTTACTCAGCTACTACTTATGAAAGAATATAAAAACGATACCATAATAAGTAGGAGCTACACTTTTTCAAATGCACATAGACATCTTACATTTTACATCGTGATTTTCTTTCCAAAAACGTATATCTACATTACAAGTTAACACAAAATAAAAAGCGCAGAGTACTGACTCCACACCTTTTATTTTCACTATTGTACCACGTTCCCTAAGAAGAAGAAATCTTTCATTAATGGAAAATATTCATAAAAGAAATTGTACCCAATCATCGGCATAATCCCTAGTATTACAATCGAAATTGCACAAAGACTCATAACAACCTTTATATTTAACGGTAACCGTATTCTCTCTTCTGTCTCTCCGGTGCGGAAAAACATTTGTTGTAAAATACGGAAATAATATACGAATGAAACAACCGTCGTACCCATCATAATCGAAGCTAGTACGTAATGTGCTGGCTCTACATGAAGTGCGCCTAAAAAGATATTAATCTTTCCAATGAATCCAGCCGTTCCTGGTATCCCAGCCAACGATAAAATAAAAATTGTCATCATTATCGCTGTAAATGGCGACCTTTTATATAAACCTGTGAAAATTGTTATATTTTCCTCATCATTTTGTAAGATTAAGCCGTGGATAATGGCAAATGCGCCTATATTCATAAGCATGTATGCCAGCATATAAAACCACATGCTATCCATCGTAAATGGTGATAATGCCACAAGTGGAACGAGTAAATACCCCGCATGTGCAATGCCTGAATAAGCAAATAAACGCTTTATATTGTATTGTTTTAACGCGACTACATTCCCAACAATCATCGTAATACTTGCTAGCACTGCAATATATATACTCATATGCCCATATAAAGATTGCATATCTCCTTGTATTAATACACTTGCAAAGATCATAAGGAACAAACGAATAATGAGTAGGAACCCAGCAATTTTAGAAATCGTTCCAAGAAAAGCAGTAACAGGTGTAGTCGCTCCTTCATACACATCAGGTGCCCACATATGAAACGGCACTGTGGCAATTTTAAATGAGAGACCAACTAGCAATAAAAGAAATGCGAGAGCTAACAATAACTGAATACCACTAGCGAGCTCCCCAGTGAGTACCTTTTGCATATCTACAATGTTAGTTGAACCTGTAATACCGTATAAATAACTCATTCCGAAGAGCGTAATCGCCGTTCCAATTCCTCCGCTAATGACATATTTCATTGCCGCTTCATTTGATGCACGGCTCTTTTTTCGTATTCCTACTAAAATATAAGAAGAAAGTGAAAGTAACTCCAAACCAACGAAAAGGGTAATAAAATCAACACTAGAAGCCATGAACATCGCACCAAGAAGCGCCATTAAAAATAAATAATAATATTCGCCCTTATCTTCGATTGGATTCTTCTTATCATCGCTCATCGCGGTGCATAAAATGAGAGCTGAGGCACCTAATAGCAACGTTTTAAACCCTTTTGAAAATCCATCTAACACAAACGATCCATTTAAAATATCTCCTGCCGGTTCGCTATATAGAGTAATTAATGACACGATTGCTAATACGATGGCAGCAATCGCACCAAGAGCTACATATCTATGGTTCAGCTTAAAAAACAAATCACATATGGAAAGGAGGATGGCGGCGCCGAGAATAATAAATTCTGGCACCATTAGATGCCACGATAAGCTAAGTAACGTATTCATATCCATCCTACTTCACCCCCAATGTTTTCAATGTATTTTGAAGCGGATCCCCTAGTATCTCTGGCATAACTCCAATTGCAATAATACAAAAGATAAGTAGTAAAACAGGGACATACTCCCATCCGTGTATATCAGATTTTGCTTCCCACTCTTTCTTTCCAAATGTCACTTGAAGTGTCGCCCTTAATACATACACAGCGGTTAAAATGATGCCAATCACACCGACTGCAGCAATGACGGGCTCTCCTTGAAATAAACCGAGTAAGGCAAGAAATTCACTAACAAACCCAGACATCCCTGGTAATCCAAGCGATGCCATTCCTCCTGCTAAGAAGAAGCCGCTAAGTACTGGGACACTTTTTGCGAGTCCACCAAGCGCTGTAATGTCTGATGTTCCGAAACGTTGTTCTATAACACCGAGTAAGAAAAACAGCAAGGCTGCAATTAAACCATGTGATACAACCTGGAATAACGCTCCTTGTGTACCAGGTGCATTAAGTGACGCAAGTCCCATTAACACAATTCCCATATGCGAAATACTAGAGTAAGCCAGTACTTTCCTAAAGTCCGTTTGGATGAGCGCTAAAAAGGCACCGTATAATAAATTAATTACGCCTAATATCGCAATTAGTGTTGCAACATCGTGAAAATATTCCGGGAATAGCCCTTTCCCGAAGCGAATAATACCGTACGCTCCAATCTTCAGCAAAACACCCGCATGAAGCATAACTACAGCTGGATGCGCTTCTATGTGTACATTGACCATCCAGCGGTGCAACGGAAAAACAGGTAGTTTAATTGCAAAAGCAATCATTATGGCAATAAATACACTAAGCTGCAAACTACTTGGGATGACGAGTGCTCCCTCTGCGTTTACGCTTCTTAATATCTCTTTCAGCTCCACAATATTTGTTGTACCTGTTTTCGCGAACAAAATTGAGAAAACAATGAGCAAAATAGCTGAGCCAATACCGTTATATATTAAATAACTATACGCAGCCTTTTCACTCGACAATTTTCCCCACTTTCCAATTAATAAGAACATTGGTGGCAACGTAATTTCAAAGAAGATAAAAAACAACATTAAGTTTTGAGCAGCAAAGACGCCGAGCATTCCTATTTCTAGCATGAGTAACAGCATATAAAATGCTTTTAAATTTCTTTTAATAGAAAAGGCTGCAATTGCTGCAAGCGTTGCTAGAAGAGCCGTCAGTACCATCATGACAAGCGACAAACCATCAATACCGAGCTCGTAATAAATAGAAAACCACCTTTTATCTACCGCTGTAAAATCGCCGAACTTAATCCATTTCATCTTTTCATCGAATAGTGACAAATTCTTTCCAGAAGCATATGTACAAGCGAGGACGATAGCGATTCCAAATGGAAGTGCCGTCCCAAATAAGCCAAGCGCTCGCACTGTACGCAATTCCTTTTTCGGTGTTAATACAAGCAATAAAATTCCTAAAAGCGGGGAAAAAATGAAGAACGTTAACAACAAATCATTCATCGTAAATCCCCTCCCGTATAGAGCAAAATAATGACGAGTACAGCGAGCGAAACCGCCGTTACAGTACCGTACACTTGTACATTCCCGTTTTGAAGTTTCGATCCAAGATTACTTGTGCCTTTAACTACACTTCCAATTAAAACTGCAATTCCTTCGACTACATACATTTCAAATAAGCGAAGCACATGAGCGATTCCTTTCGTAATAGGGATCACCGTCATGTTGTATAGTTCATCCACATAATATTTTTCTTTCAAAAGATTATAAAGAGATGTTTCCGTACCCCCAGCCCAATCTCTAGAAATTGATTTCTTGCAATATATGAAATATGCAAGAGCGATTCCCGCAAATGAAACGAGTGTCGCAACAATCATAATCCAAACTGGTCCATGCGCTTCTTCAACCTTAAACCCTACATCTTTCGTCAACCAATCTCCGAGAAATGTCCCAAACCATGGTGTATTTATATATCCTGCCACTACCGCAAGAACGCCGAGAACAATCATTGGATACGTCATAACGCGAGGCGATTCATGCACTTCTTCCTTCGTCTTCGTTTCTCCAGTAAAGACAAGAAAGTATAGGCGGAACATATAAAATGCTGTTAAAAACGCCGCAATTACCGCTAAAGTAAATAAAACGTAATTGCCATTCATCCACGTCGCCGCTAAAATTTCATCTTTGCTGAAAAAACCGGAAAGCAGCGGAACACCGCTAATGGCAAGGGTACCTATTAAAAATAGCGTACCAGTTACTTTCATCTTCTTCTGTAAACCGCCCATTTTATTAATGTTTTGCGTATGCACAGCATGAATTACACTTCCTGCCGCCAAAAATAATAGTGCTTTAAAAAAAGCGTGTGTCGTTAAATGGAATATACCAGCTACATAACCGGCAGAACCTAACGCGAGCATCATATACCCGAGCTGGCTAACTGTAGAATAAGCAAGCACCCTCTTTATATCTGTTTGCACAAGACCAATAGAGGCCGCAAAGATTGCAGTGAAAGCTCCAACGATTGCCACTGTCTGCATCGCCACTGTACTTGCTGAAAATAGAGGGAACATCGTCGCTACTAAATATACGCCAGCTGCGACCATCGTCGCCGCGTGAATAAGTGCCGAAACGGGCGTTGGCCCTTCCATTGCATCTGGCAACCACGTATGAAGGGGGAACTGACCTGATTTTCCCATCGCCCCGATAAAAATTAATATCGCTGTTATTGTAATCATGTAAGGAGGTAGATCCCCTGTATAAATCGCCCTAAATATTGCGTCATATTCAAAACTACCTGCGTACCAAAAAATTAAAATCATCCCGATAAATAAACCAACATCCCCAATACGGGTCATAATAAAAGCCTTTTTTGCAGCAGCCTTCGCTTCTTCTTTAAAGAAATAAAAACCGATAAGTAAAAATGAACCAAGCCCAACTAATTCCCAAAATATATAAAGCTGTAATAAATTCGTTGATATAACAAGCCCTAACATCGCAAATGTAAAGAGTCCTAAATATGCGTAAAAGGTTGGTAATCGTTCATCACCTTTCATATAACCTTTCGAATACACATGTATAAGTAGACTCACAAGCGTCACGATAAATAACATTAAAGCTCCTAATGCAGTTACTTCAAAGCCGAATGATATATCCACATCTCCAGCTCTAAGCCACACCCACTTATGCTTCACGCTTGCTTCTGAAAACCTTTCTATTAACACAAGTACCGCAAGTATAAAGGAGAGAAAGACGAAAAAAATACTAAGTACGCTGCTTCCTTCTCTAATTTTCTTCCCGAATATAATAAGTAACAAAAACGAAACGAGTGGGAAAAGCGGTATGAGCCATGCATAATCGATCATTGTTTCCTTCCCCCTTTTTCGGTCACAATGCTATCCTTTAAGCGTATCCATTTCATCCACCTGAACTGTTGTACGATTACGATATAAAGCAATTAAAATAGCGAGTCCTACCGCCGCTTCCGCTGCCGCTACAGCCATCGTAAACAGTGAGAAAATTTGACCTGTTAAATTCGGAAATAAGCCTAATTTACTAAACGCCACTAAGTTTAAATTGGCAGCATTCAGCATTAATTCGATACAAACTAATACGATTACTGTATTCCGCTTTGTTAAAGCTCCAAATAGACCGATGCAAAACAAAATAATCGCAAGTGTTAAATATGCAGAAGCTGGAACGCTACTCATTGGAATCCTCCTCTTTCTCGTCCTTTTTCGCAAGTATAATTGCGCCAACGAGTGCTACAAGTAAAATAACTGAAGTTAGTTCAAATGGAATAATATATTTTGAATAGAGAAGCGTACCGATTTGAAGTGTGTTGTTTTCATGGAGAGGTAAACTTCCTTGTGTGCTTTCATTTGCAAAATCAACATTATTAACAGCGAAATACATAACCGCTCCAAATGCTACAACTGCAAAGAAGATAATCCATTTTCGAAGAGTAAGACGCGATTCATTTTCCGCGTTATGTTTCGTTAACATAATGCCGAAAATCATAATAATTGTGATTGCACCAGAGTAAAGTAAAATTTGTGCAACGCCTATAAATTCGGCTGACAAAAGAAAATACAAACCTGCAATGCTGAGAAATGTCAGAACGAGAGCTAGCATCATGTGCATAACTTTCGTTAAGTTCAACATAAGAACACCGCCGATAATTGCAGACAAGGATAGTATAAAGAATGCTACAAACTCGCCATTCATGCCTTATTCTCCTTCCTGACGTTTTCGTCGTTTTCGTCAAGCCACTGCAAATTTTTAAATAAGTAATCACGTGAATATTCCGCGAGTTCAAAGTTATTTGTCATGACAATTGCCTCTGTCGGACAAACTTCTGTACATAAATCACAAAGAATACAAATTTCAAAATTAATATCATACGTGTCGATAATTTTTCCTTTTTTCGTAGGATCCGGATGTTTCTTTCCTGTTAACTGAATACAGTCTGTCGGACAAATGTTAGAGCACTGATTACAAACAATACATTTCTCCGGATAAAATTTTTGAATCCCCCGAAAACGGTCTGGCAACGGCAACGGTTGATTTGGATAATCATACGTTACCTTCTTCTTGCTCAAATTACTTAATGTATATTTTAACCCTTTAAATAGTCCTTTCATCTCTTACTGGCACCCCCCTCATAGATTAGAAGAATAACTCCTTAATCAATGCCGTTAAGAAAATATTTGCAAGTGCAATCGGCAATAATACTTTCCATCCAAACTCCATTAACTGGTCACCTCTTATACGTGGGAACGTAACGCGGAACCAAATTAATAGAAAGACTACACTGCTAAATTTCAAAGCAAACCATACGGCACCTGGGATAAATCCAAGAAACATGACTGGATTCCATCCGCCTAAAAAGAGCACTGTAATTAACGATGCCATCCCGAAGAAATATACGTACTCTGAAAGCATGAAAAACGCCCAGCGAAAACCTGAGTATTCCGTATGATATCCAGAAACAAGTTCTGACTCCGCTTCCGGCAAATCGAATGGCGTCCTATTTAACTCTGCAACTGCTGCGATTAAGAAAACGACGAATCCAATTGGCTGTACGAAAATGTACCAGACCTTCTCCTGCGCCGCTACAATCTCATTTAAATTCAGACTACCAGCTAGCAAAACGATGCCAATTACACTCATTACGAGCGGAATCTCATAAGAAATCATTTGCGCCGCCGCACGCATCCCTCCTAAAAGGGAATATTTATTATTCGATGCCCATCCCCCAGTTACAACACCTATCGTCGTAATACCGGAAACAGCAATATAATAAAGTAGCCCGACTCCAATATCTGCAAATTGAAATTTATCAGTGAACGGGATAACCGCAAGCACCATAAATGCTGGTGCAAATGCAATGACAGGCGCTAATATAAACAGCGGTTTATCTGCTGCTTTCGGAATACTATCTTCTTTCAATAATAGTTTTAAAACATCAGCTACCGTTTGCAGTAAACCGAATCGGCCTCCAACCTGGTTTGGTCCAATCCGCCCTTGCATAAACCCCATCACTTTCCGTTCTGCCAAAATTCCATATGTAACGAAGCCAAGGACTGCAAATAGTAGAAGTACCGCTAATCCGAAAAAAATGAAGAAATTCGTCCAGCTTGAAGGTGATTGTAAGAGCGTCTCAATCATTAGCCATCAACCTCCCCAAGTACAATATCAACTCCACCTAAAATCGTAATTAAATTAGCGATGTTTTCACCTTTCAATAACTTCGGTAAAATTTGCAAGTTATAAAAAGATGGCCTACGAAACTTCAAACGGTACGGCTCTTTCTTTCCGTCACTTGCGATATAACAACCAATCTCTCCGCGCGGCGATTCGATACGTACAAATGCTTCTCCCTTAGGTGCCTTAATAATTTTCGGTACTTTTGCCAGCACAGCTCCATCTTTCGGGAACTGCTGAACCGCTTGCTCAACAATCTTTAAAGACTCCTCGATTTCTTGCATTCGGCAAACGTAGCGATCCCAAGCATCTCCCACGCTTCCAACAGGAATATCAAAATCAAAACGATCATAAATCGAATACGGCTCATCTTTGCGAAGATCCCAGTTTACTCCAGTGCACCGCAAATTTGCTCCGCTTAAAGAATACGAGATCGCTTCTTCCGCGCTATATATACCAACGCCTTTCACACGATTTAAGAAAATCTCATTACCGCTAACAAGATCATGATAACCTGCTAATTGCTCCCTCATATACGGAACAAACTCTTCCACCTTTTCAATCCAACCATCTGGCGCATCCCACTTCACACCACCAACTCTCATATAGTTAAAAGTAAGCCGTGCCCCGCATAATTCATTTAATAAATTTATAATCATCTCTCGTTCACGAAACGCGTACAAAAACGGGCTGACCGCTCCTATATCAAGAAGATTCGTCCCCCACCAAACGAGATGACTCGCAATTCTTCCTAACTCCATCGCAAGTACTCGCAAGTATTCGGCACGCTCCGGAATTTCAAGCCCCATCATCGCCTCCACAGCATGGCAAATGACGTAATTATTCGTCATGGCTGATAAATAGTCCATTCGATCTGTATAAGGGATAATTTGCGTATACTGTAAGCTCTCAGCGATCTTTTCGGTCCCGCGATGCAAATATCCAATAACAGGTGTAGCTTCTTTAATAATTTCCCCGTCAATCTTAATTACGAGCCTGAACACACCATGTGTACTCGGATGCTGAGGTCCTACATTCAAAAGCATCTCTTCCGTGCGGATCATAGCTACACCTCCACATCATACGGTTCATAGTCTTTTCTAAGCGGATATCCTATCCAATCATCTGGCATTAAAATACGCGTTAAATTCGGATGCCCTTTAAATACAATGCCGAGCAAATCGTATGCTTCTCGCTCCGGCCAGTCAGCTCCTTTCCAAAGCGCTGTCACAGATTCGACTTGCGGCGCTTCCCGGTCTAGCTTTACCTTCACCGCTACCGATTGTTTCTTGCCATATGAAAACAAATGAACATACACTTCCATATGTGTCACAAAATCCGTCGCATGTAGCTCTGACATATAATCAAAAGCAAGTCCCTCATGGAATCGCAGTGACTCCATCACTTCATAATACTTTTCGGGATCCACCACAAGAGTTGGCACATCCTTTGACAGTTTATTAATGTAGGAATCTACTAATGCACCCTCTCCTAACTTCTCCCTAATAGCCTCAACATACTGATTTAAATACGGCTGATTTACGGACGGTTCTTCCTGCTTCGGCTCATCCTCTTTCTTACCTTCAGCTCCCTTTGTCTTCGCTCTTGCAGCCGCTGCTGCTTTCGCTTTTGCCGCTGCAATTGCCTTTGCCTTTTCATCTCCCGAATCCCCATCACCTTGCGAGGCTTTCTGCTTCGCCAATGCTGCCGCTTTCGCCTTTGCCGCCGCCACCGCCTTTGCCTTGGCTTTCGCTTTTTCTTCTTCCGTTACTTCTTCGGTTCCTTCTCTTTTCTGCTTCGCTAATGCTGCCGCTTTTGCTTTTGCGGCTGCTGCCTTCGCCTTGGCTTTCGCTTTTTCTTCTTCCGTTACTTCTTCGGTTCCTTCTCTTTTCTGTTTCGCTAACGCTGCCGCTTTTGCCTTTGCAGCTGCTGCTGCCTTCGCCTTGGCTTTCACTTTTTCTTCTTCCGTTACTTCTTCGGTTCCTTCTCTTTTCTGTTTCGCTAACGCCGCCGCTTTTGCCTTTGCAGCTGCTGCTGCCTTCGCCTTGGCTTTCGCTTTTTCTTCTTCCGTTACTTCTTCGGTTCCTTCTCTTTTCTGTTTCGCTAACGCCGCCGCTTTTGCTTTTGCGGCTGCTGCCTTCGCCTTGGCTTTCGCTTTTTCTTCTTCTATAGTAATATCATCATTTTTTGGTAGCGCTTTCTCTTTTTCTTGATCTTCCTCCTCAAGTTCACTTATTTCCGCCTCGTGTTTCGCTACAAGGCGTTTTCTCGCTTCTTCTTTCGCACGCCTAGCTGCTTCTTTTTTCAGATCCTCTAAATCTTTATTTGGATTACTCATTTATTCGTCACCTGCTTTCCGGTCTTTGCCTCGTAACGAATTTTCTCTTTTAATTTATTAATTCCATAGATTAAAGCAGCTGGATTTGGGGGACAACCAGGAATATACACGTCAACTGGTACGATTTGGTCTACACCTTTCACAACAGCATATGAATTTACATACGGACCACCTGCTGTCGCACAAGATCCCATCGCAATAACCCATTTCGGTTCGGGCATTTGATCATATAAACGCCGAACAATAGGAGCCATCTTCTTCGTTACTGTTCCCGATACAATCATGACGTCCGATTGCCTTGGTGAAGTTCGAAAAAATGACCCAAATCGATCTAAATCGTAATGTGATGAGCCTACCCCCATCATTTCAATTGCACAGCATGCCAGTCCGAATGTCATCGGCCATAAAGAGTTGCTCCTCGCCCATCCTTTCAACTGTTCCAATGTAGAAAAAAAGATATTTCGTTCTAATTCTGCTCGCTCATTTGGATGTAATTCCTCAAAATTTATAACCATTGTAACACCTTCTTTTTCCAAGCATACGCTAATCCAACTAGCAACATTACAACAAAGATGAGCATTTCAATTAATGCAAATAAACCTAGCTTGTCATACGCAACAGCCCAAGGATATAAAAATAAAGTTTCTACATCAAAGATCACAAACAATAAAGCGAAAATATAATAACGAGCATGAAACCGAATATTTGCATCATGAAAAGGCTCAATTCCACTCTCATACGTCGTCGCCTTTGCTGCACTTGGTTTATTTGGGCGCAGCATCCTTCCTAATGTAAGAGCCATTACCGGCAGCAATATACCTAATAGCAAGAAAATCAAAACGATCATATAACTATTTTCATATACACTTGCCATTGTGAAACCCTCCCCCCTAAATTAAGAACAAGTTCACATAGTAAACAATATGTCCTAGTTGCAGTAATTATTATTTTTAAATTTTTCTAAATAATGCAACTATTCTAATCATTATAGCAAACTTCAAATTCCTATGTCGATATGTTGGGAGACAGAAACAAGAATTATTAAAATCTATCTTTACAACTTGCTATAATTGTGCAAAATAAATATAAAACTTATATATGCTTTTCAAGAAACCGTAGGTGATATAAATGAAAAAACAAACACATGTAAGTATTCTTATAAGCATTGTATTGCTGTCTATAACGCTTCACTATGTAGCAATGCCTTTTGTATATGAATACTCATTTCCTTTTCAGCTATTAATCGGAACGAGCACCCTATTAATTGATATTATCGCTTGTAGTTATATACTTTATTTTTCAAACATGAAAGAAGGGCTATCTCGTTTATTTTGGATCATATTATCTGTTGGAGCTCTCTCTTATTTTATCGGTGATATAGTCGTTGCCTATCAGCGTTTAATTGTAAAGGACTTCTATACGTTCGTTGATCCATCTGACTTTTTTTACTTACTTTTTTTAGTTAGCTTTACGTTTGCCTTTCTATACGAAATCATTTATAACCGAGATTTATTAGAAAAACTTTTTATGCTATGTGATATTTGTATTATCGTTACAGCCCAATTTACTTTAAGTTACTACTTACTTATTGAACGAACTATTCATATCTTTACAACATCCTATATCGACATATTTGTTCAACTTACCTATCCAATGGCTGATTTACTCTTTCTCTTAATAGGAATCAACCTTTTATTCAAACCACTATCCTTATTACCTAAAAAGATCGGTGCACTTCTTGGCAGTGCTTTAATTTTATATGCTACTACAGATGCGATTTATGCTTATATAAAATACTTCATACCAGAGTATTCTATGTTTACAGTTACGCCTTTCTATCAAGTAACCTTAGTACTAGTAGCAATCGCCTGTATTCTCCATACAAAAAAGCCTGAAAAACAAGAACAAGTACTACTAACACCTAAAATTGGCGAATCAATCCGATTATCATTACCGTATATTTCGGTAGTAATGCTTATTGTTTTTATATTAGTTGAATACGTTTTTGCGCCTATTATAGTAATCGGACTTATAATAACTTTTTCTTTCGTTCTCATACGTCATAGTTTAGTTCGAAAACAAAATAAAATATTATTGATCGCTCAAATGCAATTCAACTCAGAACTCGAGAAACAAATTAAACTACGTACAGAAGATTTAGTAGAACAGAAAAATGAACTCTATCATAATCAACAAATGTTTAAATCTTTATACGAGCATCATCCCGATCCAATTTTCACATTAGATTTGTACGGTAATTTTCTCAAAGTAAATAACGCTGGTACTACTTTACTCGGTTATCAAACGAATGAATTATTAAACCAGCCTTACTACTCACTCATATACGAAGAAGATTTAGAAGAAATGATTAACGCCTTTCATCGCGTGAAAAAGGGATATTCTATTTCTTTAGAAATACGGGCTTACCATAAAAACAGAGATATTTACTACTTGCACGTTACCGCCGTACCGATCTTTTTAAAGGAGAAAATTTCTGGGGTTTATTTAATGATTAAAGATATTACGGAAAGCAAACAACAACAAGAACAAATCAACTTCCTAGCATACCATGATACTTTAACAGAGCTTGCAAATCGTCGTGCATTTCATCAACATTTAGAACAGGCAATTGCGCGAGCAAAAATATCGAAAAAGCCTTTTGCTGTTATGTTTCTCGACCTAGACCGTTTTAAGGTTATTAATGATACCCTCGGTCATCGAGTAGGAGACCTATTACTCATCGCAGTAGCAAAAAGGCTCGAAAGAATAGCAACATCAAATATGAAACTCGCGCGGCTAGCTGGGGATGAGTTCACAATCCTTATCGAGAATTACAAAAAAAAGCCAGATGTCCAAAAAATAGCTGATAGGATTGTAGCGGCCATGAATGAGCCATTTGAAATCGAAAATCAACATTTACAAATCTCACCGAGTATCGGAATTGCAATATATCCTGAAGCAGGTGAAGATGCGCTATCCATTTTGCAGCATGCTGATATGGCCATGTACGAAGCAAAGAATAAAGGAAAAAACGGTAGCTCTCTTTACACGAAAGAACTATATAAAAAAATGGAACGAAGAGCTCGAATTGAAAAAGATTTGCCAATCGCTTTAGTAAACAAAGAATTTTATCTCGTTTATCAACCACAAATTGATACGACAACAAATAAAATTATCGGTGCTGAAGCTTTAATACGTTGGAAACACCCACTATTAGGTGACATTTCACCATGTGAGTTTATTCCAATTGTAGAAGAGACGCCACAAGTAGTCCCACTTGGACATTGGGTATTACAAGAAGCTTGTCTCCAATTAAAAATATGGCATACCTTTGGCTACCAAAATTTAAAAATAAGTGTTAATTTATCCGCAAAAGAATTCCGGCAAGATCAATTAATCGAAAACATTTCACAAATATTAAACGACGTGCAAGTCGATCCAAAATATGTAACACTTGAGTTAACAGAAAGAATTGCAATGATTGACGAGAAAGAAACATTATTGAGACTGAAGCAATTAAAAGAGTACGGTATCCAAACTTCCATTGATGACTTCGGTACTGGGTATTCTTCTCTTGCTTATTTATCAATTTTTCCAATCGACACATTAAAAGTACCGAGAGAATTTACACAATTAGCTGATCATCGTCCTGAAGAACGAGCCATCGTTTCTACAATACTTTCCCTCGCAAATACTTTAAATCTTTCAGTCGTTGCCGAAGGAATTGAAACCGAAAAACAACTTAAGTTTCTGCAAAAACATAACTGTAAATATATGCAAGGTTACTATTTCAGTAAACCACTTACTAGTAATCAATTTATAAAATTTCTACAAAAAACCCCCAGTATGAACAAATAATTCATACTGGGGGTTTTATAGTGCTAAATTTTTTTCTCATAATATTCTTCTGCAATCTCTTCGTAAAAAGCTGCAGATGTCGTATAGAAATATGGAATTAACCATAAGAATCCAATCCCTAACGTAATACAACTTAATATAAACCAGCCAATAAAACTTAAACATAAAATGAAATACTCCATCTTATGTCCATCCATCATACGACGACTTTCTGTAATAGCTTGGTTCAGTGAATACTCAGGATGATCGTTTATAATAAAGTATGTCATCGCATAAGAAAATGATTTAATAATACCTGGAATAATGAACAATAACGTCCATAAGAAAAGATAAAGATTTACTAATAAATATAATAAAAATGATTTTAGAAATCTCTTTCCCTCTGAAAACCAAATAAATACATTACCAATACTAGCTTGCTTTTCACGAAGGATATTTAAACCAAGGTAATATCCACCTAAAGTTAACGGTCCAGTAACAAAAAATGAAAGAATATTCGTTGAAAGTGAACCATTTGTTTTTTGCCAACCGAAAATTAAAGAAAATCCCCAATCAACACTAAAACTAAAAGCCGTGATAAGAATTGAAATGAGTAGTGTAGCTCCAACAGCTAATCCCCATTTCCCTTCTAATGAATCTAGTGCTTCTCCTTTTAAATCACTAATCATGCGTAGCCTCGCCTCCTATACACAATAATTCTATTAGTATAGCATGTTCCTATTGAAATTCACCTTTTGAAATGTAGCGATAAAAGTGTGCTGTCGTCGTACTCATATACGGACTAAGCCAAAGAAATCCTATTCCAAAAGTAAGCAGCGCTAAAATAGCCCATCCTATGAAGCTCAGCCATAAAAGAAACAAATCTAACTTATGACCCTTCATAAGATTCTTACTTTCCTTCATCGCCTGCGAAACACTATATTCTGGATTTTCAATCATCACATAGTACGTCAGTGCATAAGAAAAATACATCACAATCATACCAACAATTGAAATTGCTAATAGTACGAAGAAAGCTATTGCAAATGACGTATTCCCTTCTTCACCTAACAATGCAAATAAGCCTATTAACAGCATCGGAATCCATGTACCTGTATATAACAAAATCGCAAGCATTGCCCACATTGTTTTCATCATTCTTTTAAAGCCACGAAATCCTTCGAATAAGTAATCTACTTTAGCATCTTCTCGTTTACTAATCTGTAAAAATACATTTGTATAACCATATGACGTAATCCCATACGATGCGTTACTCAAAATTATCATAATGCAATAAAAAATTCCAAAGGTAATACCTGCTCCAATTGACATCGTTTCCTCTTCAAATGATCCAGTTAAGCCTGCAACTGAGAGAAATATAATAATTCCTGGAATTAACAGTATAAGCATTGCAGCCATCGAAACGACATAACTTAAAATAAAATATAAAATTGTTGATCCAACACCTAGTCCCCATTTTCCCTTTAAAGAGTACAATGCTTCTCGCTTCATTTCACCAATCATTGATCCATCCCCTTTATGAAATATAAATTGTTGTACACTTCTACTTATACAAGCATCAATATAATTATACCATTTTTGTAAAATTATCCATAAAATACACACAAAAAAATCCGTAAAGGCAAAGCCCTTACGGATTTTTTTACTTCATATCGGAAACGTTTAAACGGTTCACGGCACGTTGTAATGCCATTTCTGCACGTTTAAAGTCAACATGTGCTTGTTTATCTTGCAGACGTTGCTCAGCGCGACGCTTCGCTTCATTTGCGCGATGGATATCGATATGGTTTGCTTCTTCAGCAGATGATGATAATACAGTCACTTTATCTGGACGAACTTCGATAAAGCCACCGCTTACTGCTACATAATCAGTGTGTCCACCATTTTTCAGACGAACTGCACTAATTTTTAATGGTGCAACAGTTGGAATGTGACCTGGTAAGATCCCCATTTCCCCACTCTCTGCTTTTACACTTACCATTTCTACTTCTTTTTCGTAAACCGGTCCATCAGGAGTTACAATACTGACTGGAAATGTCTTCATACTTCGTCCCTCCTAAGGCCTTACGCCATCATTTTCTTCGCGTTTTCAATAACTTCTTCAATGCCACCTACTAAGCGGAATGCATCTTCTGGAAGGTCATCATATTTTCCTTCTAGAATTTCTTTGAAACCACTAACTGTATTCTTTACAGGTACGTAAGAACCTTTTTGACCTGTAAACTGCTCAGCTACGTGGAAGTTTTGAGATAAGAAGAATTGAATACGACGAGCACGATGTACAACTAACTTATCTTCTTCAGATAACTCATCCATACCTAAGATAGCGATGATATCTTGAAGTTCTTTATAACGTTGTAAAGTTTGCTGTACTTGACGAGCTACTTCATAATGCTCTTCTCCTACGATTTCTGGAGAAAGTGCACGAGATGTAGATGCTAATGGATCTACGGCTGGGTAAATACCCATTTGCGTTAAACGACGCTCTAAGTTTGTTGTTGCATCTAAGTGAGCGAACGTTGTAGCTGGTGCTGGGTCAGTATAGTCATCGGCTGGTACATATACCGCTTGGATAGACGTGATAGACCCTTTATTTGTAGATGTAATACGCTCTTGTAATTGACCCATTTCTGTTGCAAGTGTCGGTTGGTAACCTACCGCAGATGGCATACGACCAAGAAGGGCAGATACTTCAGAACCCGCTTGCGTGAAACGGAAGATGTTATCGATGAACAGAAGTACGTCTTGTCCTTGCTCATCACGGAAATGCTCAGCCATTGTTAAACCTGTTAATGCAACACGTTGACGTGCTCCAGGTGGCTCGTTCATTTGTCCGAATACCATCGCAGTTTTCTTGATTACGCCAGAATCGCTCATTTCGTGGTATAAGTCATTACCCTCACGAGTACGCTCACCTACACCAGCGAATACAGAGATACCACCATGCTCTTGTGCGATGTTATTGATTAATTCCTGAATTAATACTGTTTTACCTACGCCGGCACCACCGAATAGGCCGATCTTACCACCCTTAATGTAAGGAGCAAGTAAGTCTACTACTTTAATACCAGTTTCAAGAATTTCTACTTTAGTAGATAATTCTTCGAATGCAGGTGCTTGACGGTGAATTGGATCACGGTGTACATCCGCAGGAAGTTCACCATCTAAGTCAATTGCATCACCTAATACGTTGAATACACGTCCAAGTGTTGCATCACCAACTGGTACAGAGATTGCTTTACCAGTATCTTCTACTTCTGTGCCACGAACAAGTCCATCTGTGGAAGACATCGCAACTGTACGAACTGTATCATCACCTAAATGAAGTGCAACTTCAAATGTTAAGTTCATGCTTCCGTTTTCGTTGCTTTGTTTTACCGTAAGGGCATTGTAGATTTCTGGTAGCTTTCCGCCATCAAACTTAACGTCTACAACCGGACCCATGATTTGCGTAACGCGCCCTTTATTCATCGGGTTCCCTCCTAGCTTTCTTTTAATTAGCTACCTCTATCAGAGAAGTTAGCTTTTAATTTTTTATTAGTTTAGCTTACGCGACTCTCCTGAAAGAGCCGCTTCCGCTTTTTATTGAATCTATCTCCAGCGGTTAGAATGTTCGGTGGCTTCGCTTTTTCCTACGAGGCACAAATCGCCTCTACGTCAAAAGCTCCATCCCCCTCTCATTCTGAACGAACCGCTTCCGCTTTTTAATACTATTCTAACGCTGCTGCTCCACCAACGATTTCCGTAATTTCTTGCGTAATCGCTGCCTGACGCGCACGGTTGAATGAAAGTGTAAGTGAATCGATAACTTCCATTGCGTTGTCTGTAGCACTCTTCATTGCTGTCATACGCGCTGCGTGCTCACTTGCTTTACCGTCTAGTAATGCACCGTACACTAAGCTTTCTGCGTATTGTGGCAATAGTACTTTTAAAATTTCTTCTTCAGAAGGTTCGAATTCATAAGCTGTCGTCGGTTTGTCAGACGCCACATCAGTAAGCGGTAAAATTTTATTTTCCGTTACCTCTTGTGAAATTTTACTTACGTAATGGTTGTAGTAAATGTACAGCTCATCATAAGCACCATCTGCGAACATCGCAATTGCTCGAGAAGCAAGGTCTTTAATATCAGTAAATGATGGGTGGTCAGATAATCCAACTACTTCATCAATAATGTTAAAGCCGCGACGTTTTAAATAATCACGTCCTAGTCGTCCAAGCACAATAATAGAATATTGGTTTGAATCCATATTATGACGTTCACGAATTACGTTACTTACTGTACGTAATACGTTACTGTTATAACCACCTGCTAGTCCGCGATCAGACGTAATAACGATGTATCCTGTACGCTTTACAGGACGCGCATTTAGCATTGGATGATTAATCCCTTTGCTTCCTTGCGCAATGCTCGCTACTACTTCTTGAATCTTTTCCATATACGGAACGAAAGATTTAGCATTTTGCTCTGCACGGTTTAACTTAGATGCAGATACCATCTCCATCGCTTTCGTAATTTGACTCGTTTTCTTTGTCGAGTTAATCTTCGCTTTTATATCGCGTAAAGATGCCACAGGTTTTCACCACCTTTTTTCCGGAAGTTGGCACGATTAGTAAGAATCCTCTTCCTAATCTACGTTGCAAGATATTCTTGCTCATGATTGAAGGAAAAGAATAGGTGCACCTACTCTTTTCCTTTACATGACCTTTAGCAATCTCAGAGCCCGAGATGCCTTTTATATATACTATCTAGCTCCAGCGGCTTGAACGAGCCGCTTCCGCTTTTATTATTCAGAAGCTACGAATACTTTTTTAAATCCATTGATTGCTGCTGCAAATTTGTCGTCATCCGCAAGTTTCTTAGTTGTGCGGATTTCTTCTAATAAGTCAGTCGCATTAGAATCTAACCAAGCATGGAATTCTTCTTCAAAACGAGTGATATCTACTACTGGGATATCATCTAGGAATCCACGTGTTAAAGCGTAAAGAATGATAACTTGTTTCTCTACACGTAACGGTTTGTGTAATCCTTGTTTTAATACCTCAACAGTACGAGCACCACGGTTTAATTTCGCTTGAGTTGCTTTATCAAGGTCAGAACCGAACTGAGCGAACGCTTCTAACTCACGGTAAGATGCAAGGTCAAGACGAAGTGTACCTGATACTTTACTCATTGCTTTAATCTGAGCAGATCCACCTACACGAGATACAGAAGTACCCGCATCGATCGCTGGACGTACGCCAGAGAAGAATAGGTCAGATTGTAAGAAGATTTGTCCATCCGTAATAGAAATTACGTTTGTTGGGATGTATGCTGATACGTCCCCTGCTTGTGTTTCGATGAAAGGTAGTGCAGTTAAAGAACCGCCGCCTTTTGCATCACTTAATTTTGCTGCACGCTCTAATAAGCGAGAATGTAAGTAGAATACATCCCCTGGGTAAGCTTCACGACCTGGAGGACGACGTAATAGTAATGACAGCTCACGGTAAGCCGCTGCTTGTTTTGATAAGTCATCATATACTACTAATACGTGTTTACCATTGTACATGAACTCTTCACCCATTGTTACACCAGCATAAGGAGCTAGGTATAATAATGGAGCTGGCTGAGAAGCAGATGCAGTTACAACGATTGTGTATTCTAATGCACCGTGCTTACGTAGTGTTTCTACTACGTTACGTACAGTTGATTCTTTTTGTCCAATTGCTACGTAGATACAAATCATGTCTTCATCTTTTTGGTTAATGATTGTATCAAGTGCAACTGCTGTTTTACCAGTTTGACGGTCACCAATGATTAACTCACGTTGACCACGGCCAATTGGTACAAGAGCATCGATCGCTTTAATACCTGTTTGAAGTGGCTCATGAACAGATTTACGATCCATTACACCTGGTGCTGGACTTTCGATTGGACGAGTGTTTGTTGTATTGATTGGGCCTAAACCATCAACTGGTTGACCTAATGGGTTTACAACACGACCAATTAGTTCTTTTCCTACTGGTACTTGCATGATGCGACCAGTACGACGAACTTCGTCACCTTCACGGATTTCTGTGTAAGGTCCTAAAATGATAATACCTACGTTGTTTTCCTCTAAGTTTTGTGCTAGTCCCATAACGCCGTTAGAGAACTCTACAAGTTCACCAGCCATAACGTTATCAAGACCATGAGCACGCGCGATACCGTCACCAACTTGGATAACTGTACCAACATCACTAACTTCGATTTCAGACTGATAGTTCTCGATTTGTTGCTTTATCAGTGCGCTAATTTCTTCAGCTCTGATGCTCATGTGCTTCACCCCTATCTATTCTTCATTAATTCACGCTGAATACGTGCTAATTTTCCTTGTAAACTTCCGTCATAAATGCGATTTCCAATACGTACTTTAATTCCGCCTAGTAAATCTTCATCTACAACATTTTTCACGCGAATTGCATCTTTTCCCGTTCTCTTTGCAAATGCTTCAGCAATGTTAAGCTTCTCTTCTTCTGATAGAAGACGAGTAGAATATACAGTTGCATCCGCTACGTTACGTTCTTCATTAGCAAGAACAACATATTCATCTGCAATTTCAGGTAAGATATCAATGCGTTTGTTATCAATTAAAATATATAACGTATTTAAAATAGATTCAGAAACAGATCCGAATACGTTTGCAAGAAACGTTTTCTTTTGTTCCTTTGAAATGTTCGGTTGCGTTAAAAAGCTATGTAGTTCTCCGTTCTTTACATAAACGTTTTGTACAAGGCGTAATTCCTCTTCAAACATTTCTAATACGTGTTTTTCTTTTGCAATTTTAAAAAGAGCGACAGCATAACGTTTTGCTACAATCCCATTGCTCATCGCGCTTCTCCTACTTCTTTAATATAATCGCGAATTAACTTCACTTGATCTTCTTCTTTTAATTCTTTTTCAATTACTTTAGAAGCAATTTGAACAGATAAAGAAGCGACTTGTTCTTGTAAAGCAGCAATTGCTTGCTCTTTTTCGCGTTGAATTTCTTGTACAGCAGATGCTTTAATTGCTGCTGCTTCTTCTTTCGCAGCAGCAACAATAACATCCTTTTGATCTACAGCTTGCTTTTTCGCTCTTTCGATTAACTCTTGTGCTTCAACACGCGATTGTTTTAACATCTCACGTTGTTCTTCTACTAATTTCTTCGCTTCAGCATTATTTCTTTCTGCAGCGTCGATTTCATTAGCAACGTGCTCTTCACGTTCTTTCATAATTCCCATTAAAGGACCCCACGCAAATTTGCGTAGCATTACTAATAGAAGTAAGAAAATGAACAATGTATAAGCAATCGTTCCAAATGGAATGGAAGCTCCTAATAATAAAGTTGGCACAAGGATTCACTCCCTTCAAAATATCTAAATTGATCATATGAAAAAAAAAGACATACGTTTCGTTCATAAAGCAATGGCGAAGAAAGTTCGGAAAAACACTCTTCGCCATCTATGTAAGGGGAGTCTCCCTTATTTGTTCATTACGATGAATGCAATAACTACACCGATGATTGGAAGTGCCTCAACTAAAGCAACCCCGATGAACATAATTGTTTGAAGTGCGCCTTTTAATTCTGGTTGACGAGCAACACCTTCGATTGTACGTGATACGATAAGACCGTTACCAATACCTGCACCTAATGCTGATAAACCAATTGCAATTGCAGCTGCGATTACACCTAAACTCATTTAATTTGTCCTCCTTTGTATTATAAAAAAATAAATTTTTTCTTACTTAAATTATATTAATGGTCATGGCTTACTTTATGAGCCATATAAACCATCGTTAACATAACGAAAATAAATGCTTGGATTGATCCAACGAATACACTGAATCCCATCCATGCTAACATTGGTACAAGCGCACCTAATGCCCCAAGGACTGATGCTCCGCCCAACTTAGCAAGTAATCCTAATAAGATCTCACCTGCATAAATGTTACCAAATAAACGAAGACCTAACGTTAATGTGTTAGCAAACTCCTCAATAACCTTTAATGGGAATAAGAATTTCATAGGTTGGAAATAACCTTTTACGTACTCTTTCGTACCCTTCATCTTAATTCCATAATAATGGGTGAGGGTAACTACCATCACGGCTAATGTTAATGTAACTGCTGGATCAGACGTTGGTGATCTCCACCATGCAATATGTTCGCCAGCTTCAGTTGCTGAATACATGAATGGTAAACCAAGGAAGTTCGATACGATGATAAACATGATAAGCGTAACGCCAAGCGTTAAGAAACGTCCACCTGTTTTCCAGTCCATCGTACTATTGATAATCCCTTTCACGAAGTCAAACACCCATTCCATGAAGTTTTGCATCCCGGTTGGGCGCAGAGCTAAGCTGCGAGTTCCGATAACAGCGATTAAGAAAACAATAACTGCTGCTACAGTAACCATCATAACTGATGACAAATCGAACGTTAAACCTAGAAATTCAACTAATTTACCGTGTTCCACTAGTAATTCACCTCTCTTCCCTGCTCTTATACTCTAAATAAAGAAAATCTATGATCATGACAAGGTATCCTGTCAGCAATCCTACACCTAGGCCCCACATCGCGATTAACTCTTGATATTTGGCTGCAAATAAAATTAATAACCCAATCGTGGCGAATCTTGAATATGTACTTACCGCTGTTGCCTTGAACTTCACGTTTTCTCCATTTGTTACGCGATCTAGCAGCTTGTCTGTTCTACGTGCAATGATGCGCAAACTAAGAAAACTGAAAATCGTACCGATAATCAGTCCAAGAAATACATCCTTGTAAGAGGTAAATCCCCATCCTAGCACTAGAAGCGCAAGCAAGTAGTACATATATTTCTTTTGTCTTTGGACAAGTCCATGTACGTCTATCATCATTGCTCTCCCGAATAGTAATGTCGAATGAGTCGAATCATTGCGTATACCCCTGTTCCTAGTCCGAGTAATAACCCTATAATAAGAAACAACGGAAACGTTCCAACCTTATTATCAATCCACTGCCCACCAAAGATTCCAACAAGAATAGAACCGACTAATTGAGCAAGAATACCTGACATTAAAGCATAAGCTTTTATATGGCTGCGATCGTTTTTTTGCAAGGATTCATCCCTCCAATATGTAACCCTCATTCACGATGTGTTAATAATAACTCATTTTTTTGCATAAATCCTATACAAAACAAAAAGTTTACATTTTCGTCACGGAATAGATGTAATTTTGTCACTGAAAGCCCTACCATCTATCCCCGTTGTTAGCATACAATAGGGTATTAACAGTGTCAACGAGAAATCGTAAAAAATCTAAAAATTTGAGTATTAGGCATTTCCTCCCAAAAATGAAAACGTTCCCCTTCTAAATACTGGTTACATATATGCAATTTCTAACAGTTTTCTCTTTATAATAGAAGGAAATGTTCACAAGTTTGTCACTATTATATTTTCGAGATATAACGCTTTTCTTCCATAATATAGTGTTCCTCAGACGTAAGACTTCTATATTATATGTGAGGTGTATGCAACTTATGTTGTATATACGATGTATATTTATCCTCTCCCCCTCCCCTACTTGCTTACAGCAAAAAAGACGAGCTGGGGAATCTCCCCTGCTCGTCAGTTGTCTTACTTCGTTCCGAATAAACGGTCACCAGCATCACCAAGACCTGGTACTACATATCCGTGGTCATTTAATTTCTCATCTAATGCTGCTACATAAATATCAACATCAGGATGTTCTTCTTGTACTACTTTTACCCCTTCTGGAGCTGCAACGATACACATTAATTTAATTTGTTTCGCACCGCGCTTTTTCAGAGAGTTAATTGCTTCAGCCGCAGAACCACCTGTTGCTAGCATCGGATCTAGTACGATAAAGTCACGCTCTTCTACATCCGTTGGAAGTTTCACATAGTATTCTACCGGTTGCAATGTTTTAGGGTCACGGTATAAACCAACGTGTCCTACTTTTGCTGCTGGAATTAATTTCAGAATTCCATCAACCATTCCTAAACCTGCACGTAAAATCGGAATTAAACCAAGTTTTTTACCAGCGATCACTTTTGTTGTCGCTTTGCTTACAGGTGTTTCAATTTCAATGTCCTTAAGTGGAAGGTCGCGAGTAATTTCGAAAGCCATTAAGCTTGCTACTTCGTCCACTAATTCACGAAAATCTTTCGTACCTGTATTCTTATTGCGAATATATGTAATCTTATGTTGAATTAACGGGTGATCAAATACATACAGTTTTCCCATGTGAATCTCTCCTTTAGATGATATTCATGCGTTTGCACGCTTTTTTACACTATTTACGATTGTAAAGAAAACGCTACTAATATTCAAGGGCAAATTTGGCAAAATCATGATTTTACAATGAATCTATCTAGTATCTTTACCAATTATGGGAGCTGTATCCTTCATTATATCGCCAAAATTTATTCATCATTTGTATACATACTTTAAAAATAATATATGTCCAAAAAAAAGACCGCCAAAACAATTAAGTCTCGGCAGTCTTCTTCAATCTATTATAGATTTGGATACATTGGGAATTTGCTAGTTAACGCTTCTACACGCTTACGTGCTTCTTCTAATGCAGCTTCATTTTCATGATTTTTTAATGTATAAGCAATAAGTGACGCAATTTCATCCATTTCTTCTAAACCAAAACCACGAGATGTTACAGCTGCTGTACCGATACGTACACCACTTGTTACAAATGGGCTTGCTGTTTCAAATGGAATTGTATTTTTGTTCACTGTAATACCAACTTCATCTAATACGTGCTCTGCTACTTTACCTGTGATTTCTAAGTTACGAACATCAATCAAGATTAAGTGATTGTCTGTTCCGCCAGAAACAAGTGTAAGTCCTTCTTTTTGAAGACCTTCAGCTAAGCGGTTCGCATTGTTAATGATATTTTGTGCATATGTTTTGAAATCATCTTGAAGTGCTTCACCAAATGCAACAGCTTTTGCAGCGATTACGTGCATAAGTGGACCACCTTGAATACCAGGGAAGATTGATTTATCAATTTGTTTTGCAAATTGCTCTTCACATAAAATCATACCACCACGCGGACCACGTAACGTTTTATGTGTTGTCGTTGTAACGAAATGTGCATGTGGTACTGGATTTGGATGTAAACCAGCAGCTACTAAACCTGCGATATGTGCCATATCAACCATTAAATAAGCGCCCACTTCATCTGCAATCTCACGGAATCGCTTGAAATCGATAACACGAGGGTATGCACTTGCACCTGCAACGATTAATTTTGGTTTATGTTCTTTCGCTTTTGCTAATACATCATCGTAATTAATACGGTGAGAGTCAGCATCCACGCCATATTCTACGAAATTATATTGTACTCCACTGAAGTTAACAGGGCTTCCGTGTGTTAAGTGACCACCATGAGATAAGTTCATACCAAGTACTGTATCGCCTTGCTCTAAAATCGTGAAGTATACTGCCATGTTCGCTTGTGCACCAGAGTGTGGTTGAACATTTACGTGCTCTGCGCCGAAAATTTCTTTCACGCGATCACGTGCGATATCTTCTACTACGTCTACGTGTTCACAGCCACCATAGTAACGTTTTCCAGGATATCCTTCAGCATACTTATTCGTTAAAACAGAACCTTGTGCCTCCATTACTGCTTCACTTACGAAGTTTTCCGAAGCAATTAACTCAATCTTTGAACGCTGTCTTCCTAGTTCTGCCTCAATTGCAGCAAATACCTTTTCATCTTGACGTTTTAAATGATCCACCAAAATCCCCCTTTTCTGAACGAATTACATCGATTCCCAACAGTTTTTTCTTATTTATTCAGAAAAAACGAAAATTCAGGTTGTAATTCTTTCGAACCTTCATGTTTTCAACTACATTCTAACATGACTTTCTATATCATAAAAGAAAAAAAAGACCGAAAATCGGTCTTTTCTTTCTTCTATTATAAAGTCAGACAACATACCTTTTATCTTATGATAAACAGGTACTATATGACTTCCTAATTTCTCATATTTAACGGCAAGTGGTAGTCTCTTCCACTGCCGCATAGACAGCACGTGCTCCACCAATTAGTTTTCCACGTGTTTTGGCCATCGTTACATGCGCACTTCCAATTTCCTTCACACTTGTACGAACCGGAACAGCTACATGCTTTAAATGCATACCGATAAATGTATCACCAATATCCATTCCTGCATCAGCTTTAATAAACTCAACTACTACCGGATCTTTCAAATTGTGATACGCGTATGTCCCCAATGCACCACCTGCTGATCTAACAGGCGTAACTGTTACAATTTCAAATTGATATTTTATCGCTACTTCTCTCTCAACTACTAAAGCACGGTTTAAATGCTCACAACATTGAAACGCTAATTCAATACCTGTTTGCTCTTGAAATTGTTTTAACTCAGAGAAAATCGCCTCTGCTACTTCCATCGTTCCTGATGTTCCAATTCTTTCGCCTAGCACTTCGCTCGTGCTACAACCCACTACAAAAATTTGACCGCTTTGTAATGAAGCTTGTTCTTGGAAATCAGAAAGCGACATTTGTAGCTGTTCTCTTACCTTTACGATTTCTGTCATTACGCCTCTTCCTTTCACAGGTTGGTTCACCAAATTATATTTCACACTACTGATAGTTAGAATCTATTACTTTGTTTCGTATGTTTTAATTTTTCCTACGCGGTTTTCGTGACGACCACCTTCATAATCAGTTGTTAACCAGATTTTCGCGATATCACGCGCTAGACCAGCACCAATTACACGCTCGCCCATTGCTAGCATGTTAGTGTCATTATGCTCTCTCGTCGCTTTCGCGCTGAAAGTATCATGAACTAACGCACAACGGATACCATTTACTTTGTTTGCTGCGATTGACATACCAATGCCTGTCCCACAAACTAAAATACCACGATCTACTTCACCATTCGCTACCATTTCAGCTGCTGGAAACGCAAAGTCAGGGTAATCAACAGAACCAGCTTCACATTCACAACCTAAATCAATATATTCAATATTTAACTCTTCTAATAAACTTACAAGTTCTTTGCGGATATTCATACCGCCGTGATCAGATGCTATTACTACTTTCATTTTTACCCCTCCAAAGTTTCAATCAATTATCTTCATTTCACACTCGCTACCTCATATAGGAAGAAGTGATCTCCAATATCGTATTATACACGAAACATCAACCTACTGAATGTTTTTTCAGTAAAGTTTGTACAAGTTTTTCCATCTCATCTAACGTTTCTTTATAAATAGAAAGCGAGCCTCCAAATGGATCTGAAATGTCCTTGCCTATACCTTCAGTTAATCCATATAACGTATTTAATTTCTTTTCAACGCTCGGATAATGCCCAAGTACAATTTGCTTATGGTTTTCTGTCATCGTTACGACAATATCAGCCCAATCAAGCAAAGTTTCATTTACTTGCTGCGCCGCATGATCAATTGAAATTCCTTTTTCATCTAAAGCTTCCTTCGCATGTACCGATGCATCGCTCCCAGGATAGGCGAAAACACCAGCAGATTGCACTTCAAACTTATCTCCTCCGTGATGACGAAGCAACGCCTCAGCCATTGGACTACGACATGTATTGCCAGTACAAACAAATAACACTCGTTTCATTCAAACCCACCCCTATATTCAATTTCTTATCATTCATCATAACTTACATTAGAATAGAACAAAAGAAATGTGAATATACAAAAGGCGCATTTCTCTTATATTTTTTCTAAGAAAAATGCGCCTTATCCACATATATGTGAAACCCTATTTCCAAGTGCCTAGAGTATTTTAACATACATACTGAACACGCAACAAAAATAAGGAATCCATTTCATACGAAACGGATTCCTCTTATATTGCAATTATTTCATTGTAACTTTCATTACTTCTGTTGAACCTTTTGTAGCTGCTACGCCTACAGTTGTCTTAATAGACTCAGCTGCATCTGTGTTTGTAATAACAATTGGAGTAATTGTGCTTTTCGCTTTTTCACGGATTAATTCTAAGTCGAATGAGATTAATTTATCTCCAGCTTTTACAGCTTGGCCTTCAGAAACGTGAGCTTCGAAACCTTCACCTTCCATTTTTACAGTTTCTAATCCAACGTGGATTAAAATTTCTGTACCGTTTTTCGCTTTAATTCCGATAGCATGTTTTGTGTGGAATAATTGTACGATTTCACCATCAACTGGAGATACAACTACACCTTCAGTAGGATCAATTGCAACACCGTCACCCATCATACGACCAGCAAATACTGGATCTGGTACTTCTTCAATATTTTTCACTGCTCCAGTTAATGGAGCTACGATTGTTTCTTCATTTGTTTTTGAACCAAGACCGAATAATTTTTTAAACATAGGATAGTCCTCCTTATAATTTACCTAAAAGTTTATAGGGCAATCCCTAGTAAAACTCGGGATACATGTAAGACTTCATACTTCGAATATTATACTGTAAAAACGCTTTCGAAATAAATTATGTCATTACTAATAGACTCTTATTGTAGCGCTTCACAAAATTCCAGTCAATTCTGATTGTCTGAATAACAATTAGAAGTTAACTTCTATTTATATTTTCTCTTTTTTTGCCCAACTTGTCTAGAGGTCTTTACTACATTTTATTTTTTGTTGTTAATTTGTAAAATTTAATTCAAACTTTTTTCAAAATCCACTTGACTATAGTAAGTAACTATTTTATTATTACTTACGTAAGGTAAGTTAATAACTTTTAGGAGGTTTTTTAAAATGATGGATTTCGGTCTACTTATTATTCGTCTTATTATAGGAATTACATTCATGGGTCATGGCGCTCAAAAATTATTTGGTTGGTTCGGCGGTTACGGTTTAAAAGGAACAGGTGGCTGGATGGAGTCAATCGGTTTACGTCCTGGTGTATTTATGGCATTTATGGCTGGCGCAACTGAATTACTAGGTGGTTTCTTATTCGCATCAGGTATTTTCATTGTAGTTGGTTCATTATTTATCGTTGGAACAATGTTAATGGCTATCTTCACTGTTCACGGAAAAAATGGTTACTGGGTAACACAAAACGGATATGAATATAACTTAATGTTAATCGCTGTCGCTGTTGGTGTAGCTTTAATCGGACCTGGCGCATACGTTTTACTTTAATTTTTATCTCAAATTTGAGATTCTTGAAAAAGAACTTACTTCATTACAATTGAAGTAAGTTCTTTTTATGAAACAAAATATTATTTCCAGCAGGATTTTCTCATCGTTATCTTGTAAACAAACAATAAGTATTCATATTTAGAAAGGGGATTACAAGCATGTTATCCATTAATCCAAATGAACAAACTGAAAAAGATAATTACAAATTACTTACCGGAAGTATCATCCCTCGTCCTGTCGCATTCGTTACTTCTGTAACAAAAGAAGGTGTACTAAACGGAGCACCATATAGTTATTTCAATATTGTCGCTGCTAATCCACCACTTATCTCAGTATCTGTACAACGAAAAGCAGGAGAAAGAAAGGACACTTCCCGAAACGCAATTGAAAAAGGAGAATTTGTCGTACATATTTCTGACGAATCATATGTAGCAGCAATTAACGAAACAGCAGCTAACCTCCCGCCAAATGAAAGTGAAATTGAACTAGCAAAACTAACACCAATCGAAAGTGAAGTCATCTCTGTTCCAGGTGTAAAAGAAGCAAATATTCGAATGGAATGCGTATTAGAACGTGCAATTCCACTTGGCGGAACGGAAGACTCACCAGCTTGTGATCTACTAATTGGACGCGTCGTTCGTTTCCACGTTGCCGAACATCTATATGAAAAAGGGCGCATTCACGCCGAAGGACTCAAACCAATAAGCCGCCTAGCAGGACACAACTATGCAAAATTAGGAGAACAATTTGAATTAGTTAGGCCAGTTTAAAAGTGGAAGTGGCCCGTTTAGCTCTGACCAGCTAAGGTTCTCTCGCACAAAAGGTGCTTTTTACCTTTCGTGCGGGAGGTTCTTAGATGCGAAGAGCTGGCCACTGGAACTGGATAATATCTAAAAGCGGAGGCAGCTAGATTCCTCCCATCACTCAAATATAAAATCCCCTGCTTTTTAGCAGGGGATTTTATCATTGTAATTCTTCCTTCTTTTCCTCTAAAGTAGGCATTTTCTCTTTTTTCGGCTTCCCTAGCTTAATTACGAAGAAGTATAGGGAAAGCAATGTAATAAGAAAAACAATTAAAAACGGGTACGGAGAGTAAAAGGCACGCGCCGCCTCAGTCTTTCCCGCAACAAATTTCAATGACTCAATATCTAAAAACTCAGCAAACATTTGTACACCGAGCATACTAAACCAAAAAACAAAAAAACTAATAATAATACCAAAAACTTGCTTCAATCTCGTCATTCATCTCATCCTTTCTATATCTGTAATTTTTAGCGTAATAAATATAGTACAAACAAAATATTCACAGAAAGGAACTATCTCACCATTCACGAATTAACTTAATCCAACCTAACATCGAAATTTGCAAAATAATACCCCAAATTATAAGTCTTCTTAGCCATCGAGGAAAGAAGGTTAAAAACTTAACATACCATTCCAATAGCTTGTTCATAATTCCCTCCTACATAAAATTATATAGGAAAAAGGATATATAATCCAAACCCAACCAAAATGATACCACCTACTATCTCACCGTATGTACCGAGCATATCTTTCGCATGTCTCCCAATTAATAAACCAATCCACGCTAATAACATGCTAACAAATCCAAAAAGTAAAATCGTAATAATTGTCTGTGCCCCATAAATACCAAGACTAAGCCCTACTGAGAAACTATCTATACTGACGCCAAATGCAAATACGAATAAACTAATTCCAATAGGGGCAGTTCTAGTCTCTTCATTTTGTAAAATGGTCGAATATACGATATAAAACCCTAGTCCGATTAATAAAATAGCACCCGCAAAATGTGCGATATCTCCATATTTCTCTGATAAAAAACGACCTAGTACCATTCCTATAAACGGCATAATAATATGAAATATCCCTATCGTCATACCAATATACAGGATTTGTCTTAACTTTAGGGGCATCATCCCCATACCAAGACTCACCGAGAACGCATCCATCCCTAAGGCGAATGCCATAATTATTAAAGGTATTAGCTGTTCAAACGTCATTCATGCCCCTCCTTGGACGTGCTACTTCACAATATGCTTATCCAAGGAGAAATATTCTGTTTGCTAATCTTACCTTATCATTCAATAATAATATGATGTCCTGCCGCTTTCGTTAAACGATTCATAATTGCATTCCCTATTCCTTCATTAGGGAATGACTCACTAAAAATAACATCCACTTCACTTGCATCAAATGTTCTAAGTACATCATATAATTTAGTCGCAACGCTAGCTAAGTCACTTCTAACACCACAAGATAATATAACATCTGCACTATATACATGCTGATACTCTTCTGTCGTTAATACGCCTACTTTAAATCCTTCTTTCTTTTTCTCATCCACAAGATGCTGAATAAACTCACGTGAGCCCTCGACAATACTAAGTGGTGCTTTCGGCGCATAATGTGTGTATTTCATTCCAGGCGATTTCGGTTTTTCCTTCTCATCCTTTAAAGCTGGATCTAAAGAAACAGTACCTATCACCGCTTCTAATTGTTCTTTCGTAATCCCACCTGGACGTAATATTGTTGGAACCGTGCTTGTACAATCAATTACAGTTGATTCAACGCCTACTCCAGTTGCACCACCATCAACAATACCTGCAATCTTCCCATTCAAATCTTCATATACGTGAGAAGCTAATGTTGGACTTGGACGCCCTGAACGATTCGCACTTGGTGCCGCAACAGGTACATTCGCCTCTTCAATAAGAGCAAGTGCAATTGGATGATCAGGCATTCTTACTCCAACCGTATTAAGTCCTGCCGTCACCTTCTCTGAAATTCCTTCTTTTCTCGGCAAAATAATTGTTAATGGTCCTGGCCAAAAATGTGCCATTAACTTCTCTGCAACTGGTGGAATTTCTTTCACAATCCCATCTAACTGAGATTTTGTACCTATGTGGACAATGAGTGGATTATCACTCGGTCTTCCTTTCGCTTCGAAAATTTTCGCGATTGCTTCATCATCCATCGCGTTTGCCCCTAACCCATATACTGTTTCCGTAGGGAAAGCAACCGCCTCATTTTCTCTTAATAATTTTGCTGCTTCTTGTAACTGTGGATAATATTTTTTTCTTTCCACAACATTATCCACAACCCACATATTTGTATGCATTTTTTTCCACGTCCTTTTCTAGCCTTAAATACTTGTCTATTTTTAGTTTACTATGAGATTTATCCAAAAGACAAACAAGGTTTATCCACAAAATGTGGATAAACCTAATTAATCCGTGGATAACTTTGTGAATAGCTGACAATTTAGTATTATTGCATTCTGCTCTTTTATATTTTTACAAAAATGTTCTAGCTGTTGAATTCCCTCTGGAACCTCATCCTTTTCTATAGTAAAAAAGTCAAAGAACTGAAAGATCGGTACAGATTGTGGATGATTTGTTAGTAAGTACAATTGTTGAACACTTTTTTCTTTCATATACTGCAAAAACATTTCAAAAAAATATAAGAAAGTCTGTTTATCCACATGAGGTGTGAATAAACAAGAACGAATAAGTACATCTTCCCCACTTTGTTCATAACCAATTACAGCTCGTATTTCTTCCGCCTCTTCCAAAATCATAAATTGTGCGTACAACTCATTTATTTTATCATCTTTTTTATTAGCTTGTCCGAAAAAAGAATGTAATCTTTCCACATCTGCTTTCGTAGCAAAATACACTTTCTTCATAATAAATCCCTCCTCATTTTTATATATGAGGAGGGATTTATTAATAGTACTATTTAGAGAATAAAGATGTAAAAGCTTCTACAATAAACAATTTAACTTCTGGCTTTTCTTCTTCCTCTTCTACTTTTACATACTCATTTTGCTGTTCTTGTTTTTTCTCCACAGGTTTCTCCACTTTTTCCACATTTTTTGTTTCTTCTTTACTTACAGGCTGCTCTTCGACTTTTGTTTCATTTTTTACTACTTTCTTTTCAGAAGATGTTACTTTTTTTACTACTTCCTGTTTTACAACTTTCGTTTCTTTTACCTTATCCACTTTCTTCTCTTCTGTATTTACTACTTCCTTATCTAGTTGTTTCACCTGCTCCTCTTCAGGAGATTCCGCCTTCACAACGTGCTCTTCTTTTCTTACAGCTGTCCCACTCGAAAAATCTAAGAAACACATTGGTGGAAATAATACACACCACCAGTTCGCCCCTTCACCTTCTCCAATTGTAATCAATACCGCTTCATATTCTCCTGCCGGATAAATAAAATTCCCATATACCTTTGTAGGAAACTTTACATTCTTACTAAATTTCACTTGAAATGATTCTTTACTTCCTTCTCTTTTTAACGTATTTTCCACCGTTTTCTCGATTTCTGGAATATGACTTTGAATTACTTTGCGCGCCTCTTCAAATGAAGTTAAATCCGCTACCCATCCATCAATTTGTGCTTTTACTTCATCACGCACTTTACGCTTTAATGCCTGGTCTTTATCTGAATCACTATTTGCTAAAATTCGTAATCGAACGGCCTCTTTCGGAATAACTGAAGGCCCTTTCGCATCAGCTTTCATATATCCAAACTGCACAAGTAACTGTGCACCAATTAATAGTATAAGAAGATAAGCAATAACTTGTTTTTTCATTTCCTCCACCGTCCCTTCTACAAACAGTGTGGACAGACTTTCATCTTTCTAAACTATTAAATTCAAAATCTATATGAATTTTTCCACAAAAAAATAGAGTAAGGTGTGAACCTTACTCCATCTCTGCAAATACCATACGATCTTTTCCGTTAATATCGAAAACAACCTCAACATGAGCATGTGGAAAAGCTTGTTGTAACAATCTTTTTACATCCTCACCTTGTCCTACTCCAATTTCAAACGCCACAATCGCTTTCTTCTGCAACACATTCGGCAATTCTTCCATAAAACGGCGATAGAAATCTAATCCGTCTTCACCACCAACAAGTGCTCTCTTCGGCTCATGCTCTTTCACAACAGGAGAAAGACCACGCCAATCCTCTTCCGGTATATATGGAGGATTTGAAACAACAACATCTAGCTTTTGACCCGTTTTATGAAATGGTGACAATAAATCACCGTGATAGAACGTTACTTCTGCACCTAAAGCTTTTGCATTTTCTTTTGCAACTTCAATCGACTCTTGTGCAATATCTACTGTATACACATGAAGATTTTTATTTTCTAAAGCAAGCGTAATAGAAATCGCTCCACTACCTGTACCTATATCTGCTACATGTAGTTTCTCATCACCAAAATGGCGCTCGATTCTTTCTAATACTCCCACTATAAGCTCTTCTGTTTCCGGCCTTGGTATTAATACTTCTTCATTCACAAAGAAAGACCGTCCATAAAACATTTCATAACCAATCATATATTGAATAGGAATACCTTCTACATGCTTATGGATAAACTCCGTAAAGCTTTTCTCTTGTTCCTCAGTTATTTCTTCACGCATATTCATAAGTAATCCTGTTCTGTTCACCTTTAATACATGACAAAGGACAATTTCTCCCGCATTTTCATCTCGTCCATTTTCCTGTAAAAAAGAAGAAGCCCATTTCAGGGCTTCATAGACACGCATTACTCAGCTGCCTCCATCTTTTGAGCCTGATCTTCCATCACTAAGGCATTGATGAAATCATCTAACTTACCTTGTAAGATTTGATCTAGCTTTTGAATCGTTAAACCGATTCGATGGTCTGTAACACGGTTTTGCGGGAAGTTATACGTACGAATACGCTCTGAACGATCTCCCGTACCAACAGCTTGTTTACGGTTTTGATCATACTCAGCTTGCGCTTCTTGTCTAAACTTATCATAAACACGTGCGCGTAATACTTTCATCGCTTTTTCTTTATTCTTGATCTGTGATTTCTCATCCTGACAAGATACAACTACACCAGTCGGTAAGTGCGTTAAACGCACCGCTGACATCGTTGTATTAACGCTCTGTCCACCAGGTCCACTAGAAGCGAATGTATCAACACGAACATCTTTCTCATGAATATCAATTTCTACTTCTTCTGCCTCTGGTAATACAGCTACAGTTGCTGTAGATGTATGAATACGTCCACCAGATTCCGTTTCAGGAACACGTTGTACACGGTGAGCGCCATTCTCGAATTTCAGCTTCGCGAAAGCTCCTTTACCATTAATCATAAAGATAATCTCTTTATATCCACCTAACTCTGTATAGCTAGCCTCAATAATCTCCGTTTTCCAGCCCTGTACCTCAGCGTAACGGCTATACATACGGTATAAGTCACCAGCAAATAAAGCTGCCTCGTCTCCACCAGCAGCTCCACGAACCTCAACGATAACGTTCTTATCATCATTAGGGTCTTTTGGAACAAGTAAAATTTTCAGACGCTCTGATAATGTTTTATCTTGTGATTCTAACTCAGAAACTTCTTCTTTTACCATTTCACGCATTTCTGCGTCTAACTTATCTTCTAACATTGCTTTCGCATCTTTTAATTGCTCACGAACATCCTTATACTCACGATACACCTCTACCGTTTCCTGTATATCAGACTGTTCCTTTGAATATTCACGAAGCTTATTTGAATCACTAATAATCGCTGGATCACTTAATAATTCATTTAACTTCTCATAACGATTTTCTACAGCTTGCAAACGATCTAACACATCATTCACCTCTACATCCTAGTATCTAATACAAATAGTATATGGTACTTACTCAAAAAAACGCAAATTATATTTAAAAGCGTAAGCGGCTCACACCGCTCATTCTCTCTATTTTGAAAAAACCCGCCTTGCGCAGCGAGTTTTACTTATCTTTGTTTGCAGGTACTGCATGACAATGACGACAACGTGGTTCATACGATTCTGAAGCTCCAACTAAAATAATTGGATCATCAAATGCCGCTGGTTCTCCATCAATTAATCGTTGTGTACGACTTGCTGGAGATCCACATACAGAACATACTGCTTGTAGTTTTGTCACATGTTCAGCAATCGCCATCAGCTGAGGAACTTGTCCAAATGGTAGACCACGGAAATCTTGGTCTAAACCAGCTACAATGACACGATAGCCACGATTTGCCAATACTTGCACCACTTCCACAATGTCCTCATCAAAAAATTGCACCTCATCGATTGCAATAACATCCAGCTCTTCTGTAATATGTTCAAATATATCCTTTGAAGCTGAAACAGGAACTGCTTTTACCTTTAATCCGTTATGTGATACAACATCTTCTTCACTATATCGATTATCAATACATGGTTTAAATACAATTGCATGTTGTTTTGCAAATTGCGTACGGCGCACACGGCGGATTAGCTCTTCTGACTTGCCAGAAAACATACTACCGCAAATCACTTCAATCCAGCCATTTTGATTTATTAAGTACATGAAGCTCTCCTTTCATCTACTTTTCAGTTAAAAGTAGGGTAAAGGTATAATATTTTCGCAAAAAAAACAGACAAGCGAATACATACACTTGCCTGTTTTATGTTTTTATTACTTAAGACCGTATTTCTTATTGAAGCGGTCAACGCGTCCATCTGCAGTAGCAAACTTCTGACGTCCAGTGTAGAATGGGTGAGAATCAGAACTGATCTCAACTTTTAGTAATGGATAAGTGTTACCATCTTCCCACTCAACAGTTTCGTTAGATCCTTTAGTAGATCCGCTTAAGAATTTGAAGCCTGTGTTTGTGTCCATGAATACAACTTTCTTGTAATCTGGGTGAATTCCTGCTTTCATTCTTTTCATCTCCTTCCGCCCTGAATCATTTTCGAAACAGAGTTTTTCATCTTCAGTTGCATACACAACTATATTGATGAAACACATATGATGAAATTATAACAAGGCTAACTTCATTTTGCAACTACCTGTTTTTGTCTTTTTGATTTTAAAAGCAGAAGCGGCTCGTTCAGAATGGGAGGGGGATGGAGCTTCTGACGTAGAGGTGCTTTTTACCTTGTAGGAAGACGCGAAGCCACCGACCATTCTAGCCGCTGGAGCTGGATATTATCTTAAAAGTGGAGGTGGCTCGCTCAGCTCTGACCAGTTAAGGCTCTTTCGCCCTAAAGGTGCTTTTTACCTTTCGGGCGGAAGGTTCTTAGATGCGAAGAGCTAGCCACCAGAACTGGATATTACTTAAGAATCCAGGACACTTCGAACTCTCGATCTTGAAGCGCTTTTTGCTTCATGCGAGAGAGCGAAATGACCAGAGATTTTAGCCGCTGGAGGGAGCTCATCCAGCTCTGACTAGCTCAGGTTCTTTCACTTATTTCTCTCTTTAATATCACCTAAACAGCATAAAAAACTCGCTTACTATAAAATAAGCGAGTCTTGATTTTTTCCCTTTACTTAGTTGTTACATACCTTTTCGAGTCTGCAACAATGTTTTGTAAAAACTCTTCATTTGTTTTCGTTTGACGAAGCTTACGTAAGAAACTTTCAACAAAGTCTGGTGTATCACGCATTGTCTTACGAATGCCCCATAACTTGTCTAAATGTTCTTTTGGAATTAATAGATCTTCTTTACGTGTACCAGAACGACGAATATCAATCGCTGGGAAGATACGACGTTCAGCTAATGAACGATCTAAGTGAAGTTCCATATTTCCAGTTCCTTTAAATTCCTCGTAAATAACATCGTCCATACGTGATCCTGTATCAACAAGGGCTGTTGCTAAAATTGTTAAGCTACCGCCTTCTTCAATATTACGTGCAGCTCCAAAGAAACGCTTCGGTCTATGGAAGGCAGCTGGATCGATACCACCTGATAATGTTCTACCACTTGGTGGAATAACGAGGTTGTAAGCTCGAGCTAAACGGGTAATACTATCCATTAAAATGATAACATCTTTCTTGTGCTCTACAAGACGCATCGCACGTTCTAACACAAGCTCAGCTACTTTAATATGATTTTCTGGTACTTCATCAAAAGTAGAACTTACAACATCTCCTTTAACAGAACGTTCAATGTCTGTTACTTCCTCTGGACGCTCATCAATTAAAAGTACAATTAGTTCTGCTTCCGGATGATTTGTTGTAACACTGTGCGCGATTTCTTTTAATAGACTTGTTTTACCAGCCTTTGGAGGCGCAACAATTAAACCACGTTGTCCAAATCCAACTGGTGCGATTAAATCCATGATGCGTGTCGGTAACTTTTTCGGTTCCGTTTCCAATTTCATTTGGCGATCTGGGTATAATGGTGTTAATGCAGGGAAATGCACACGCTCTTTTGCTGAATCTGGATCATCTCCGTTTACAGCTTCAACTTGTAATAACCCAAAATAGCGTTCATTTTCTTTCGGAGGTCGTACTTTACCAGAAACTTTATCTCCATTACGTAAATCGAAACGACGAATTTGCGAAGCTGAGATATAAATATCTTCTGAGCTTGGAGAATAGTTGATAGGACGTAGGAATCCAAATCCTTCTGATTGAATAATTTCTAATACGCCTTCCATGAAAAAGAAACCTTCTTTTTCTGCTCGAGCTTTCAAAATAGAAAAAATCAGCTCTTTTTTCGTTAACTTGCTATAATACGAAATCTTAAATTCTTTCGCAAGCTCGTATAACTCTTTTAATTTCATGTTTTCTAATGCTGCAATTGACAAATTCATTCAGACACCACACTTTAACGTTATTCTCTTTTTTCATGGGTAAAGGGAAAAAATACGGAAGGCAAATAATTAATAATGAAAGGCAATAAGTTCAAGTAGGGTAATATTCACTATTGTAACCCTTTTATCTAGTTTTAATCAATACGTTGGAACACAAATACAAGAAGCGAAGACAAGAAAATTTGTCTTCGCTTCTTATTTAATTTAGTTCTAGCTCCGATAGTTAGAAAGATCGACCATTTTAACCTTTCTGAAGGAGCTGCTTACGCTTTTTACTTAATAACCAAGTTCGGTTTTTTATTTAAGCTATGACGACCATCTACGAAGCGAACTGTGCCTGATTTCGCGCGCATAACAAGGGATTGCGTTGTTCCTACGCTACCTTTAAATTGAACACCGCGTAATAGTTCTCCATCTGTTACGCCTGTTGCTGCAAAGATTGCATCGTCACCTTTTACTAAGTCCTCCATACGAAGGATACGATTAATGTCTTCTATGCCCATTTTTTTACAACGTGCTAATTCAGCTTCGTTTTGTGGCAATAATTTTCCGTGAATTTCTCCACCTAAACATTTTAAAGCAACTGCTGCTAATACACCTTCAGGTGCTCCACCAGATCCAAATAAAATATCTACACCTGTACGATCAAACGCTGTATTAATCGCTCCAGCTACATCTCCATCATTAATCAATTTAATGCGCGCACCAGCTTTACGAATTTCTTCGATAATTTCTTGATGACGTGGACGATTTAAAACTGTCGCTACAACATCTTCAATATCTTTATTTTTCGCTTTCGCAACTGCACGTAAGTTATCAATAATAGGCGCATCAATGTCGACCGCCCCAACTGCTTCTGGGCCAACCGCGATTTTATCCATGTACATGTCAGGGGCATGTAACAAATTACCGTGGTCTGCAATTGCAATGACAGCAAGAGCATTCCAGCCACCAGCTGCTACGATGTTTGTCCCTTCTAAAGGATCAACCGCAACGTCTACACGTGGTCCATATCCTGTACCTAATTTCTCTCCGATATATAGCATTGGTGCTTCATCCATCTCACCTTCACCAATTACAACTGTACCTTTCATCGGAATTGTATCAAATACATCACGCATAGCTGATGTTGCTGCACCGTCTGCCTCATCCTTTTTCCCGCGCCCCATCCAACGCGCTGATGATAAAGCTGCAGCCTCTGTTACACGTACTAACTCCATAGATAAACTTCTTTCCACGATAATCCCTCTCCTTTAAGCCTTTATATTTCTGCCGTATTTTGTGAACCGTATTTTTCTATAAAGTGTACTTCCGCAAGTAGTGATGCTTCGCTTCCCCCTTGCGGAAGTATCACTTATGCGTTCTTCATTTCTTCAATTTCTTGCTTTGTCATTTGTTCTCGCCAAATGTTTGCACCAAGCCCTTTAAGCTTGTCCACTATATTCTCATAACCTCGATCAATATGCTCAAGTCCTGTTACTTCTGTAATTCCATCTGCCATTAACCCTGCAATAACAAGTGCCGCTCCTGCTCGTAAATCACTCGCCTTCACTTTTGCACCTTGCAGTAACACAGGACCAGTTACAATTGCCGAACGACCCTCTACTTTAATTTGAGCATTCATACGACGTAATTCATCAATGTGTTTGAAACGGGCACCGTAAATTGTATCTGTTACAACTCCTGTCCCGTGTGCCTTTGTTAAAAGCGTCGTAAACGGCTGTTGTAAATCCGTTGGAAAACCTGGATATACAAGCGTTTTGATATCAACTACTTTTAACTTTCTATTACCGTTCACCGTAATTTGATCATCGTTCGTTTCAACTTGAACACCAGCTTCTCTTAGCTTTGCAGTAACTGATTCTAAATGCTGAGGAATAACGTTATCAACCGTTACTTCTCCTCCTGATGCAGCTCCTAGAATCATATACGTACCAGCTTCAATACGATCTGGGATGATAGTATGGTGACAACCATGTAAAGAGTCAACACCATCTATTCGGATTACGTCAGTACCAGCACCTTTAATACGTGCTCCCATGCTTGTTAACAATGTAGCTACATCAATGATCTCAGGCTCTTTCGCTGCATTTTCAATAACAGTTCTACCTTTCGCTCGTACAGCTGCTAGCATAATATTAATCGTAGCTCCTACACTAACAACATCTAAATAAATACGTGCCCCGCGTAGCTCATCTGCTCTTAAATAGATGGCACCTTGTTCATTCGTAACATGTGCACCTAGCGCTTCAAACCCTTTAATATGCTGATCAATCGGCCTCGGTCCTAAATGACATCCACCCGGAAGCCCAATAACAGCTTTTTTAAAACGGCCAAGCATTGCACCCATTAAATAATAAGAAGCGCGCAATTTTTTCACTTTTCCATTTGGCAAAGGCATTGCAACCATGTTAGAAGGATCGACTACCATCTCTTCCTCCTGTCCATAAGTTACTTTCCCTCCAATTTCCTCTAGTAAGTCTCCTAACATTTTCACGTCCGAAATATTAGGGACACCACCAATAGTTACTGGAGTATCTGCTAAAATTGTCGCTGGAATTAATGCAACGGCACTGTTCTTTGCACCACTTACTCGAATTGTTCCATTTAAAGCTCTTCCGCCTTCAATTAGCAATTTTTCCATATTGAGCTCCCTTCTTGTGAATGTATTTACTTTCTATCTTTTTATAGAAAGCTCCCCTTAAGAATCTCAATTACTCTTTCCATCCCAAAACTCAATAAATAGGAAACCATTATCTTCATTTCTCCTGTAGCACGAATAGATAAAGATCAACTATTCATCGAATTTACTTTATCAATTTAGATACGTTATCACATTTATTAATAGGACTATGCACATTATTTTCTATTTAAAAACCAAAAATGATAAAATCTTTAGACTTGTTCACGCTTTCATTATACAACGAAAGGAAACCGTCTAAAAGACTAGACGGTTTCCAAAACGGAATTTTATTCTTACGCTTTACCGTTAGAACCGAATTCGCGAATTTTACCAATAACAGTTGCTTTGATAGCGTCGCGGCCAGGTCCGATAAATTTACGAGGATCGTAAACTTCTTGGTCTTTGTTTAATACTTCACGAACAGCTTTTGTAAACTCGATTTGGTTCTCAGTGTTTACGTTGATTTTTGAAGTACCTAAAGAGATAGCTTTTTCGATATCAGCAGTTGGGATACCAGTACCACCATGTAATACTAAAGGTACGCCAGTGAAGTCACGAACTTGTTCCATTTCAGCGAATCCTAAGTTAGGCTCACCTTTGTAAGGACCGTGTACAGAACCTAAAGCTGGAGCTAGGCAATCGATACCTGTTGCTTCAACAAGGTGCTTACACTCTGCTGGGTCAGCGTAAATTACGCCTTCAGCGATTACGTCGTCTTCTTGTCCGCCAACTGTTCCAAGCTCAGCTTCAACAGATACGTTACGAGCGTGTGCGTATTCTACTACTTGTTTAGTAGTTTCAACGTTTTCTTCGAATGGGTGGTGAGAAGCGTCGATCATTACAGATGTGAAACCTGCATCGATTGCTTCTTTACATTTTTCGAAGCTTGAACCATGGTCAAGGTGAATCGCTACAGGAACAGTGATGTTCATTTCTTCGATTAAAGCTTTAACCATAGCTACAACTGTTTTGAAACCAGTCATATGACGAGCTGCACCCTCAGATACACCTAGGATTACAGGAGATTTTTCTTCTTCCGCAGCAGCTAAGATAGCTTGAGTCCACTCTAAGTTGTTCATGTTGAATTGACCAACTGCGTATTTTCCTTCTAGTGCTTTGTTTAGCATTTCTTTCATAGAAACTAAAGGCATGGTGAATCCTCCTAAAAAACGTTTTTTGTATCCGATAAGTTCTTATCGCTGGTAGTATGACCAGAATAAGGTAAAATATGTATATCTACATACCGGACTTTTTTCTACACTCAATAGGATAACAACTTGTACTCAAAAACTCAACCGTATTCACCTGCACAATAGTCCATGTAAACGCTTTTTTCCATATTTTTTATAAAAAATTCATTTTTATGCCTCTACAGCGAGCTCATTTCTCACAGCTTGACGAATTTCATCAATATCAAATGGTTTAGCAAAATGCATTAAAGCTCCTAAATCTTTTGCTTCTTGGATCATATCAAGCTCTCCATAAGCAGTCATTAAAATTACTTTAATACTCTCATCAATTTCTTTTACATGCTTTAAAATCTCTATACCATCCATGCCTGGAATTTTCATATCTAACACTAATAAATCTGGATTATCTTTTTTCACGATATCTAAAGCTTGAAATCCATTCGCTGCTTGGAATGTCTGATAACCTTCTTTTTGGAACACTTCATGTAATAACACACGAATCCCATATTGATCATCAACGATTAAAATTTTACCTTCCATAATTCCCAACCTTTCTGTGTAAGTACAAGATTTAAAGCTTCTTATATCTTAACGATTTAATTTCGCTATTCTTTGGCAAATTCCTTCCTATTCTTTCTTATTTTACCGTTTCCTATTTTGTTATGCTACCCTACGATTTCACCTTTCTAAAAAAATAAATTATAATGAAAGCCGGCAAACACGTACGAAGGGAGTAACATTATGTTAAAAATTTTTTCAACTCAATTAAGTGGTTATTTCTCCAGAGTTTCTCAAAAAGAAGAAATGAATATAGAAGATAGCGCTCGTTTACTTGCTCAAGCACTAGTTGGCGATGGTTTCATTTATTTACATGGTACAAATGAAATGGAGGGCGTTGTTGCCGAGGCACTATTCGGTGCTGAACCAATGAAGCAAGCAAAACGCTTATTTAAAAATGGTAAAGAAGCAGAAGTAACCTCTGCGGATCGTGTACTTCTTATTAGCCGTTTTTCAACAGATGAAGCGGTTGTAGAAATTGCAAAAAAACTACAAGAAGAGGGACACTCTATTGTCGGCATTTCTGCTCTTCAAGAAGGTACGGAATCACTCGAACGATATACAGACGTACATATTGATACAAAACTGTTAAAAGGTCTTATTCCAGATGATGAAGGTAATCGCTACGGATTCCCAAGTTTAATAGTAGCCTTATTTGCTTATCACGGGATCAAATTCACAATCGATGAAATGTTAAATGAATATTAAAAAAAGCGCCTTATTTCAGGCGCTTTTTTTATTACTTGCTCTCTTTATTCGTAATAGAAGCTCTTACGAAGTCATGGAACAATGGTTGTGGACGGTTTGGACGAGAAACAAGTTCTGGGTGGAACTGTGCTGCCACGAACCAAGGATGATCTTTTAATTCAATAATTTCAACTAGACGACCGTCTGGGCTTGTACCAGAGAATACAAATCCTTCTTTTTCCATATCCGGACGGAACTGGTTGTTGAACTCATAACGATGACGATGACGTTCATATACAACCGGCTCATTATAAGCATTGTAAGCATTTGTTTCTTCAGCAAGCTTACATGGGTATAGACCAAGACGAAGTGTACCACCTAGGTCCTCTACATCTTTTTGTTCTGGTAATAAGTCGATGATTGCATATGGTGTGTCAGGGTTGATTTCAGAAGAGTTAGCACCTTCTAAACCTAATACATTACGTGCAAATTCGATTGATGCAAGTTGCATACCTAAGCAAATTCCTAAGAATGGAACTTTGTTTTCACGAGCATATTGAATCGCAACGATTTTACCTTCTACACCACGATCACCGAAGCCACCTGGTACAAGGATACCATCTGTATCGCCAACTAATTCTTTTACGTTTTCTGCTGTTACGTGCTCAGCATTTACCCATTTTACTTCTACATCTGTGTCGAATGAGTAACCAGCATGACGAAGTGCTTCTACAACAGAAATATAAGCATCTTGAAGTTCTACATATTTACCAACAAGAGCGATTTTTGTTTTCTTAGAAAGATTACGCACTTTGTTAACTAGAGCAGTCCACTCTGTCATATCTGCAGCTGGATTGTCTAATTTTAAGTGGTCACAAACGATTTGGTCCATGTTTTGTTCTTGAAGAGATAATGGGACCGCATATAAAGTATCTGCATCGCGAGCTTCGATAACCGCTTTTGTATCGATGTCACAGAATAATGCAAGCTTGTCTTTCATATCTTGAGAAACAGGCATTTCTGTACGAACAACGATAATGTTTGGTTGAATACCTAAGCTACGAAGTTCTTTAACACTATGTTGTGTTGGTTTTGTCTTCATTTCACCCGCTGCTTTTAAGTACGGGATTAACGTACAGTGAATGTACATTACATTGTCACGACCGATGTCGCTCTTAATTTGACGGATTGCTTCTAAGAATGGTAGAGACTCGATGTCACCAACAGTTCCACCGATTTCTGTAATAACAACATCCGCATTTGTTTCACGACCAGAACGATATACGCGTTCTTTAATTTCGTTAGTAATGTGAGGAATAACTTGAACTGTTCCTCCTAAATATTCACCGCGACGCTCTTTTTGAAGAACTGAAGAGTAAATTTTACCTGTTGTTACGTTGCTGTATTTATTTAAGTTAATGTCGATAAAACGCTCATAGTGACCAAGGTCTAAGTCAGTTTCTGCGCCATCATCTGTTACGAATACCTCACCGTGTTGATATGGGCTCATAGTCCCTGGGTCTACGTTAATGTATGGATCAAACTTTTGAATCGTTACGTTTAAACCACGATTTTTTAAAAGTCTTCCAAGAGATGCTGCTGTAATACCTTTTCCTAAAGACGATACTACACCGCCTGTTACAAAAATATACTTAGTCATGAAAAAGCTCCCTTCTATTTTGCTGTTATATAATCACCGTTGCAAAGCGCAACGTATGTAGATAACACTGTATCCATCTTATTGTTAGACTCTTTTTATTTTCTAAACAAAAAACAAAAAAGAAAATTGCTCCCCTCATCACAAAAAGTAATAAGTAGGGAGCAATTTTCTTTTATATTTACACTTTAAAAGTATTATCGTCCTTTTTTAAAGAGCCCAAAAATGATTCTACATGGACGATAATGAAAAGTCAAGAACTACAGTTCTTCCTCTTCTTCTTCTTCAGTTTCGTCATACTCAAGTTCTTCTTCAGCGAAGTCGTCGTCATCTTCGTCTAAATCATCAAGATCGTCGTCATCTCCGTCTTCTTCTTCAAGAACCTTGTCCAAATCTTCTACATCATCATCTTCATCTTCATTTACATCTGCATCGTCGAAGTCATCTTCATCTTCTTCAATGTAGTCGTCAAAACCGTCTTCTTCAACTTTACGTTTCTTCTTCGGTTTTGGTTGAGGCAAGATTTCTTCATCAATTTGCTCGTATGGGTACCAGCTGCGTAGCCCCCAACGATTTTCTCCTAAATTAATGAAACGTCCATCGATGTTTAAGTCTGTATAAAATTGTGCGATTTTCGCATTAACTTGCTCTTGAGATAGTCCCAGCACTTGAGCGATTTCTTGAACCAACTCGTTGAATGTCGTTGCTTGTTTTTTATCCCCTAAAACGCTATGTACAACTTCAATCATTGAACATTCTTTTAGCTCTTCTGGTGAATATTGCTTAAAATCCACTTATGCGGCACTTCCTTTCATCAAATATAACCTTATATATAACGGCCTGCTTAAAAAAATCCATACTATTCATTATAAACAAAAGTCGCACAAATATGCTACAAAAAAAACGGGAAACTTTTATAGGGTAGTAAAATTATAATTTGTCTGTTCCTTATTTTGGAAGCATATGGGCCCCTTGCAATACATACCTAATTTGCATTTCTGTATATTCTTCGAGCGTATACAGTTTTTGCAGCGCCCAGCGTCTAAATCCCCACATCTGTCCTTGTATAAAAATATTATGGGCAAGAAGCTGTATTTCTTTTTTATTTAATGTAAATGTTCCATTTTCCGTACACTGTTCTAAAATATTCTCGAACATTCCTACCATTTGAAACTCCTTTTCTAATACATACGGAAGTGATTCTTTCGGTAAAAAGCGTACCTCTTGATACATTATCAATACTTCTTCCTGTAATTCATCCATCACTTTAAAGTAATTCGTTATTGCTATCTTTAAACTTTCTACACTCCCTTTTTCTGTACAAACTACTTCCTCTAATCTTTCTTTTACATGTTCATAAATACTATCACAAACTAAATACAAAACATCATCTTTTGTACGAATGTACTCATAAAGTGTCCCTATACTAAATCCAGCCGCTTTTGCAATTTCTCTCGTTGTTGTACGCGGAAATCCTTTTTGTTTAAACAGTTGCACCGCACCTTTAATCATTTGCTCACGTCTTAACGCAACTAATTTTTCATCTTTCACCGATGCATGTACATTATGTTTAACCATTCCCTTCACCTCTCTCTATTATTTTTTGGAAGGAAAAAGCGTAGGAAAATACCTACGCTTTCGTTCCTACTTCGTTAACATACGAGAAATTACAAGCCTCTGAATCTCTTGTGTTCCTTCATATATTTGTGTAATTTTTGCATCTCGCATATAACGCTCTACTGGATAATCTTTCGTATAACCGTAACCACCAAATACTTGCACCGCTTCAGTCGTCACCCTCATCGCTGTATCTCCTGCAAATACTTTTGACATCGCTGACTCTTTTCCATACGGAAGCCCTTCTGATTCAAGCCAAGCCGCTTGATATGTTAAAAGGCGTGCCGCTTCTACATCTGTTGCCATATCCGCAAGTTTAAAGCCAATCCCTTGCTGCGCCGCAATTGGTTTTCCAAATTGATGGCGCTCCCTTGCATATTCTACAGAAGCATCTAAAGCCCCTTGTGCAATACCAACAGCTTGCGCCGCAATACCGTTACGACCTCCATCTAATGTTTGCATCGCAACTTTAAACCCTTGCCCCTCTTCTCCAAGTAGATTCTCTACAGGAATACGGCAATCTTCAAACATAATTTCAGTCGTTGGTGAAGAGCGAATCCCTAGCTTGCTCTCCTTCTTCCCAACTGAAAATCCCGGTGTATCACTTTCTACAATAAATGCACTCGTACCGCGCTGCTTTGATTCAGGATCAGTTAGCGCAAAAACAACATAAATATCAGCAATACCGCCATTTGTAATGAAAATTTTTGATCCATTTAAAATATAATGGTCTCCATCTCTCTTTGCGATTGTCTTCATTCCACCAGCATCCGATCCAGATCCTGGCTCAGTTAAGCCGTATGCACCAATTTTCTTTCCTTCAGCCATCGGTCGTAAAAACTTTTGCTTTTGCTCTTCCGTCCCAAATTTAAAAATTGGCCATCCCGCAAGTGAAGTATGCGCGGACAGTGTTACGCCTGTTGAAGCACAAACGCGGGATAATTCTTCAATAGCGATTACGTACGCTAAGTAATCGCTTCCAATTCCACCGTACTCTTCAGGCCACGGAATACCGGTTAAACCAAGCTCTGCCATTTGATCAAATAATTCTCGATCAAATCGCTCTTCCTCATCACGCTCAGCTGCTGTTGGTGCCACTTCATTTTTAGCAAAATCTCGAACCATTTTTCTTATCATTTCATGTTCTTCTGATAGTTTAAAATGCATCTCCGTCTCCCCCTCGCCCTTTTATAAAGCACGGCTAATAACAAGTTTCTGTATTTCACTTGTTCCTTCATATATTTGCGTGATTTTCGCATCACGGAAAAATCGTTCTACTGGATAGTCTTTCGTATAACCGTAACCACCAAACACTTGCACCGCCTCAATCGCGACTTCAACCGCTGTCTTAGAAGCAAATAATTTCGCAATAGATGCTTCTTTACCGCATGGTAATCCCTGTGCCCTAAGAGATGCCGCTCTATATACGAGTAACCTTGCTGCTTCGACACTTGTTGCCATATCTGCAAGCTTGAAGCCAATCCCTTGCTGCGCCGCAATTGGCTTCCCGAATTGCTCTCTTTCTTTTGCATAATCAATTGCACAGCCAAGCGCCGCTTCAGCAATTCCTAACGCCTGCGCACCGATTCCAATTCGCCCAACATCTAAATTCGCCATCGCCACCTTAAATCCTTGTCCTTCTTCCCCAAGTAAATTCTCAGCTGGCACTTTCATATCTTCAAAAGTAAGTTGTACTGTACGAGAACCGAGAAGTCCCATCTTATGTTCATCTTTTCCGATGATTAAACCAGGTGTATCTTTCTCTACTATAAATGCAGAAATACCACTTTTTCCTGCCTCTGGATTTGTAGAAGCGAATACAATGTATGTACTTGCTTCACCACCATTTGTAATAAACACTTTCGATCCATTAATAATATAATGATCACCTTTTTTCACAGCTCTTGATTTCAAACTCCCTGCATCTGATCCTGCATTTGGCTCTGTTAAAGCAAATGCACCTAAATATTCCCCGGTCGCAAGTTTAGAAACATATTTTTTCTTCTGTTCTTCTGTTCCGAAATATAAAATCGGATTCATTCCAACTGACGTATGTACAGCTAAAATTACACCAACTGTTGCACTTACCTTTGAGATTTCCTCAATTGCTAGAATGTAAGATATAAAGTCCATTTCTGCCCCACCGTATTTTGCAGGCGCTGGAATACCCATTAATCCAAGCTCACCCATCTTTTGCAAAATCTCTTTCGGGAACACCCCTTGTTCCATACTAGGAACAAAGGGAGCTATTTCCTTCTGTGCAAAATCCCGAACCATTTTCCTCATCATTTGCTGCTCTTCATTAAAACGAAAGTTCATATATTCCGCCTCCATTTGCTATATATCCTTTAAATAATTTGGTAAGACCACTATGTTGTAACAAAGGGGGCATTTATTCGTAAACGTAGAATCCACGACCTGTTTTACGCCCTAACCATCCTGCATTCACATACTTACGTAATAACGGACATGGACGATATTTACTATCTCCTAATCCTTCATGCAACACTTCCATAATGTATAAACACGTATCTAAACCGATAAAATCGGCGAGTGTCAAAGGCCCCATCGGATGGTTCATACCAAGCTTCATGACTTCATCAATTGCTTCTTTCGTCGCTACACCTTCATATAACGTATAAATTGCTTCGTTAATCATCGGTAGCAAAATACGATTTGATACAAAACCTGGGAAATCATTCACTTCAACTGGTACTTTCCCAATTTTTTTCGTAATATCTTCAATTGCTTCATATACCGCATCATCGGTAGCCAAACCACGAATAATCTCAACAAGCTTCATAACTGGAACTGGATTCATAAAGTGCATACCGATTACTTTTTCCGGACGCTTCGTTACCGCTGCAATTTCTGTAATTGGCAGAGATGACGTATTCGTTGCTAAAATTGCGTGTTCTGGAGCAATTTCATCTAGATTCGCAAAGATTTTCTTTTTAATATCCATTTTCTCAACAGCTGCTTCAATAATAAGATCCGCTTCTTTCACACAATCTAAATCAAGCGTTACTGTAAGACGATTTAATGTGGCTTCCTTCTCTTCTTCCTTCATACGTCCTTTTTCTACTTGGCGTGCTAAGTTTTTCGTAATGATAGCCAATCCTCTATCTAATTGCTCTTGCTTTAAATCTTGTACCTTCACGTCATATCCTGCCATTGCACATACTTGTGCAATTCCTGATCCCATTTGTCCTGCACCAATTACAACAATGTTTTGTACACCCATTTTTTCTTCCCCCTTAATTGTTAATAAATTTTATACCCTCGAACTTTAATTAGTGAACTTCAATCATCACTGCGTCCCCTTGACCGCCACCGCTACAAATCGAAGCAATTCCAATTCCACCGCCGCGCTGCTTAAGTGCATGGATTAGTGTAACGATAATGCGCGCTCCGCTTGCTCCAATTGGATGTCCCATCGCTACCGCGCCGCCATTTACATTCAATTTTTCCGGATCAATTCCTGCGATTTCTGTACTTGCAATTGCTACCGCTGCAAAGGCTTCATTAATCTCGAATAAATCAATGTCTTCAATTGTCTTTCCTGTTTTTTCAAGCAATGCGTTAATTGCATAACCTGGAGTTCTTGGGAAATCTTTAGATTCCACTGCAATTGCTGTATGCGCCAAAATTGTCGCTAATGGCTTTCTTCCTTCTTGCTTCGCTCTGTCTTCGCTCATTAATACAAGTGCGGCACCACCATCGTTTAGTCCCGGCGCATTACCAGCTGTCACCGTCGCTGTCTTATCAAATACAGGTTTTAACTTTGCTAACTTTTCAATCGTTGTATCTTCACGTGGCGCCTCATCCTTTGCAACGACAATAGGATTGCCTTTTCTTTGCGGAATCGTTACTGGCACGATTTCCTCTTCAAAACGCCCTTCTTTATGCGCTGAAACCGCACGCTGATGGCTACGATATGCCCATTCATCTTGCGCTTCGCGAGAAATTCCATCTTCCTTTGCAACTTCTCCGCCATAAACGCCCATGTGTGTACCTGAAAATGCGCATGTTAAACCGTCAGCAACGTTTAAATCAATAACTTCGTTGTTGCCCATTCTGTATCCCCATCTTGCTCCACGTAAAATGTAAGGACTGTTACTCATCGACTCCATACCGCCAGCTACAATCAGTGATTGATCGCCAGTACGAATAATCTGATCCGCTAACGTAACCGCACGAAGCCCTGATGCACAAACTTTATTCACTGTTTCCGTCTGCACTTCCCAAGGGATTCCAGCAGCCCTCGCAGCTTGGCGCGATGGAATTTGTCCCTGCCCACCTTGAATAACCGTTCCAAATATAACTTCTTCAACATCACTAGCCGCAACATTTGCTCTTTCAAGCGCTGCTTTAATTGCAATTCCTCCAAGTTCCGTCGCTTTTACATCCTTTAAAGATCCTCCAAATTTTCCAACTGGTGTTCTTGCAGCACTTAAAATAACTGTTTTACTCATGTTTCTTTCCCCCATTTCATTTTTTAACACTGAGCGCTCGCTCGGTATCCCTACGTTGAGAAGAGGTGCAATCATTGCACCTCTTTCTAAAGTTGTATACATTCTTACAAACTACATTGCTTCTTTTTTCTGTCCGATAACAGATCGTTCTAAAATCTCTGTCACATCAAGAGTTTGAACTTTCTCTTCTACTTCTTTCGCTTTCGTTCCATCACTGATCATCGTTAAGCAATATGGACAACCTGTACCGATAATGGATGGCTGTACAGCTAATGCTTGTTCTGTACGAGCAACGTTAATACGAGAACCTGTTGTTTCTTCCATCCACATTAAGCCACCACCTGCGCCACAGCACATTCCAGTTTCACGATTACGTGCCATTTCTACAAGATTCACTCCAGGAATCGCTTTCAAAATGTCACGTGGCGCTTCGTACACTTCGTTGTATCTTCCTAAATAACAGGAATCATGGTACGTAACTGTTTCTTCAATAGCGTGAACAGGCTTTAAGCGCCCTTCTTTCACCCACTGAGCTAACAATTCTGTATGATGATAGACTTCTGCTTGCAAGCCAAAGTCCGGATACTCATTTTTAAATGTGTTATAAGCATGAGGATCAATCGTAACGATTTTCTTCACTCCTGCCTTTTCAAATTCTTCGATATTCTTTGTCGCCATCTCTTGGAATACAAATTCATTTCCGAGGCGGCGTGGTGTATCTCCAGAATTCTTTTCTTTATTACCGAGAATTGCGAATGAAATGCCTGCTTCGTTCATTAACTTCGCAAACGATATCGCAATCTTCTGACTACGATTGTCGTATGATCCCATTGAACCAACCCAGAACAAATACTCGAATTCCTCCCCAGCTTTTGATTTTTCTTTTACAGTTGGAACTGTTACTTCGTCATCACCTTGGCGCCATGTTTCACGCTCTTTACGGTTCAGACCCCACGGATTCCCTTGACGCTCGATATTTGTCATCGCGCGTTGTGCTTCCGCGTCCATTTTTCCTTCTGTTAAAACGAGATATCGACGTAAATCAATAATTTTGTCAACATGCTCATTCATAACTGGGCATTGATCTTCACAGTTACGACACGTTGTACATGCCCAAATCTCTTCTTCTGTAATAACATCTCCGATTAAACTCGGATCGTAAGCGAGCGTTGTAGACGCTGATTCTTGTTGTCCTTTTCCAGCTGCCATCATCGCTAACTGATTTCCTTGTGTATTATTGAAGGCAACTACTGGAACCCACGGTGCTTTTGATGTTACCGCAGCTCCTTTATCAGTTAAATGATCACGAAGTTTTAAAATTAAGTCCATCGGCGATAACATTTTTCCTGTTCCTGTTGCCGGACACATATTTGTACAACGGCCACACTCTACACAAGCGTATAAGTCAATAAGTTGATTTTGTCTAAAGTCTTCAATTTTACCAACACCAAATGTTTCTTGCGTTTCATCTTCAAAATCAATCTTTTCAAGCTTCCCTGGGTTTGAAAGACGACCGAAGAATACATTAGCTGGTCCTGCAATTAAATGCGCATGTTTTGATTGTGGAACATACACTAAAAACGTTAACAAAATTAGTAAATGCACCCACCAAGAAAAATAGAACACTGAAATGGCTACGGTTTCATTTATCCCGCTAAAAACGTAAGCGATTGCAGAAGCAATTGGTTCACTCCATGAAAGCTCCTCGCCATGCCATATAAGTCCCATACCGTTACCAAGTAGCACAGAAATCATTAAGCCACCGATAAAGATAAGAACAAGACCTGATTTGAAGTTACGTTTTAAACGAACAAGCTTTTCTACATAACGTCTATGAAAAGCCCAAAATACTGCAATTAAAATAACAAGTGTGACAATTTCCTGGAAGAATGTAAATGCAGGGTATAGTGGTCCAAGTGGAAGATGTGATCCTGGTGCGAGTCCTTTCCAAACGAAGTCAATTGCTCCAAATTGGACAAGAATAAATCCGTAAAAGAACATAACGTGAATGATGCCGCTTTTCTTATCTTTCAGCAGCTTTTTCTGACCGAAAACATTGACCTTAAGGAGATCCCAACGCTCTTTAAAACGACGGTCAAATTCAATTTTTTTTCCTAATTGTATGTAGGCCATTCTCGTCCGTATAAGATATACAAACAAATATCCTGCATAAGCAATAACAGCAATGGCAGCCAGCCAATTAATGATTAGTAAGCTATTCATTTTTATGCTACCCCTCTCTTTGTAAGCCCTCTTTCTTTTTTGAATATTCAAAAATATATAATTTTCTGAATTATATCCCCTATCCCCATTATATAATGAGTGAGCATTCAGTCAACAGTTTTTTGTTATAGAACAACACATTTTTTCATAAAGCTGTTTATTTCGGTGAAACTATAAAGTGAAACTTTAATCAGCAGGGGTGGTTCATCCCCCGCTGATTATTAGTTGAACCAATCGGGCTTTTACGGGCAGTTGATTTCCAAACTAGCTTCTGCTTATTCATCAATTTTTGAAATAGGAAGCTTACTGCCCGTTAAAGCGGGGTAAAGTGAAACTTTAATTAGCAGGGGTGGTTCATCCCCCTCTAATTATTAGTTGAATCAATCGGACTTTTACGGGCAGTTGATTTTCAAGCTAACTTCTACTTATTCAACAGTTTTTGAGTCGAAAGGCTTACTGCCCGTTAAAGCGGGATAAAGTGAAACTTTAACCAGTACAAGATCTATCCTCTAAAGAAATTTATAATAACAGCCGTGCTACCCGTATCATTTGTAACACACTGAAGGTGAAAAGAATGCGAAGGAGGGAATTCACTAATGCTCTACTTATCTCTTTTGTTAATATCCGTTGCTCTTTGGATTACAATTGACCTTTCATACGGGAGACTTCTTCATTTAAAACGAGTAAGCTCTCGCACTTTCCCTTTACGTCAAAGTGATTTTCACCTTTATACATACGGGAAAGATTTGTATGACGCTTTATTTACTGATATAAAACAAGCACAGCATCACATTCATATTTTATTCTTCATTGTAAAAAACGATAAAATCAGTCGTGAATTTTTAAAATTGCTGATTGATAAGGCTCAGGAAGGAATTGAAGTACGACTTTTACTTGATCGATTTGGCAGCCATTCTTTATCAAACGAAGCTATTCGCTCCCTGCAAAAACATGGTGTATCTTTTTCATTTTGTCATAAGGTAAAATTTCCTCTGCCTTTCTTTTCTGCCAATCAACGAAATCATAGGAAAATTACAGTGATTGATGGGAAAACCGGCTATATCGGGGGATTTAATATCGGTGAAGAGTATCTAGGGCATAATGAATATTTAGGATTATGGCGAGACTACCATTTACGTCTTACAGGAGAAGGGGTTCAAGATTTACAAAAGCAATTTTTGCATGACTGGTTTGATGATACGAAACAAAATTTATTAGATGCTTCTCTTTATTTTCCAAAACAAAACCCAGGTACCATCCTGCATCAATTTATTCCGACTGATGGGGCTTATTTACAGCATACTTTTTTACATTTAATTAACGCGGCAAAAAAAGAAATCTGTATCGGTACACCATATTTCATTCCTGGAAAAAAAATTATGAATGCCTTATTAAAAGCAAAAGAAAGAGGGGTTCAAATCACAATTCTTGTTCCAGAAAAAGCTGATCACCCTCTTGTTCGAGAAGCCAAATTTCCGTACTGCCGAAAATTAATACAGGCTGGTTGCAATATTTATGCATTTCAACAAGGTTTTTTTCACGCCAAAATTATTATAGTAGACGATGATATTTGCGATATCGGAACAGCAAACTTTGATATGAGAAGTTTATATATTAACCATGAAATAAACTGCCTGTTATATAATAAACATTTCATTCAAACAGTAAAAAAGAAATTCCATGAAGATCTAGAGAATGCATCTGTACTTTCCTATAGCGATGTAAACCCGCCTTCTCTTATCGATAGAGGAAAGGAATGGATTGGAACAATATTTGCTTTCTTTTTATAGGAAAGACAATGAATAAAAGAGGTGTATCTCATATGCTTATACGGTTTGGATATGTCTCACATGCAATGGCACTCTGGGACTGTTCTCCTGCCAAAACAATGACGTTTACAAGCTTTAAGAAACTCAGCAAGCAAGAGCGAGAAGACAAACTGTACCATGTTATAAGGCAAAATTTAGAGCACACAATACGTATCCTTCATTACAATATAGCGCATGAAATCCCACTATATCGCCTATCGTCTTCCATCGTCCCACTTGCAACACATCCCGAAGTCGAGTTTGACTATATTGGGGTATTCACACCACTTTGGCGTAAAATAGGGGCTTTAATTAAAGAACACCATTTACGAATAAGTTTTCATCCAAATCAATTTACGCTATTTACAAGCGACAAGCCACATATTACTACTAACGCTATTACGGATATGACTTATCATTATAAAATATTGGATGCTATAGGCATTGCAGATTCTTCTTACATTAATATTCATGTAGGTGGAGCCTATGGAAATAAAGAAAAGGCAATTGAGCGCTTCCATGAAAACATAAAAAAACTTCCTACACATATAAAAAAACAAATGACTCTTGAAAATGATGATAAAACCTATACAACCGCTGAAACTTTATCAATTTGCCAAAAAGAAAATATTCCATTTGTATTTGATTATCATCATCATATGGCCAATCTTTGCGAGGAACCACTAGAAGAGTTGCTTCCTGCAATTTTTGAAACTTGGTCACATACAAATATCTCTCCTAAAGTTCACATTTCCTCCCCGAGATCGGAAAAAGAATTTAGGGCTCATGCTGAATATATCGATTTAGAGTTTATTAAGCCTTTCTTACACATAGCAAAAAAACACAATCATAATTTCGATATTATGATTGAAAGTAAACAAAAAGACTTAGCATTATTCCAATTAATAGATGAACTTTCTGCTATAAGAGGAATTAAAAGAATAAGTGGTGCAATGTTACAGTGGTAAATTGTAACTTTGCACCATTTTTTCAAAAAAGTAATTTTTATAGTAAAAAACATCCTATTTTATATGCTATTATTTAAATTAGCATTCCCTCGAGATTCAACTTTATTGAAACGGAGTCATAATATGATTAATCAAAAAAAATATGTACAATTTGTCATAATATACATATCTATATTTGCTCTTTGGATACTCTTTATTCCAAATGAGTCGCATATAAAGGAGATTGGAATTCTTTTCTTATTCTGTTTCGCTGCACTTTTTTCTTGTCACTGTTTATATAAAGCTATTAAGAGAATGAAACGCAGTGATAAACTATTTTGGATTTTATTACTATGTACTTGCCTATGTGGATTAGTTATGGAGATAACCCTATTTCTTAGTTCACTTTCTATACATGATCAATCTATATTTTCATATAAAGCATTACCTTTTTTTATCATACAATATATTTTGCTCTTTGTTGGATTTGCTATAAAGTTTATAAAAAATTATTCTATTAAGGGGCTTTCTCAATTTTCATTCGATAGCATCTTTATTATTATTATGAACATTTATTTCACCTTAACTTTTATCTTAGACCTTTCAAGCTTCCGCATGTTAACAAAGGATACTTGGATTTTAATTGGGTATTTCATTGCACAATCATTAGTAATTTACGCCGTTATTAGCCTATATAGAAGAGAACAATATTCTTCTAGTAGAATTGCATTAATTATCGGTTTCACTATTATACTCGTATACGGTTATATTCATCTGTTTCAATTGAATTTTGGGATGAAAACTTCTGCTGAAATTAATTATTTAATACACACTGCTTCTATTTTATTAATTGGACTTTCTTCCATACTATATATTTTAGATAAACCAATGCAGCATGAAACGAAAACAAAATATTATCGATTCGATTATATACGTTTTATACTACCTTATTTTAGTATAATTATTACTTTTTCTTTTATTATCATTCAACCTTGGGATGATAAATTCATGTTAATCGGTCTCGTATTATCACTTATTTTGTTATTCTTTCGGCAACTTTACATGTGGAAAGATAATCAAGCACTAATTCATACATATGAACAGTTGACTACACAACTAGAGGACGAAGTTGAAGAAGGTGCATTTGCATTATCAAAAAGTGAACAACGTTATAAATCTTTATTCGAGGACCATCCCGATGCCGTTTTCTCTTTAAATATGAATGGCATTTTTCAACAATCTAATAAGGCGTGCGAAAGCTTATTTACTGCCTATTATTGCGAAGTGGCAAGCTATTCTCTGGTACACTTCATTGATTCAAAAGACCACGAACTACTAAAGAAGGCTTTACAAATTACAAAGGAAGGTAGGCCACAAACGTTAGAAGTTCGTACAAAAGAACAAGAAGGCTATTATTATTATCTCCATATTACACTTATCCCTACTTTTATAAACAAAGAAGTGGTCGGAATGTTTGGGATAGCACGTGATATTACCACCTTATATGAAAAACAAAAACAAGTAGAACATTTAGCCTTTCACGATGCACTTACTGGATTACCAAATCGTCGAAAGTTCGAAAAAGATTTAAAAGCCATTTTAAATACAGCCCAAACTAACGCAAATGATGTCGCCGTCATATTCCTTGATTTAGATCGATTTAAAAAAATTAACGATAGACTTGGCCATGACGTTGGAGATTTATTATTAATTGAAGTAGCAAAAAGATTACGCGGTTGCTTGCGTTCAAAAGATATCGTCGCTCGCCAAGGTGGCGATGAGTTTACAATTCTATTACCAGAAATGTACTCAGAAAAAAGTGCAATTTTTATAGCTGAACAGATTTTAACTATTTTAAACAAACCATTCTTCATTCAAGGCGAAGAACTCTCTATTACACCAAGTATCGGAATTGCGATGTACCCTGATTATGGAACTGATGTAAATGAGTTAATGAAAAATGCTGATATGGCTATGTATCGTGCGAAAGCAAATGGAAAAAACAGATTTGTTTTCTTCTCAAAAGAAATGAGTATCGCTCAAAATGAAATTCAATTCTTAGAAGGTGAACTTTCAAAAGCATTACAACAAAATGAATTTTTCCTTGAATACCAGCCACAAGTAAGCACAAAAACAAAACAAATTATCGGTTTTGAAGCATTAATACGTTGGAAGCATCCAAAACTCGGTATCGTATCTCCTGCCCAATTTATCCCTCTAGCAGAGGAAACTGGTTTTATTATTGAACTTGGCAATTGGATTTTACGTACTGCTTGTTTAGAGGCAAAAAGATGGCATAATCAAGGTTTCTCTCACTTAAAAGTTGGTGTAAATTTATCTGTTGTTCAATTTAACCATGCAGATTTAATCCCAACTATTTCAAAGGTATTGGAAGAAACAGAACTGAAACCCGAAGCACTAGATATTGAAATTACGGAAAGCATCGCAATTAATCAAAATCAATCTGTAGTTGCAAAACTAGAACAACTTCAAAATCTCGGTATTCAAATTTCAATCGACGACTTTGGAACTGGTTATAGTTCTTTAGCTTATTTAACAAAATATCCAATCAACACATTAAAAATCGCTCGAGAGTTTATTTGTGGAATTACAACTAGCCCTTTAGAAGAAGCAATTGTCTCTTCCATTATTACACTATCAAAAGAACTAAATTTAAAAGTGATTGCAGAAGGTGTAGAAACGGAAGAAGAATGGGAATTTTTACATAAACAAAATTGTGATCACATTCAAGGATTCTTTATTAGCAAACCTGTCTCTAGTAAAGACGTTTGGATGTTACTCCATAAAAAAACAACCGTCTAAGTAAGACGGTTGTTTTTTAGAACTCAAAAGGTACTTCATTAGCTAATTGTACCTCTTGATTATTATGAGAAATTATTTGGTTTTTCTCTAATGCTGTATCTCCTAATGAAATACCCCATGCCATCGCTAACGTTAGTAAACTACCAATAAGTAGTTTTTTCATATTCCATCACCCGCATTTTTTTCTTTAAATATATCATGAAAAATTATCCAGACTTTATGCAATTATGCATATTTGTTCTTTATGTCTTTTTTATTTCTTCATTTTTTTTATAAGTGATTCTTTTAATTCATGGTTTCCTAATATATCAAAAAAGAAGCATGCTTTTTCGTAAGCATCTTCAATTTCTGCTCTATCACACCCAAGTTTTGCTAGGCATTCACCTTTTCGAAAGTATAACTGTCCAATCAATGTCATACTGTTAATTCGACACGATAGGTCAATGGCTTTATTTGCGTGACAAAGCGCTTCTTCGTATTGATTGTCTATGTATAATGCTTTTGCATGATTATGTCTCACCTTCACATCAAACTCTTTATTATCATGCAATGCCTCTAATTGTTTTAATATATTTTCAAACAAATCAATACCCTGCTTCAAATAGCCGTTTTCAGCATAAATGTTTGCAATTGCATTTTCAATATAAAGGTTCTGATATACATCTATTCCTACCAGTTGTTGATTGAGCAATTTCTTTAATTCTAAAATGCAATATTCGTAATCGATTTTTTTCAATACGTAAGCAGCTACATAATATTGCCATTGAAGAAATTGCTGAAGCTCGGGATGATATTCTTCCTTTTTCAATTCATTGCATACTCTATTATAAATTTCTTTATATTTTTTTTGCTTACAAAGTAGAATAATTTGATCTTTTAACTGCTTATTCCTCTCAATATCAGAATAAATGAGTACCTCATAAAAATGAATGATGGGAACTTGTAATTTTGCTGCAATACCTTGCAATATATCCATACTTGGGTATACCGCGCCCGATTCAATTCGACTTACTTCCGATTGATGACATATGTTCTCGGATAACTGTTTTTGTGTTAATCCTCTCATCACCCTAATTTTCTTAATTTCACTTCCTAATTTTTCTGCGTGCATACTTAATCACCATCCCATTATAACAATCTAGTTTTTTAAGTTGTCATACCACTACAATAATGTTAATTCGACAATTTTTGATATGAAATAATGCATAATATATATATAATTCGGCAAATTTTTCATACAATTCATCTCACATACAATAATAGATTAGGAGTGTTATAGATGAATTATAGAAAATTTGCTAGTGCTTTCGTTACGTTCGGTCTCCTTTGTCCTTTATCAACAAAAGCTATTCATGCCCAAGAATTAGATAAAAATGAAGTCAAAGTTGAAATTGCTCAGCCTGGTTTAACAATTGGAAAATTAACAGAACCTCAAAATGATACGAAAGAAAATATTGCGAAAAAGTATTTAAAAGGTGAGGTAAACGGGGCTAAAGCTCAACAAGAACAAGTCACTACTGAAAAAAATGTAGATTTCCAACCTACAAATAAAGAAACCAAAGAAAATCAAACCGAAGTTCGCCTTGCACAAACATATAAAAACTATAAAGTATATGGCCAAGATCTCATTGTAAAAGTAGATAAAAATGGAGTGATCACAACTGTTAGTGGTAAAGTTGTTCAAAATTTAAATCAACAACCTAATCTTACTATAACAAATTTTTTGTCGAAAAATGAAGTAAAATCTAAATTACGCGATATAGTTCAAATTCCAAGTGATGCAGTTGAGACAGAATTCTCTAGCGAAACCGTTGTTTATAAGAAAAAAGATGGCTATTATACATTCGCAACTGTTATTACATTTACTTATGAAAACAATGAACAAATTATAAACGGCAATGCTATCGTTGATTTAAAAACTGGCGAAGTACTTTTCCAAGAAAAATTCATTAAAAACAAAGAGAATAAGACTATAAATCAAGTAACATCACCTAGATTATCCCCTGCAAGTGAGCAAGGAACTGGGAAAAATGCACTTCAAGAAAACATCTCTTTCAATATTGCCAAAGGAACTGATGGGAAGTTTTATTTAGCAGATTTATCACGCGGAAATGGTATTTATATTTATAATGCAAACTACGCCGATTCTCTCGGAGGATATAGTCAAGCTGGTTATCCAGGGACACTAATTTCAAGTAGCAATCCTAATTTTGCAGATAAAGAAGCCGCGGGCGCTATGAAGAACATGAGTGATATTTACGATTACTTTAAGAAAGAACATAATCTAAAAAGTTACGACAATAAAGATTCAAAAGTTGTTGCTAGTGTACACGGTTTTGATTCTACTGAAGTTAATGATGGTGTAAAAGAAGACTATGTAAATGCATTTTGGCATCCCGCTTGGAACCAAATGGTATTTGGTGATGGTTTAGACGGAAAACTAACATCCGCTCTTGATGTAACAGCTCATGAATTTGGACATGCTGTATTCAGTGGCACGACGAAAAATAAAGTCGTGAGATATCCAAGCGCTGAAACATCTGCACTAAACGAGGGATTAGCGGATTTCTGGGGTACACAAATCGAATATTACGTAAAGAAAGATAAAGGAAACTGGATTATGGGCGATACATTAGGTGGCCTAACAATTCGTGATATCCCAAGGGAAATTGGTGACGGCGGTCATAAACTATATACAAATTTACAAGATTTCTATAACGATGGTAATAATCAAGAATCACACGTGAATTCTGGTATTATCAGTCACGTATTATATCAATTAGCTGAAGGTAAAACATATAACGGTGTTGCTGTTCAAAAACAAGGAAATGAAAAAGTAAGTAAAGTTGTTATGCGTGCATTGCAAAATTATGCAACTTCCGCTGAAGACTTTGAATCACTTCAATCTCATATCGTACAAGCTGCAAAAGATTTATATGGCACTGCCGTATCAAATGAATTTGCAAAGGCATTTGAAGCACACGGTTACAAACCGTTACAAAAAGTAAATCAAGTAATAGAAGTACAATAATTATAAAAAGAAGGTTACCTCTCATAGGTAACCTTCTTTTTATATCCAACCCTTTTCTTCCGCAATTGTAATTGCCTCAATTCTATTTTTCGCATCAAGCTTCGCTAATACTTCAGAAATATAATTACGTACTGTACCCGGCGAAAGATAAAGTGCCTTCGCAATTTCGTTTGCCGTCTTTCCTTCTTTCGCAAGCAACAGTACTTCCTTTTCGCGATCTGACAACGGATTTTGCTCCTGCCATAAGCCAAACATTAAATCTTGGGAGACCTCTCGTTTCCCCTTCATTACATTACGAATTGCTGCCGCTAAATCTTCACTTGGGCTATCCTTTAATAAATAGCCGTGCACACCAGCTTTCATTGCTCTTTCAAAATATCCCGGCCGTGCAAATGTTGTTAAAATCATTACTTTGCATGATGATTTTTCTTTCTTTAAAGTCTCAGCGACATCCAATCCACTTTGAATCGGCATTTCAATATCCATAATACTTACATCTGGCTTTAACGATTCAATTAATTTTAACGCCTCTTCCCCGTTCGCAGCTTGCCCAATTACTTCGATATCATCTTCTAGATCAAGCAGGGCCCCTAATGCACCACGAAGCATCCGCTGGTCTTCTGCAATAATAATTCGAATCATGCCCTCACCTCATCTTTTCCTGTTCTAATAACAACTGGAACTTTTACCGTTAATAACGTCCCTGGATTGATTGTACCTAGTTCAACAAATCCATCAATAAGAGCAATTCGTTCTTTCATGCCGCGAATACCATTTCCATCATGATTTTGATCTGTTAAACCGATTCCGTTATCTTCTACTTTCAAAATCAGTTCACCTTGTGATTCTAATACAGAAACTGCGCACCGCGTTGCCTTACTATGTTTTACAACATTTGTAACGGCCTCACGTAAACACATCCCGACAATATTTTGTTCAATTGGTGATAACGAGCTCGATCTTGCTTCTTGCCTCACTTCTAATTCAATATTAGCTGCTTGTAAGATCGCTTTTATTTGCTCTAGCTCTTCTTCTACCGTAATCATACGCATATCAGAAATTAATTCTCTCAGCTGTTTTAAAGCTGTACGAGAAGTTTGTGTAATTTCCTTAGCTTCCGCACTTGCACGCTCTGGATTTTTCACAATTAACTTCTCAACGAGCTGGCTTTTTAAAGTAATAAGAGATAAGGTATGCCCTAATGTGTCATGAAGATCTCTTGCAATTCGCTGCCGTTCTTCACGTTTTACTAAATCTTTAATTTGCTCGTTCGCCTCATCTAATTGATTTCTTAACATCTTTTTCTGATTAAAATTACGCATACCAAATGGCGTAAGAAGTATTAAAATAAACATAGGAACGATATTTACTAAACTTGTAGTTGTTATTTGATTCATATTTACAAATAAAAATGCTCCAAGCATTATAACTAACGAGCATAACAGCACTCGAAATACTTTCTTATTTGGCGCAAACCCCATCGCACTTGCTGTGAAAAAGCCAAAAAATATCATAAAAGGATTATAAAATAAAGCAAATAAAAAGATGAGTATCATTTGAATGCATGCCCATAAAATAAACGTCTTCTGAACAAAATATAGCTGACGGTATGTGATAATAAAAAGTATCAACATACCGCTTCCTAGCACAAGCTTCCATCCTGATGCTTGTGCTAAATGATAAATTGGAAATAATAAATACACAAGCCACATGTACGGAAAAAATCCCATATGTTTCGGAAAAATCTCAATCCTCTTCTTCTCTATCATTTATACCGCTTCCTGTCTTTTTCTTATATATATTGATACTACAACAAATATAAGGAAATAACCTCCTAATACCGCGATATTTTCCCATCCAATTGATTTTCCAGCTACAATATCCCACGCACCACTTCCGAAATGGTATGTCGGTGTCCATTCACCAATCGTTCTTAATATTTTTGGGAATACTTCAATCGGCATCCACAACCCGCCAACTATAGCTAAACTCATATTTAAAATATTTGCTAAGCCAGCAGCTGCGTCCGCCTTCTTAATGGAACCTATTACTGTTCCTAACGCTAAAAATGGTGTTACCCCTAACAATAACCATAACCCCGCACCAATCCATTGCCCTACCGTTAACTCAACATGATTAATTAGTATCCCTGCAATAAAGATAACTAATATTGAAAAAGCATTTACTACTGTTTGAGCGATAATTTTTGCTGTTAAATATGCTCCCTCTGGAAGCGGTGTAATTTTTAGAAGATGTGTCCATCCTTGCCCTCTTTCCTGAGAAAGTCTCACACCGAAACTAAAGAGTGCAGTCCCTACAATACTGAAAGTTGCCATCGAAATTAAATAATGTGCTTTCCATGCATCTCCGTTTTGTGGTACTTGAACAACATTTGTGAAAATGTAGTAAAACATAACAGGCATTAATAATGAGAAAAAGATAAATAATTTATTGCGGAATGTACGTAAAATTTCTATTTTGCACTGCATCCATAACGCTCTCATGCGATTTCCTCCTTCTGATTTGCAACGAATTGTTCAAATGCCTCATCAAGACTTCCACGTTCAACTGAAACATCTGTTACAGGTAAACTCCTTTGATAAATGGCTTTTAAAGTTGCATCCGTATCCTCCGTTGTTAAAATGAAGCATCCTTCGTTTGACTTTACTTCTGTTACATTTGGTAATTCCTTTAGTAATTTTGTAGGAATGCTTTCCTTTGAGTAAAATGTGATTGTTTTTCTCGAAATTGTTGCTTTCATTTCATCTGGTGTACCATCTGCGATAATCTTTCCATTCGCAAATAATAAGATACGATTTGCTAAAGCATCTGCTTCTTCTAAATAATGCGTCGTTAAAATAATCGTTTTTCCTTCACTTGCTAACTTTCGAATCGTTTCCCAAAACGTTCTTCGAGACGTAATATCCATTCCGACTGTCGGCTCATCTAAAAATAACAAATCCGGATTTCCCGCAAGTGCAAGCGCAAAGTTTAACCTTCTTTTTTGCCCACCTGATAATTTCTCACATCTTTGCTTTCGCTCTGATTCTAAATTTGATAACTGCAGTAACGTTTTTTTCTCTATAGGATTCGTATAATAACTACGGAATAACTCAATTGCCTCTTCCACCGTAATACTATCAATGACACTTACTTCTTGCAGCATCGCACCGAGGCTATTACGAACATCTCTATGCTTTGGACTCTTTCCAAATATAGAGACCTTACCTTCCGTTGGTTCCTTTAATCCAAGCATCATCGACATCGTCGTTGTTTTCCCAGCACCATTTGGCCCAAGCAACGCTACTATTTCCCCTTTATTTACATGAAATGAAACATTATTTACTGCGTTTTTATGTTTAAATGTTTTAGAAACACCATTTACTTCAATAATCTTTTCCATCTCTCCACCCCCGCTGTTTCTTATATTTACATTGTATTACTTGGAAAACTTAGGAAACAGTATGATGCGTCATGACATCGATATGACAATTGTCATGTATTCTTTATGAGAGGAATCAACCCCCATACCGCAAGCGAGTAGCAGGACGAAAATAAACATGATACAATCGGATAAGATATATATTCGAGGAAGGACAGTGGTTTTCATGATTATTCGTAATGAACAAGATTTAGAAGGCTTACGAAAAATCGGCCGCATCGTTGCGCTTGCACGTGAAGAAATGAAAAAACAAGCGAAGCCAGGTATGACAACGAAAGAGCTTGATTTGATCGGTAAAAAAGTATTAGATGAGCACGGTGCTATTTCTGCACCTGAAAAAGAATATGATTTCCCAGGTGTAACTTGCATTAGTGTAAATGAGGAAGTTGCTCATGGTATTCCAGGAGATCGCGTATTAAAAGAAGGCGACTTAGTAAACGTCGATGTATCTGCTGCACTTGATGGCTATTATGCAGATACAGGTATCTCATTTGTTCTTGGAGAAGACGAAGCAAAAGAAAAGCTTTGCCAAGCAGCGGTTGATGCATTTTGGGCAGCAATGAAAAAGGTTAGAGCTGGCTCAAAACAAAATCAAATTGGTCGTGCTGTTTCAAACTTCGCACATAAAAGTGGATACAATGTTATTCAAAACTTAACTGGTCACGGCATTGGTCTTAGCTTACATGAAGCACCAAATCACATTTTAAGTTACTATGATCCAATGGATAATGCGCTTCTAAAAGACGGTCTTGTTATCGCTGTAGAACCGTTCATCTCTATGAAAGCTGATCATATTATTGAACGTGGTGACGACGGTTGGACATTCGTTACACCTGATAAAAGTCTTGTTGCACAATGTGAACATACCGTTGTCGTAACGCGCGGCGAACCAATAATTTTAACAGAAATCTAATACCAAAAACGGCTGTTTTGTAGATTTATTCCACATAAAACAGCCGTTTTTATTTTTGGGAAAATATGTGAACTACTGTTGAACTCTTTATCATTTAAGTATATAATCTTTAGCGGAGGTTACTTAAGCTTATCTTTACTAAAAAGATATTGTAACTAAGGAGTAAAACACCTTCTTTCTTATTGTTTAAACAGTCTCAAAAATGACCGTAGTAACGTGTTAGTCGAATATTCTGTAATTCTTATATTCCTCTAATAATGTAAGAAACTATCATCTTTCAACTTCGGTCCACTAATCGCACAACTCTCTTTAGACAAAATAAATGACTATTTTCAAAGTACATATTGTCTTCATTCTGACCAAAACCAACCCTATCTAGATTTTTATTTCCACATAACTTTAAGGCAACAATAAGCCTTCACAAAGGGATACACTACATTGGTTAGTATGTATCGTAAAACTTACCTTTATAACCATTCTTTTTTACTAGATATACATGAAAACTATCTCACATATAAAGGTCTGATATCATTCTTTATATCAGTATTTTTTTCGACATTTTTTGTCGAATTGTGTATATTTTCATAGAACTGTGTAAATATACATTTTGTTTTACGTTAAACAATTTTACTTTGAACATAATCCTGTTTGTCTGAGAACGCGTATAGAAACGGAGGGATAGCAAAAAGTAAATAGCTTATAACAAATACTTTTAATATTCCATTTGTTCATGTGGAATAAGTCCCCAATGGACAAATGAATGTTCAGAGGAGGAAAAATGAAAAAACTTTTCAATGTATGTTTAATTTTATTCGTACTATTTTCGCAACTTGCTAGTTTTCCATACAATCAAGTAAAAGCGGAAACCTTAACAGGAGATTCCTTATTTGACACTGTTGAAATGAAAGATGCAACGAATCATATTATTGACGAAGCATTAAATCCTAAAAACTTAATAAAGATAGGATCAATCATTCAAGTAGAATACGCTTGGTCAATAAAGGATCAACAAGCTGCACACGCAAATGATACAGCAGTAGTTCAAATACCACTTGCATTAAAAGTATCTAAAGATTTGCAAGGAGATTTAGTAACAGATCAAAAAAATATTGGTCAATATTTTATAACAGCTAAAGATAATAAATTAAAATTAATATTTAATAATCAAGTAGAAAATTTGAAAGACGCTAAAGGAAAAATTAAAGTTGATACCGTGTTTAACTCAACTTTAAAAACTGGAGAAAAATCAGTTCAAATCGCTTTTCCTTTAGGAACAATGGTTCAGCCTATATCAGTTCCTGTTCAAGTAGAAAACTCTAAAGAAGATGGCACCAAACAGGATACTAATAAACAAGCGCAAGATCCAGTAGCTAAACCTGTTACTGACAATCCGGAGCAAGATCCAGCAACTAAACCTGTTACTGATAATCCGGAACAAAACCCAATAACTAAACCTGTTACTGATAATCCGGAACAAAACCCAACAACTAAAACTGTTACCGATAATCCGGAACAAAACCCAGCAGCTAAAACTGCCACTGATAATCCGGAACAAAATCCAGCAGCTAAAATTGCTACTGACAATCCAGAACAAAAGCTAGCAAGCGACCCTGCTGAGAATACAAATTCAGGTCCAAGGCAAATAACAACAAACATTTTAACCAGTGTAAAGTTGACGGATAAAGACGGAAAACCATTTACAGAGGATAACCGTCCAAGTACAGATTCCCCTGCCAATATTGAGTTTACATGGGAACTTTTAAAATCAATGAATGTGAAAAATGGAGATTACTATATTTTTGATCTTCCTAAACATTTTAAGATTTACAATACAATTAACAGTCCTTTATATGATAGTGAAAACCATCAAATTGGTAATTTTACTGTTACAAAAGATGGAAAAGTCACGATGACATTCAACGATTATGTTGAAGAGCATCCAGATGTTGCTGGTAACCTACAATTAAAGACAGAATTTAATAAAGCTGAAATTAAAGGTACAACAACACAAGAAATTCCTTTCCCGATTAAAGATAAGGATGTTTCTATTACAGTTGACTTTAAGCCTAATGTACAAACAGCTACGAATAAAAAGGGCTTACCTGATAGACCAATTAATACAAATGAAATTAATTGGAAAGTAGAGATGAACAAAACGAAAGACCCCCTTAAAAACGCTGTTTTTAAAGATAACATTCCACAAGGTACAAGCTTAAATAAAGATTCTATTAAAGTTTATTATTTAGAAGTTGATGTTAATGGGAATGTAACGCGTGGTGCAGAAGCTGAGCCAACAGATTACAATATTATTTCATCAGATGGCTCAAAATTGGAGATTGCTTTCAAAGATTCTATCAATAAAGCATATCAAATCGAATATGCCACAAAAATTACTGATGAAAATATTAAAAGTTTCCGAAATAACGTTACGATAACGAGTGATAATCAAAAGCAACAAAACGCAAGTTCTACTGTAACGGTTTCTCGTGGTACACACTTAAATAAAACAAGTAAATATGATCCAAAGACGCAAACAATTGAGTGGACAATTACTTACAATGGTGATCAAAGAGAGATCAAAAAAGCTGATGCGATTTTAAAAGATATTTTTGACGATACACACGAACTAGATGCAAATTCTATTGTTGTAAAAAACGCTTCATATAATGAAAAAGGAACGCTTGTAACAGGAGACGCTGTTAATAATTACACTGTAAATAACAAGAAGAATGGATTCGATTTACAGTTTAATGATGATATTAATAGTGCTTATGTGATTACCTATAAAACCAAGCCAACTAATAAAGTTATAGAAGATGGAAAAGTAAAAAATAAAGTTACAGCTGATAATGATTCAAGTAAAGAAAATGAAGCTAGCTTCAAGCAGCAAAATATTATTAAATCTAATAATAAAGCTGAAACAAATTATAAAGACAAAACAACAACTTGGACAATTATAGTAAATAATAACAACTATCCATTAAGCAACGCGATTATTACGGACACCTTTGATCATGGTGGATTACAATTAAAAGATAAGAAACTAGAAATTAAAGACGGAAATTATACCCTTCAAGCTGGGACTGACTATATTTTAGATGTAACAGATAAAGGCTTCAAAATTACTCTTATAGGTACGTATCAGTCTAATATGACAAAGACATTAGTCGTAAAATATACGACAGACTTTGATTATACAAAGCTAGAAAGTGGTAAAACTTCATTTAAAAATACAGGTAACCTTTCTTGGATAGATACGGATTCTAATCCACAATCAAATAAAGTTGAAGCTAATTTCGATCCTGATACTTTCACAAAGGCAAATGGTTATAAATACGGTTCTTATAACGCCCAAACGAAGGAAATTACTTGGATAATAGGCTTTAACTATAATAATGTTGAGATTAAAGATCCTTATGTTATAGACGTAATACAAGATAAACAAAAATTAGTGCCTGGATCCATTGAAGTGCGCGATATGATTCTAAATGGAAATCCTGATAATGCACAACCTGGTAATGCTGTACCAACTGAGAAATATGAACTTGAAGAACCTACAGAGAAAAATAAAAACACCCTAAAGGTTCATTTCAAACAATCAATTAATTCACCTTACTATATTATCTTTAAAACAAGCCTTGATGGTGAACTTATCCAAGGCACCTACAAAAACGAGGCAGATTTAAAAGATGGCTCTAAAATCGTAAACACCCTTACAGGTGACACTCAAGTAAATAAAGGTGGCAGCTTCGTTACTAAAAAAGCTGTGCAAGACGACAACTATATTAATTGGAGTATCGCAATTAACGAAAGCCAATCAACCATTGCAGATGCCGTTGTAACAGATGATCCAACCGAAAATCAGGTAATTGTGGAAGATTCATTCCACTTATATCCTACAACTGTAGATCCATATGGAAATTTAACAAAAGATACAGTAAACGAATTAAAAGAAGGAACAGACTATAAACTCAAAATAACAACAGACAATAATACCGGAAAGCAACATTTCGAAATTGCCTTCTTGAAAAAAATTGATCGAGCTTATATTTTAGAATATCGCTCACTTATTAATGCAGACGATAAAGAAAAAGTAAGTAATAAAGCGAAAATCACAGGCAATAAGTTGACAGTTAAAAACACAGAAACTACTGAAACGATTGAAGTGAGAATGTCTTCTGGTTCAGGCGGAGGATCTGCTACTAAAGGCCGTGGAAACCTTGAAATTATAAAGGTAGATAACGACAATAAGAACGCACTATTAGCTGGGGCAGAATTTACTTTATACGATCGTACAGGTAAAACTGTTATCCGTAAAATTACAACAGACAAAGACGGTATCGCTAAATTTAATAATTTAAAACGCGATAAATATTTATTAAAAGAAACAAAGGCTCCTGAAGGCTATGTAATTAGCTGGGATTTAAAACAAGGGAAAATTGTTGAACTTGGTACACAAGAGACTACAACATATAAACTTGCAAATAAGAAGTTTGTCGGTAAAGTAGTTTTAACAAAGTCTGATGACCTGAATAAAAACGTCACACTGCAAGGTGCCGTTTTCACACTACTTGATAAAGACAAAAAAATAATTTCAGAACACGAAAAATTAACAACAAATAATCAAGGACAAATTACTGTAGATAATTTAAAACCAGGAACTTACTACTTACAAGAAACAACTGCTCCTGAGCATTATAAATTAGACAGTACACCTATACAATTCACAATCAAAGAAGATCAAACAACAGTAATAAACCGAACTGCAACAAACAGTTTGATTCCAGGATCGGCCATTTTAACAAAATTCGATAAAGATGGAAAAACTTTAGCAGGTGCGGAGTTCAGTGTACGCGATCGATATAACAAAGTAATTCGTGGATATGAAAAATTAACGACAAATGATCAAGGACAAATCGAAGCAAAAGATTTACGCCCTGGAGACTATCAATTTGTCGAAGAAAAAGCACCTAAAGATTACGACATAGATAAAAAACCAATTGAGTTTACAATTATAAAAAGTCAAAAAAAAGCAGTTACTGTTACAGCGACAAATCACCTCATTAAAGGTGGTGTCACTTTAACGAAAGTCGATGATGTCGATGGCACTGCCCTTGAAGGTGCTGTATTTAAAATTGTCGATGCGAATGACGAGAAACAAGTAATTCGTGAAAATATAAAAACAGGTTCAGATGGAAAAGTTACCGTTAAAGATTTAGAGCCTGGTGCTTATAAATTTATCGAAACAGAAGCTCCTAAGGATTATACGTTAAGTACAAACCCTATCGAGTTTACAATTGATAAAAGCCAACAAGCTCTTGCTACTGTTACGGCAAATAACAGCTTAAAAACGGGCGAGGTTGAATTATTAAAAGTTGATGAGTTTGGTGAGAAAAAACCACTAGAAGGTGCTGTATTCAAACTTGTCGATACAAATAATAATGACGTTTCCCCTCACACTAACTTAACTACTGATAAACACGGTAAAGTTAAAGTTAGTAACCTACGTCCTGGTACGTATAAATTTATTGAAATAGCTGCTCCTGAACATTACGTTTTACGAGCAGAACCTATTGAATTTACAATCGATAGAAGTCAGAAAGAAACTCTACTTGTGAAAGCTGAAAATGCTTTAAAACCAGGAGATGTTGAATTAACAAAAGTTGATGATATCGATGGTACAGCTCTTGAAGGTGCTGTATTTAAAATTGTTGATGCAAATGATGAAAAGAAAGTTATTCGCGAAAATGTAAAAACTGGTGCGGATGGTAAAGCTATCGCTACTGGCTTACGCCCTGGCGATTATAAATTTATCGAAGTAACAGCACCGAAGTATTACGACAAAAATACAAAACCAATTAAATTTACGATTACAGAAAGTCAAACAACTCAGGCTACTGTTACCGCTAAAAACAGCTTAACAAAAGGCGGTATTGAGTTAACAAAAGTGAATGCTGCAGATGAAAAGGAAACACTTGAAGGTGCAGTATTTAAAATCGTTAATAGAGATACTAATGAAGATGTTCGTACGGACCTTGTTACGAATAGTAAAGGAATGCTAGTTGTAGATGACTTACGTCCTGGTAACTATAAACTTATCGAAACAAAGGCTCCAACTTATTACGATGTAAATGTAGAACCAATTGAATTTACAATCGAAAAAGGACAACAAAAACTTCTTCCACTTACATTTAAAAATAGTTTAACGAAAGGAAAAGTTAAACTGATTAAAGAAGATGATCTGGAAAGTAGTAAAGCTGTTGCCGGCGCTGTATTCACATTGCAAGACGCAACTGGCAAAGAAATTATGAAAGATTTAACAACAGATGATCACGGAGTATTAGTTATTCCTGATTTAGCACCAGGGGATTATCAATTTATCGAAACAAAAGCCCCTAAACATTATAAATTAGACAAAACACCTATTAAGTTCACAATTAAAAAAGGTAGTAAGGAAGATCTTCCTATCCCTGTTACTGTAAAAAATAGTTTACTTACAGGTGGCGTCACTTTAACAAAAGTTGATGATGTTGATGGCACTACTCTTGAAGGTGCAGAATTTATAATCGTTGACGCTCATGATACTAAAAAGGTAATTCGAAAAGGTTTAACGACTGATAAAAACGGTAAAATTTCTGCTTCTGATTTACGTCCTGGAGACTATCAATTTATTGAAGTAAAAGCTCCAAAAGACTATACCTTAAGCAAAGACCCTATTCCGTTCACTATCGAAAAAAGTCAAAAAGAGAATATTACTGTTACTGCTACTAACAGTTTAAAGAATGGTGCAGTAACATTAACAAAAATTGATGACATCGATCGTACGATGCTCGAAGGTGCAATTTTTAAGATTGTTGATATGAATGGTAAGGAAGTTCATACGAATCTCGTTACAGATAAAAACGGTAAAATTTCTGTTTCTGATTTACGCCCTGGAGACTATCAGTTCATTGAAACAAAAGCTCCTGAGCACTATGTATTAGATGAAACAACGATTCCATTTACAATTGAAAGAAGTCAAACGAAAGAGATCAATGTTACAAGCAAAAATGCTTTGAAAAAAGGTAGCGTTGAACTAACAAAGATTGACGATATTGATATGAATACAAAACTTGCTAACGCCGTATTTAATTTATTAGATGCAGACGGGGAGCTAGTTGAAGAAGGCTTAAAAACAAATGATGAAGGTAAAATTGTTGTTGAAAATCTACGTCCTGGTACGTATCAATTCGTTGAAACAATTGCTCCTGAACATTACGATTTAGATAAAAAACCTATCGTATTTACAATTAAAAAGAGCCAAACTGAAACCCTTCATGTCACTGCTACAAATGCTTTAACAAAGGGTGCAGTTAAACTTTCTAAAGTAGACGATGTTGATGGCACTGTTCTTAAAGATGCAGTATTTAAAATTGTTAATATGAACGGTGATGTAGTTCATAAAAACCTTGTTACAAATGAACAAGGAATAATCGAAATTAACGACCTACGTCCTGGTGATTATCAATTCATCGAGACAACGGCTCCGAAACACTATGATTTAAACAAAGAGCCAATTCCATTCACAATCACAAAGAGCCAAGCTGATCCTATCTCCGTTACAGCTACAAATAGCTTAACGAAAGGCGCTGTGGAACTTTCTAAAGTTGATGATGTAGATGGTACTGCTCTTAAAGATGCGATATTTAAAATTACTGATATGAATGGTAACGACATTCGCACTGAGCTTACAACAGATGTACATGGAAAAATTTCTGTTTCTGACTTACGTCCTGGGGACTATCAGTTTATTGAAACGAAAGCTCCTGAACATTATAAATTAGATAGTACACCTATTAAGTTTACAATTAAGAAAAGCCAAAAAGAAATGCTCCAAGTTACTGCTACAAATAGCTTAACTGAGGGTGCTGTAGAATTAATAAAAGTGGATGATATAAACCCAGATACAAAACTTTCTGATGCAGTGTTTAACATCATCGATGCGAAAGGTAAAATTGTTCGCACTAATTTAACTACTGATAAAGATGGTAAGATTACTGCTACGAACTTACGCCCAGGAGACTATCAATTCATTGAAACGAAAGCTCCGAAAGATTACGATTTAAATAAAACACCTATCGATTTCACTATCGAGAGAAGTCAACTAACTCACGCTTCTATTACTGCTAAGAATGGCCTAACAAAAGGTGGCGTGGAATTAACGAAAGTTGACTCTATAGATAAGAAAGAAATGCTAGAAGGTGCGGTATTTAAAATTACTGATCTGAACGGTAACGATATTCGTACGAATTTAGTTACCAATAAAGACGGAAAAATAATCGCTAAAGACTTACAACCAGGAGACTACCAATTTATTGAAACGAAAGCTCCTAAACATTACGACTTAAATGAAGAACCTATTAAGTTCACAATCGAAAGAAGTCAAACAAAGCATGTCTTCGTTACAGCTATTAATAGCTTAACGAAAGGTAGTGTGGAGTTAATTAAAGTTGATGATGCCAAGCAAAACACAACACTTGAAGGTGCAGTATTTAAAATTGTTAATAAGGATGGACACGATGTTCGTACCGATTTAACTACTGATAAAAACGGCCGTTTAGTTGTGGATGAATTACCACCAGGAGAGTATGAGTTTATTGAAACAAAAGCTCCTGAACACTATGACTTAAGCGACACACCTATTAAGTTCACAGTTAAAAAAGGCCAAGAAAAAATCGCCTCTGTTACTGCTACTAACAGCTTAACTAAAGGCGCAGTTGAATTAACTAAAGTTGATGATATCGATGGTACTACTCTTGAAGGGGCTATCTTTAAAATTGTAGATATGGACGGTAAGGATATTCGTTCTGATTTAACTACTGATAAAGATGGGAAGATTTCTGTTTCTGATTTACGTCCAGGAGATTATCAGTTTATTGAAACGAAAGCTCCAACTGGCTATGATTTAAACATTAAACCAATTCCTTTCACAATTACGAAAGGACAATCTCAGGTTACCTCTGTTACAGCTTTAAATAGTTTAACAGCAGGTTCAATTGAGTTAACTAAAGTTGATATTGATCACCATGGAACACTTGAAGGTGCCATTTTCAATATTTTAGACCAAGATGGAAAATTCATCCGAGAAGGTTTAAAAACAGATCAACACGGAAAAGTAATCGTAAATGATTTGAAACCTGGTACTTATCAATTAGTAGAAACAAAGGCTCCTAAAGGCTATCAATTAGATGCATCACCAATAAACTTTACAATTGATAAAGCCCAAGCTACGCCACTACAAATTACAGTTTCAAATAAAAAAATTGAATCTTCTTCAGGTGGAGATGACAAGCCAGTTACTCCTCCAAATAAAGAAGAAAACAAAGGCAATGAAATATCTGAGAAACACGAAAACGGAACTTCCGAAGAAACATCGAATAAAACAGATAACAAACAGCAAGATGATCGAAATACGGATAAACACCTTCCAAATACAGGTCATAAAGAAGACCCTACACAAACAGTAGGTATCCTTCTTCTACTAGCTGGATTATTAAGTATTTTGGCTACAAAACGCAAAAAAAATTATTAATAATTTTTTCACATCCAATCAATTTCTTAATTGATTGGATGTTTTTTTATACAAAAAGGACGATACATAAAGTATCGTCCTTTTAACGGGGTGAGGCTGCCCAAAAGTACGGAAAACCTTTGAACAGCCTCTTATTTTCATATGGATGCCTTACATATATCACTGATAATAATTATGAAATGCGGAAACATAATTACCATCAACTGATTCAAACATGAGAAATGAAACCCTACAGTGATTCCATTCCTCTACATAATCTAAAGTTTGGGTACACTAGATTCATGCAATGTAGGAGCTTTCAGAGTAGAAAGCGAACCTTCGTTTAAAATGATAGCATACATATCTCCCTCAAAAATATGCAAATATGCATATATCGTTTTTATTTCTCAATGTCGGAATATTGAAAAATAAAAGGTGCAAAGGTAAAATAAAGTCATTATCCGTCTTCTTTTGTCAGTCAGAGAGAATAGAAGAATAGGAGAGGAAAAAATGAGAAAATCATTGAAACAAAAAATAGTAAGCTCTTTGCTTGCTGTATCACTCGCTGTTAGCTTAGCTCCAATTGAGCAAGCAAAAGCGGATTCCACGTCAGAGGTTACACAAACTCCATCTATTACAAAACAGATTGATCCAAACCGCGCGATTGAACATGTTCGTTTCTTATCTGAAACAATTGGTCCTCGCCCCGGTGGAACAAAATCCGAAGAATGGGCTTCTCGTTACATTGGTATGCAGCTTAAATCAATGGGCTATGACGTAGAATATCAACCATTTCAGGTGCCCGATCAATACGTTGGATTCATTGAATCACCACTATCAACAAAACGTAATTGGCAAGCTGGTGCTGCTCCTAATGCACTCATTTCTACAGAAGCTGTTACAGCTCCCCTTATCTTTGTTCAAGGTGGGACAAAATTAGAAGATATTCCAAATGAAGTAAACGGTAAAATTGTTTTATTTGAAAGAGGAACGACAGTTACAGACTATAATAAACAAGTTGAAAATGCTGTTAGCAAAGGTGCAAAAGGTGTTCTTTTATACAGTTTAATTGGCGGACGCGGAAATTATGGACAAACCTTCAATCCCCGCCTAACGAAAAAGCAATCTATCCCTGTCTTTGGTCTTGCTTATGCGCAAGGAAATGCATTTAAAGAAGAAATCGCTAAAAAAGGGACAACAATTCTTTCCCTAAAAGCGAGACATGAATCTAAATTAACATCTCTAAATGTTATCGCCAAAAAGAAACCAAAAAAGAGTACAGGTAATGAAAAAGCAGTCGTTGTAAGCTCGCACTATGATAGTGTTGTCGGAGCACCTGGCGCAAATGATAATGCTTCTGGAACTGGATTAGTATTAGAACTAGCTCGTGCTTTTCAAAATGTAGAAACTGATAAAGAAATTCGCTTTATTACCTTTGGTTCTGAAGAGACTGGATTACTTGGTTCGGATTATTACGTGAATAGTCTATCCCAAAAAGAACGCGACCGTATTTTAGGTGTCTTTAACGCCGACATGGTTGCAACAAATTATGATAAAGCAAAGAATTTATACGCTATGACACCTGATGGCTCTACAAACTTTGTAACAGACGCTGCCTTGCAAGCAGGTAAACAACTAAATAATGACCTCGTCCTACAAGGTAAATTCGGTTCTAGTGATCATGTTCCATTTGCTGAAGCTGGTATTCCTGCTGCTCTATTCATTTGGATGGGTGTGGATAGTTGGAATCCATTAATCTATCATATTGAGAAGGTATACCATACACCTCAAGATAACGTATTAGAAAACATTTCATCTGAACGAATGAGAATGGCATTAGACGTTATCGGAACAGGAGTTTATAACTCGCTTCAAAAACCTGTTCCTCAAACTGAACAGAAAGCTGCTTAATCATTTAAAAGACCACTGATTTTATCAGTAGTCTTTTATTGAGAAAAAATATATATGCATAAAAGCATATTTTATCCTACCCATTATCGTATACAATATTAACTGTAACAACACCGATTACAACTAATAAGGAGGCTTTTTCTATTATGAAAAAAATGATTTTAGCAGGTGCATTAACTTTAGCAGGAATTACTGGAGCTACTGCGTTTATTCCTGAAACAAAAGTCGCTGCTGCCGCTCAAGAACAAAGCTTTACAAAATTTTATTCTTTGCAAACTGGAGGTAGTTCTGAACAAGAACCTATTTTCCTTCAAAAAGGACAAGAACTAACAATTCATCCTAACAGCAAAACTCCTAGTTACAGTGTTTATGACTCAAATCATAACCTAATTGGACGTTATTCTGATGGTTACGGCCGAATTTTCACTGCAAAAACAAATGGAAATATGTATGTTCAATTTCATGCACCTTACGTTTACTATAGTCCTGTTAGTTTTTCTGTTACTTATACTATTCAATAAAAAAGAGGTCCTTTATAGGGCCCCTTTTATTTCTCTTGCCAATTCACTTTTACGAATCCATCTTTCACTTTTAATCCGCTTATATTCAATACATACTCTTCATTTGCTTTTAAAGTAACTGTAAAACTACCTTTTTTCGATTCACAGATTTCCTTTAACTCCTTTATCCACATAAGAAAGTTGGTGCCTTGATGAAAAAACCTTTATCCACGTCTCTTGAAAAATATCTTCCGCATCTTCTTTCGTTTTCGCTAACTTATAGCATAAGGAATATATTTGCTTCTTATATATATCAATTAATTCTTCTACCTTTTCTTCCATCATAAGCCTCCTGTCATTTATATAAGACGACGCAAATTCCCTTTTTGTTTGATAAAATTTTATTTTTTTATTATCTCCACATAAAAAGGCAATCACAACATCGTGTGATTGCCTTTTATTTAAAAACGAAAGTCCGCTTCCGCTTTTCTTAATTACATTTTTTCTGGTGCAGATACTCCTACGATTGCTAATGCATTTTGAAGTGTAGTGCGTACTGCTTTCATTAACTCGTAACGAGCTTTACTTAATTCTAAATTATCTTGGTTTAATACTTTTTCTGCATTGTAGAAGCTGTGTAATGTTGCTGCTAATTCAAATGCATAGTTTGTAATACGGTGTGGTAGACGTTTTTGTGCTGCATCCGCAACTACCGCTGGGAATTCACCAAGTTTTTTCAGTAACTCTACTTCTTTTTCAGAAGTAACAAGTTTGTAGTTCACATCTCCGCCTGTAGCTAATCCTAATTCTTCACCTTGGCGAAGGATGCTGCATACGCGAGCGTGAGCGTATTGTGCATAGTATACTGGGTTTTCATTAGATTTTGATACAGCTAAGTCCATATCGAAGTCTAAATGAGAGTCACCGCTACGCATTGCGAAGAAGTAACGCATTGCGTCCACGCCTACTTCTTCCATAAGCTCACGAAGTGTAACTGCTTTACCCGTACGCTTACTCATCTTCATTTTTTCACCATTTTGGTATAGTTGTACCATTTGGATGATTTCTACTTCAAGCGTGTCTTTATCGTAACCAAGTGCTTGAATAGCAGCTTTCATACGTGGAATATAACCGTGATGGTCAGCACCCCAAATGTTAATTAACTTATCGAAACCACGCTCTAATTTATCACGATGATACGCGATATCTGGCGTTAAGTATGTGTAAGAACCATCATTTTTAATTAATACACGGTTTTTATCGTCACCGTAAGTCATTGAACGGAACCAAGTTGCACCGTCTTCTTCAAAGATCTCATCGCGCTCTTTTAATACAGCAAGTGCTTGATCAATTTTCCCGTTTTTGTATAATGATGTTTCTGAGAACCATACATCAAATTTAACGCGGAAGCTTTCTAAGTCTTTTTGAAGTTTTGCTAATTCATATTTTAAACCGTACTCACGGTAGAATTCATAGCTTTCTTTTTCATCAGCTTTCGCATAACGATCACCGAATTCTTCTGCTAAACGTTTACCAATTCCAATGATATCCGCACCATGGTATCCGTCTTCTGGCATTTCTTTTTCTAAGCCTAAAGCTTGCATGTAACGAGCTTCAACAGAAAGAGCTAAGTTATGAATTTGGTTACCAGCGTCATTAATGTAGTACTCACGAGATACATCGTATCCTGCTTTTGCTAATAGGTTACATAAAGTGTCACCTACTGCCGCACCGCGTGCATGTCCTAAGTGAAGGTCACCTGTTGGATTCGCAGATACGAACTCAACTTGTACTTTTTCACCTTTACCAGTATTCGTTTCACCGTAAGCTTCACCAGCGTTTACGATTGTTGGAATTAAATCTGTTAAGTAGCTATTATCCATATAGAAGTTAATAAAACCAGGACCAGCGATTTCGATTTTTTCAATAGAAGCTTTTGCTTTATCGAAGTTTGCAACTAGTTCTTCTGCAATCATACGAGGTGCTTTTTTCGCAACGCGTGCAAGTTGCATTGCCATATTTGTAGAGAAGTCACCATTTGTTTTATCTTTTGGAGATTCTAATACAACGTTTGGAATTTGTTCTTCTGTCGCTAATTCTGCCTTTAATACAGCAGCCTGAATTTCTTCTTTAATCAATCCTTTTACCTGTTCTAAGGAATTCATTATTTTGCCTCCTTCAAATTAATTGTAATAGTATATCTGCCAGCTTCTTGTTCACTTAGAAGCAATGCGTACGTTAAGAAGAGTTGTCCTTTTTTCTTTTCATCCGACCATTTAAAAAGAACGTTATCAGTCTTTGTTTGCAATGCAAACGTACCAAGTTCACTCGTATACGTACCAGTTGTCCATTCACCTTTCGCATGCGTCTGACGCATAGAAACAGCACCTGAACGCATAATGAGAACTTGTTCATCTTGAATTTTAATAATTGTTTTCACTTCGCCTTGTTCGTTCGGCTCCTGGAATGTTACATATGTACCTTGACCTTTTACATAGTATTGACCATTTGCTTCAAAAGCAACGGTTTCCTTCCTCGCCCCTTCACGGATTTCTGTTACGAAATGAACGTGTACCGGCAAGCCTGCAAGTTGTTTCTCCACGTCTTGCACACCTTTCAAATGTTATAGATATTAAATACTACTTATAATAAATCACTTTTCCTATCATATCAAAAAAAGACTCTGTCTGTCTGCTGAAAAATCAGGAAAACTCCATTTCAAAAAATAATTCACTTCTACTTTATTTCATATGATAAAATATTTTTTAAATCTAAATATTCTTTCAATTAAAGGGGTGAATGTAGTGATACCAACAAAGTTAAAAAAGGGTGCTGAAATACGAGTGATTTCACCATCGTGTAGTTTAAGTATTGTTTCAAATGAAAATAGAAAACTTGCTATAAAAAGATTAACTGACATGGGCTTTCAAGTTACATTCTCAAAATATGCTGATGAGATAGATCGATTTGCTTCCTCCTCTATTTCTTCCCGCATTCAAGACCTCCATGAAGCATTTCGAGACCCTAATGTAAAAGCTATTTTGACTACACTTGGCGGATACAACTCAAATGGTTTATTGAAACATCTCGATTATGATTTAATTCGTGAAAACCCGAAATTTTTCTGTGGTTATTCTGATATTACTGCCTTAAATAATGCAATTTACGCAAAAACAGGGCTTGTTACATACTCAGGACCCCATTTCTCTTCGTTTGGAATGGAGAAAGGGCTCGGGTATACAACCGATTACTTTTTAAAGTGCTTAACTTCTAATGAGCCTATTGAAGTCCTTCCATCTGAAACATGGAGCGATGATTCTTGGTATATAGATCAGGAAAATCGAGAATTTATTAAAAATGAAGGATATGTTTCAATTCAAGAAGGAGAAGCTACGGGAGATATTATCGGTGGCAATATGAGCACATTTAACTTACTGCAAGGTACACCATATATGCCAAATTTAAAGGAGAAAATTTTATTTATTGAAGAAGATAGTTTAACTGGAACATCTACTCTTAAAACTTTTGATCGTTATTTACATTCCCTTATGCAGCAGCAAGGTTTTGAATACATAAAGGGAATCGTTATAGGAAAGATGCAAAAAGGTGCAGAATGTACGATAGAAGACATTCAAGAAATGATTGCTTCAAAACCTGAACTTGCACATATCCCTATCATTGCAAACGCAAGTTTCGGGCATACAACCCCGATTTTCACTTTTCCAATTGGTGGACGTGCAAAAATTATTTCTCACAAAGAGAAGACATCTATCACTATTTTAACGTACTAAAAAAGGAGCGAATGAGTCGCTCCTTTTATGGTTTTTCTATTTTTTCCAACGCTTTTTGCGGAATGGATTCTTTCGGGATTTCAGCCCATCCTTTTCCTTGCATACCTTTTGCATAAATTTTTATAAACGCCCCCGTATGCAATTCACGGTTCATCATTCTTTTAATAACCTGTAACTTTCCATCTTCTGTATATCCTTTAAAAGTATACAAGTATTCTCCGTCTTTTTTCTCACCTTTATCTATAACCGCATAATAATCTTGTATTTCTTTATTTGAAAAGAAGTTGTCTACAAAAGCATGTACACCTTCTGTTTTTGTGTTCAAATAATACGCTGTTCCACCTAGAATAATGGCGAATACAGCTAAAACTTTAATTACCAATTTCATACATGAACCTCCTGTTTGCACTTCTTTCTCGCTAGTATTATATCTATACTTGTATTATACGGAAAAGAGCATACTATACTCTATCTAAAAGTCTTACACTTTCCTTACATTATTGTAAGGGATTTTTTCTTACAACCAGTTCCCAAGAAAAAATTTTTCCGTTTCATACACTTTTATATTATTATTGAATGATACGAATTTTTATTACAAAAATCAAAGGAGACAGTTTTCAAATGGCTATCTTGCAAGGTTTAGCACTATTACTTGTTGTACTTTGTCTATTTACACTTTTCAGTTACCGTGCGCCTTACGGAATGAAGGCGATGGGCGCTTTAGCTAATGCAGCAATTGCAAGTTTTCTTATTGAAGCATTTCACCGTTATATAGGTGGAGAAATGTTTCATAATGACTTTTTACAATCAGTAGGAGAAGCTTCCGGTAGTATGAGCGGTGTCGCAGCAGCGATTTTAGTCGCATTAGCAATCGGTGTTTCCCCCGTATATGCTGTTTTAATTGGTATCGCTACTAGTGGATTTGGTATTTTACCAGGATTTTTCGCTGGATACGTTTGTGCCTTCGTCGTGAAATTTCTCGAAAAGAAATTACCAGCTGGTGTGGAATTTTTAGCAATCCTATTTATCGCTGCACCAATCTCACGCGGAATGGCAATGCTTATGGATCCGCTCGTTAACGCCACACTTGGTAAAATCGGTTCTATGATTTCAGTTGCAACTACAGAAAGTCCTATCATTATGGGTATTATGCTTGGTGGATTAATAACAGTTATTTCTACCTCTCCACTGAGTTCTATGGCACTAACTGCAATGCTTGGATTAACAGGTTTACCAATGGCAATTGGTAGTCTGGCTGTAGCAGCTTCAGCCCCAATGAACTTTATTTTCTTTAAACGCTTAAAAATTTGTTCAAAGAAAGATACAATTGCTGTAGCAATCGAGCCTTTAACACAAGCCGATGTTGTTTCAGCAAATCCGATTCCAATTTATGCGACAAACTTCGTTGGCGGTGCACTTGCTGGTATTATTACCTCTCTGTTCCAGCTCGTTAATAATGCACCAGGAACAGCATCACCAATCCCAGGACTTCTTGTCTTATTCGGATTTAATGACGTTGTAAAAGTAACAATTGCTGCTATATTATGTGGAATCGTTACCACTATTGTCGGATACATCGGATCTATTGTGTTCCGTAAATATCCAATCCGCTCTGCTGATGAAATTCGCGGAGTTACTTCGGAAGAGAAGGTTGCATAAGAAAAAGAGCTATTCCCATCGTTTAGGAATAGCTCTTTTTTGTGTCGCGTAACAGTAAATGAAATTATATCGGCGGTTTTTTAATATATCAGCGCAACTCGAATTATATCGGCGATTTTTTTAATATATCGACTTACCGACACATAACGAAAAAATAAGAGCCCTCTAATCATATAGAGGGCTCTTATTTTATCTAGCTGCAGCGGCTAGAATGATCGGTGGCTTCGCTTCTTCCTTGGAGGCAAAAAGCGCCTTTTGCAGGAAAGAACCTTAGCCACCGGGCCTAAACAGTCGGCTTCACTTTTATTTCACCCAACCGAGCAGCATTTCCCGCACGAATTTGCTTGCTGCGACTGGTGTTTGATCACTATGGTCGTAGACTGGAGCTACTTCTACCAAGTCTGCTCCAACTACATTTATATTTGAATTTGCAATTGCTACGATGGAATCTAATAATTCTTTAGATGTGATACCGCCAGCTTCTAACGTTCCTGTTCCTGGAGCGTGAGCTGGGTCTAATACATCAATGTCGATTGTGACATAGACTGGGCGGCCAGCAAGTTTCGGTAATACTTCTTTTAACGGTTCTAATACGTCAAATTTGTATAAGTTCATACCTACTTCTTTCGCCCATTCAAATTCTTCCTTCATTCCAGAACGAATTCCGAAAGAATATACGTTTTCCGGACCAATTAAATCACACACTTTACGAATTGGTGTAGAGTGGGATAAAGGCTCCCCTTCATACGATTCACGTAAATCAGTATGAGCATCCATGTGGATGATTGCTAAATCCGGATATTTTTTTGCCATTGCCTTAAAAATTGGCCAAGACACTAGGTGCTCACCGCCGAGACCTAGTGGAAACTTATCGGCATCTAAAAGTTTTGATACATACTCTTCAATCATGTCTAAGCTGCGTTGTGCGTTTCCGAATGGTAATGGGATATCACCCGCATCAAAATATTTTACCTCTTCTAGTTCACGATCTAAATACGGGCTATATTCTTCAAGACCGATTGATACTTCACGAATACGTGCAGGGCCAAAACGAGATCCCGGACGGTAACTTACTGTCCAATCCATAGGCATCCCATAAATAACTACCTTTGACTCTTCAAAACTTGGATGACTTTTAATAAATACTTTACCTGAATAAGCTTCATCAAAACGCATATTCTTTTCCTCCTTATGTGGAACTTAAGGTATCCCAACCTTTCACTATTTCTCAAATTTGGAGCGAATTGCTCCTCTTTCTCGATTTACCGGGTCTTCTTTTTAACAACAAGAAGACGATTTTCTCTACAGAAGTGTAAGTAGCTAGCATGTTCAAGTCTTCTGGACAAACACCTTAAATGAGCTACTTACACTTTATTTGTTTGATACAATTCTCTTACTTAATTAAATCGCCAACAAATTTCGGTAATGCGAATGCTGCATTGTGTAATTCTTTTGTGTAGTATTTCGTTTCGATTTCGTGGAAACGCTCTTCACTTACTTCTAATGGATCATGTTTTTTAGATCCAATTGTGAACGTCCAAAGACCACTTGGGTAAGTTGGAATGTTTGCTGTGTATAAACGAGTGATTGGGAAGATCTCTTTTACGTCTTTAAACACAGTTGTAATTAACTCTGGTGTGAACCAAGGGTTGTCCGTTTGTGCAACGAAAATACCATCTTCTTTTAACGCTTTTGAAATTCCAGCGTAGAAGCCTTTTGTAAATAGGTTTACTGCTGGTCCTACTGGCTCAGTAGAATCTACCATAATTACATCGTATTCATTTTCGCTTTCTGCGATATGTAGGAAACCGTCTCCTACTTTTACTTCTACACGCTCATTATCTAATGCGCCTGCAATTGATGGTAAGTATTGTTTAGAGTACTCAATTACTTTTCCATCGATTTCAACAAGAGTTGCTTTCTTTACACTTGGGTGTTTTAACACTTCACGAATAACACCACCATCACCGCCACCAACAACTAATACGTTTTCAGGGTTTGGATGTGTAAATAAAGGTACGTGCGCTACCATTTCGTGATAAACGAACTCGTCCTTTTCTGTTGTCATAACCATGCCATCTAAAATAAGCATGTTTCCGAACTCTTCCGTTTCAACCATATCAAGTTTTTGGAATTCTGTTTGCTCCGTATGTAATGTGCGGTTAATACGCGCCGTAATCCCAAAATGTTTTGTTTGTTTTTCAGTGAACCATAGTTCCATCGTACAATCACGCCTTTCAATGCAAATTTATAATAGGGACATCATTAATGTCCCCTAACAAAAATAAAACAAAACATCCAAAATGTATAGTTAAAAGTACAAAAATACCGAAAATATATTTTAGTCAGAGGGTTCTAACATATGTGCGGAAAGGGTTTGCACCGTAAAAGGAAAGAAAACCCTTTCTTAAGAAAGGGCTTTTGTCTCTATTTCTGCTGGTTTACGAATCGGAATTAGGATCATAATACAACCAACTAACACCACAATTCCACCTACTAAAAACGGACTTTGTGGTGAAACAGTATGACCGATAATTCCTGATAAAATCGGAGCAATTGCGCCCCCTAACCAACGAACGAAGTTATAAACACCTGACGTAACAGATCTTTCATAAGGTGAAATATCCATTACATAACTTGTGTATAATGCATTGTTTAAGCCAGACGCCAATCCTGATAAAACGATAAGAGTAATTTGTAACCACATAATTTTCACAAAGAATAATGCAATTAAGAAAATCGCAAATACGAGTAAACTACCCTTCAATAATGTTTTTGGTTCATATTTCCCTTCTAGCTTATGTGCTAAAATTGCAGAACCGTAAGCTAACGCGAGTCCCCATCCGCAAAATACAAAGCCTAATTGAATAGCTGATAAATGCATAATAAGTGGTGAATATGCTAACACGACAAAAAATCCGTAGTAGTATAGCATCCCTGAAATGGCACCTTGCATAAATGGTTTATACTTCACCAGGTTAAGTAATTCCCCTACGCCAGCAGCCTTACGCTTCACTTTTCGTTCTGGTTCTTTTACAAAAAAGAATACTAAAATAAATGCTAAGAAAATTAAAATACTCGTCGCGAAAAACGGATAACGCCAAGAATGACCACCTAATATCCCGCCTAATAACGGTCCGCCAGCCATACCTAAGCCGATAGCTGCTTCGTATAATCCTACTGCTTCATGAACTTCTTTACTTAATGCAATCAATAAAGTCATCGCCGTCGCGAAGAACATCGCATTCCCTAATCCCCATCCAGCGCGGAAAAGAGATAATTGAGCAATCGTTTGTGACATACCACATATAAACGCAAATACAGTCACAATCGCAAGACCGATTGTCATCATCCGTTTATCACCAAATCTCGATGCAAATATACCAGATGGTAACATCATAATTGCCATCGTTAAAATATAAGCGGTAAATAACATTTCAACTTGCCAATGCGATGCACCAATTTTCTCTGCAATAATCGGCAAAATTGGGTCGACTACTCCTATACCCGAAAAGGCAAGGAAGGTAGCCACCACTGTAATCAATCTCCCTAGTTTTTGTTTGCTCTCCATTTTGATTACTCTCCTTTTGTGCTCTCTAAAAATGTTACTGCACGATGTAAACTATCTTCTAGTTCTGCCTTTACACGTTGCATTTGCTCCATTTTTTCGTCTAACGTTTGCACTTGTTTTTCAAGCATATCTTTAATTTCTTGAATCACTTCACGATCACGAGGGTTTTCGCTATTTCTTCTTTGCTCCATTCTTTCTTTTAGTGATAAGAAATGCTGCATTTCTTGAAGTGTGATTCCTAGCACTTCTTTCGCTTCTACAATTCTTTTAATTCTGGCAATATCCTCATCCGTATACAGACGGATATTTCCCTCACTACGTTCTGGGGGATGAATTAAACCAATTTCCTCATAATAACGAAGTGTACGTTTTGTTAAACCGACTTGCTTTGTTACTTCATCAATTTTATACATGTTTATTCCTCCCTTCACTTGATTATTACATTTTACGTTAACGTTAACTTTTCTGCAACTGTTAGACTTTTGTAAATGTTTGTCATATTCAATTGTATTTTCCCTAAAGCAGTTTCATAATAAAAGAAAAGAGATAATAAGGAGAATTTCACATGAGTAAACCACTTATTTTCGCTCACCGCGGAGTAAAAGGAACACATCCCGAAAATACGATGATTGCCTTCCAAGAAGCAGAACGCATTGGTGCTCACGGAATTGAACTCGATGTCCACTTATCAAAAGATGGTGAACTTGTCGTAATTCACGATGAAACCGTCGATCGTACAACAAATGGCGTTGGACCTGTTTCTGAAAAAACGGTAGAGGAACTACAATTATTGGACGCTGGTAGCTATAAAGACCCTTCTTTCCATGAAGCAAAAATCCCAACGTTGCGTGAGGTTTTCATTTGGCTTTCCACAACGAACTTACAACTAAATATTGAATTAAAGACAGATGTGATTCATTACCCAAATATTGAGGAAAAAGCTGTTGCACTTGTGCGTGAATATCATCTTTCTAATCAAATTGTATTTTCATCATTTAACCATGACTCTGTTTCATTATTAGCAGAAATTGCTCCTGAAATCCCAAGAGCAATTTTATATGATACACCACTTGCTGATCCAATTGCCGAAGCAAAGCATAGAGAAGCAAGTGGATTACATCCAAACTTCCAGTTATTAACGAAAGAATTTGTGCAGTTAGCACAAGAGCAAGGATATGTTTTCCGTCCATATACAATTAATGAATACAAAGATTTACAAACTATGATTGATTATGGTGTAGATGTCATCATTACCGATTGGCCAGCACGTGCCTTTGAGCTCCTTTCTTAATGGAAAGGGCTTTTTTATTTTCGAAATTTCATTGTTTAAAATAAACGAAAACCCTCAATACTAATACAATAACGCTTGTATTAATGAGGGGCTGAAAAAAGATGGATCAAACTATGAATCCAAAACTTAAAAAATATAAACGTCTTTTCTTCACCGCAATGTTTTCGTGCGTCCTTTTCTTCGTTTTTTCTTTTTTTGTTATTATTATAGTTGCAAAAATTATGGGACCTCCTCCTGTTGCGGTCCCGCAAACAAGCGTCTTTTACGCAAACGATGATACTGTTATTGGACAAAGTAACGAAATTCAAAAACGTTACAATGTCTCTCTTAATGAAATTTCACCTTATGTAAAAGAAGCGACCCTTTCTATTGAAGATCAAAGATTTTATAAACATCACGGCTTCGATGTGAAACGGATTGCAGGTGCAATTGTTGCTGATTTAAAAGCGATGGCAAAGGTACAAGGAGCTAGTACAATTACACAACAATACGCGCGTAATCTGTATTTAGATCATGATAAAACGTGGAAACGAAAATTATTAGAGGCAATGTACACTATCCGCCTTGAAGTAAACTATAATAAAAATCATATTTTAGAAGGATATTTAAATACAATTTATTACGGACATGGCGCTTATGGCATCGAAGCTGCGTCCCGTCTATATTTCGATAAAACGGCAAAAGAGTTAACATTAGCAGAAGCTAGTATGCTGGCAGGTATCCCGAAAGGGCCAAGTGTCTATTCTCCCTTTTTGAAAGAGGATCGCGCTAAAGGACGACAAGCTCTCATATTAGATGAAATGGTGAAGCAAGGATATATTACGAAGCAACAAGCAGCCTTAGCGAAGAAAGAGACACTAACTTTTGCCTCATTAGATACGAAAAAAGTAGCAGAGGTCGCACCATATTTCCAAGATGCTGTACAAGCTTCGCTTCTTCGTGATGTTGGATTAGACGAACAAGCTTTACAACGAGGTGGCTTACGAATTTATACAACGCTAGACCCTAAACTACAAGCTGTAGCAGAACAAGCTGTAAAAGATCATATACCTGACACAACAAACATACAAACTGCTCTCGTCTCTATGAATCCAACGACAGGTGAAGTGGCTGCTCTTGTTGGTGGAACTGATTATAATATGAGTCAATTTAACAGGGCTACACAAGCCGTTCGTCAGCCTGGTTCTACATTTAAGCCATTTCTATATTATGCGGCATTAGAACGAGGATTCACGCCTGCTACGCGCTTAAAAAGCGAATATACTGTATTCACCTTAGGTGACGGCGTTTCAAAGTATAAACCGAAGAACTATAAAGATTATTATGCAGATGATTTCGTAACGATGGCACAAGCTCTCGCAGTCTCTGATAACATTTATGCTGTGAAAACGAATTTGTTTTTAGGAGATGACACGCTAGCAAAAACAGCGAAACAATTTGGAATTAAAAGTGCATTAAAAGATGTGCCTTCTCTAGCTCTCGGTACATCACCAGTAAAACCAATTGAAATGGTTAACGCTTATAGCATGTTCGCAAACGGTGGAAAAGAAGTAAAACCTACTTTCATTCGCCGCATTATGGATCATGAAGGAAATATATTATACGATGCTCATTTAGAGAGTAAACAAGTTCTCGACAAGAGCAAAGCGTTTGTAATGGAAGAAATGATGACTGGTATGTTTAATAAGAAACTAAGCAGTTATGCTGCTGTAACTGGCCAATCGATGTTATCAAAATTATCAAGAACATATGCCGGCAAATCTGGTTCTACTGAAACGGATAGTTGGATGATCGGATTTACTCCGCAAATCGTAACAGGTGTATGGGTCGGATATGATCAACCTAAATCTATTTCAAACGTAGCAGAACAGGGGTATGCGAAGAAAATATGGACTGATACGATGGAGAAGGGCTTAGATGGACAGCCTAAAAAAGAATTTAAACAACCAAGTGACGTCGTAGCGGTTAATATCAATCCAGAGAACGGTAAAATTGCTACAAAAAATTGTCCTATTTCTGTGAAAATGTATTTCGCTAAAGGTACCGAACCGACTGAATATTGTATGGATCACGTCGATGATAAAGAAGAATTTGAAAAAACGGCTGAAGAAAAGAAAAAAACAAGTTGGTGGAAAAAATATCTTCCTTGGTAAAAAAAATAGCTGACGGGCATCCGTCAGCTATTTTTTATTCACTTAATAATGCACGGCGCAATTCTTCACTAGATTCGTTCCAAATCGCTTCATTATGTTCTTTCAAGAACGTACCAAGTACCTTTTTAGATGATTCATCCATATGGTCAACCATAATGTGACGCTTCAATGATTTATCCATTTTATTTACGTGTTCTGGAAGTGATTTATATCCGCGGCGAATCTCACGGTCAACTGTCATTTCACAAGCTGTTACACCTGCGTAATACGCACCTGTCGCAGTTCTTTCAATTGTTACCCAAACAAGCCAAAATGGTTTTCCATTTGGAACTTCATCTTTATTTGTTAAAAACTTAATACCTTTTTCTACTGTACTACGCGCATGCATCGCACCGATATCAACGAATGCAGTCTTCTCTAGTACATCAACAAATACAGGTGAAATGTTTTCTAAGCTTAATGCTCCAACACCAAATCCACCATGTCCATCTGTTGAATCATTTTTCACGATATTAAAACCGATTTTTTTCTTTTTCTCTGTCATATGTAAAATCCTCCTCACTTAAAAATTATAAAAGGCCAAAAATAGGCGCAATGATGCTGTCTAAAAATACAAATACATGCGGAATAACTACCTGGAAAATAGGTTGAATTGTGTAATTACTAAGCGGTGTAATAACGAGAATTAATAACGCAATTGCCCCGTATTTTTCATACTGTGTCATTTTTGCGCGAATATTTGCTGGTGCTAAATCTTCCACTACGCGATACCCATCAAGTGGCGGGATCGGTAATAAGTTAAATACAAGTAAAACGATATTCAGCATAATAAAAATCTGGAAAAATTGAGCTAACGTATCTGCTACTGCAGATGGAATTGAGTATAATACACCAAATTTTAATAAGCTATACCAAATAATTAAACCAATTGCACTTAAAATTAAGTTACTAATCGGCCCTGCAATTGAAACTAATATACCTGCAAGACGCGGTCTTTTAAAGTTATATGGGTTAACAGGAACCGGTCTTGCCCAACCGAATCCAAGAATTAATACTGCAATCAAACCGATAGGGTCTAAATGGGCCATCGGTGATAACGTTAAACGCCCTTGTCTCTTTGCTGTATCGTCCCCAAATTTATATGCAACATATGCATGTGCAAATTCATGAACGGATAGTGCAATAATAATTGCCATTGCTACTAACGGAATTTCGTGCAATGGATATCTAAATAACTGATCCATACTTCATCTCCTCTTCCATATGTCAAAAAAGAAATTATTTGTTTTTTCGATTGTTCTTCCCCATAATCCGCTATAATAAGAGTGTAACTTACATAAAAGGAGCGATTGTACATGCCATACGTAACAGTGAAAATGCTAGAAGGACGCACAGAAGAACAAAAGAAAGCTCTTGCTGAGAAAGTAACAGCAGCAGTAAGCGAAACAACTGGTGCTCCTGAAGAAAACATCGTTGTTTTCATCGAAGAAATGTCTAAGAATCATTATGCAGTTGGCGGAAAACGCTTAAGCGACAAATAATTTCAAGTTTTTCATAAGAAGCAGCCACTAGCTGCTTCTTATTTCTTTCCTTCTAACAACTCAATAATTCTCTCTTTATATTTTCCTTTTCTTCCATCTTCATAGATTAAATCATGTGGATAGAATAGCTTTTGGTCCGTTCTTTTCTTACCTGTAATCGCCTCAACAATATCCGATTCACGTGAAAGCTCTCTAAGCTCTCCGTTTGGCATAAGAAGTAGGATTGGCAAACGCTCTTCTTCTTCTCCTGCACGATAAAAGTCATACGGTAAGTCTGATGTTGAATCAACTACTAAATAATACTCCGGATCAAGTCCAATCTTTTTAAATAAACTACTTAATTCCATCCAATTATCTAAACCGTGTTTATCTGTAAATTCTACATATTTAAATAGATTTCGATTCATAAAACGACGGCATAAATCGCTTAAAATTGGATCTTCTTCTTCCTGCCATACTTGGAAGTAGTAATACATAACGTTCTCGTCTAACTTTAAATAATCCTCTACTGTTACTTCTTCTTCAAATAAAGAATAGAAATGAACAGGATGATTTTTGAATGTATAATACTTCTCGTGCAGTGATTTAGCACGGTGTAAAATCTTCGTTAAAATAACTTCTGCACTTCGCGTTACCGGGTGGAAATATACTTGCCAATACATTTGATAACGACTCATAATGTAATGCTCAACAGCATGCATACCACTATTTTTAATGACTACTTGATTCCCATACGGACGCATTACACGCAGTATACGTTCCATATCGAAGTTTCCGTACTTTACGCCTGTGAAATAAGCATCTCTTAATAAATAATCCATACGATCCGCATCAATTTGGCTCGAAATCATACTAATCGCTAATTTATTAGTAGACGTTTTTGCAATTACATCTGCTACCTTTTGTGGAAACTCCTTATCAACACGACTTAATACATCATTAATCTCCGTATTGCCAACGATAATCTTTTGCGTAAATTTCTCATGATCTAATGAAAATACTTTTTCAAACGAGTGAGAAAATGGGCCGTGGCCGACATCATGAAGTAATGCCGCACATAAACATAACAATCTATCCTCAGCATTCCAATTTGGTCTGCCATCAAATACATCATCAATCATACGACGAATAATTTCGTATACACCTAACGAATGAGTAAAGCGACTATGCTCTGCACCGTGAAATGTAAAAAATGTCGTTCCAAGCTGCTTAATACGGCGCAAGCGTTGAAATTCTTTCGTTCCGATTAAATCCCAAATAACACGATCACGCACGTGCACATATTTATGTACTGGGTCTTTAAACACTTTTGTTTCGCTGAGTTTGTCGTTTAAATATACCACTTTCCGACATCCCCCTTTCTTTACTACATTCTTACTTTATATTATAAACGAAATGAGAAACAGAAAGAAATGAAAGACTGTATTAATTCCCTTTATAAAAAGAAAAAATCACCTTTACCGAAGTAAAAGTGATCTCCTTTATACATTATTTACCTAAAACGAATTCAGCAACTTCGTCTAAGATCATATCTTTCCCAAGTGGGAAGTAACCTTTGTTTAAGTCTTCATTTTTAATTGTAAATACGTGGTTGTTTTTAACAGCGTTCATGTTTTTCCAAATTGATTCTTCTTGGAATTCTTTCAAGCGCTGAGAACCGTCACCAGTTGTAAACACGAATAAGTAATCTGGGTTGTAATCAATTAAAGCTTCTTTTTGTACTTGTACTAACGGTTTATCAGTTGGTGTACCTTTAACTGCTGGTAGTTTTAAGTCATTAAAGATTACGCTACCGTAACCGTAGTCACCGTATACGCGGAAAGCATTTGGATATGCAGCCATTTTCATAAATGTTGCTTCACCAGTTTTAGCGACGATTTTGTCATGTAATTTGCTTGCTTTTTCATCATACTTTTTGAACCATTCTTTTGTTTCTTTTTCTTTACCGAAGATTTGACCTACTTCTTCAAATTTTGGACGCCATTGATCTAATGGAGTGTTTAACATAACTGTTGGTGCAATTTTAGATAATTGATCATAAATCTTTTCTTGACGATTATTTACAAGAATTAAATCTGGTTTTGCAGCAGCTACTGCTTCGATGTTAATTTTATCGCCCCAAGCAGAACCAACTGGTTTAACGTCTTTTAGTTTCTTTTCAATATGTGCATCAATTTTTTCTTGAGATGTATTAGCAGTAATAACCGGTTTCATACCGAAAATTAATAATTCTTCTGTTGAACCACTAAGGTCAGCAATTTTCTTTGGGTTTGCAGGAATTTTAATTTCCCCTTTTGCATGTTTTACAGTGCGCTCTTCAGTCTTTGCATCTGCTTTCTTTTCTTCTTCTTTGTTAGAACAAGCTGCAAATAGTACAGAAGTCACAACTAGTACCATTGCTAATAGTGCCATTTTAAAATTCTTCATGTTCCCACTCCTTCTAGCTGTATTTATCTTATAAGTTACAACGAACTATAAGAAACAAAGACAACAATTAATCAATATATATTTATTAATTGTTGTTAATAACCCATTCTAACGGGCGTTCAACTTCCCATTCTTATATAAGAAGCTCAACGTCCATTAGAAGTCCCCCTCTTCACGAGGGGGTTCTACTTATGCTTTTTTACGCAATTGATTACTAATCATCGCTAAATCATATGTTAAACAAATTGGCTTACAGTTTACTGGACATGGAACGATTTGAGCTTCAATCTCAAATACGTTACGAAGTGTTTCACTTGTCATAACTTCATCTGGCGTTCCTTGTTTCATTAACTTACCTGCTTTTAATGCAATCATATGATCTGAGAAACGAGAAGCGTGATTTAAGTCATGGATAACCATAACAATCGTTCTACCTTCTTCTTCATTTAACTTTTTCAATAAGTTTAATACTTCTAATTGATGAGCCATATCTAAGTACGTCGTTGGTTCATCCAATACAAGTAATTCTGTTCCTTGTGCAAGAGCCATTGCAATCCAAACACGTTGACGTTGACCGCCTGATAGCGCTTCTGCTGGACGATTCGCAAATTCTTTCATTCCTGTCACTTCAAGTGCCCAGTTAATGTAGCGATAATCCTCTTCTTTCAACGTGCCAAACCCTTTTTGATGAGGGAATCTTCCATATGACACAAGCTCAAATACAGTAAGACCCGTTGGTACTTCTGCAGTTTGTGGTAAAATCGCCATTTTCTTTGCAATTTCTTTCGTTGGCTGTTTCTCAATTGCTTTTCCGTCAAGATAAACAGTACCTTGCTTTGCCTTCAAAATACGAGACGCCGTTTTTAATAATGTGGACTTCCCACAACCATTTGGTCCAATAATTGTTGTAATTTTCCCTTCCGGAATTTCAACTGTTAATCCATCAATAATTAAACCTTCATTATAGCCAACCGATACCGCATCCACCGCTAAAGTTGCCATACGAAAAGCCTCCCTTTATTTTGTCCTCATAAGTAAATAAATGAAATACGGCGCACCAATTACAGAAATAACAAGACCGACTGGTATTTCTGAAGTTGTTAGTACACTTCTTGAAATTACGTCTGCGAATAAAAGTAAAAACGTTCCTATTAGCGCAGCTGTGGGCAACATAATTTGATGTTTACCACCAACAAGGCGTCTTGCTAAATGCGGGGCCATTAAACCGATAAAGCCAATTCCGCCGGCAACAGCAACAGATGCACCTGCTAAACAAACTGCAATAAATAATAATTTACGTCTTTCTTTTTCTACGTTTACACCAAGGCCAACTGCTGTAGAATCGCCTAGGTTCATTACATTTAATATGTGTGCTTTACTTATAGCAAGCGGTAAGAAAATAACCATCCATGGAAGTACACTTAATACGAATTTCCAATCTGTCCCCCATAGACTTCCCGCCAGCCAAATCGTAGCAAAACGAAAATCGTTAGATGTCATCTTCATAGAGAAAATTAAACTAACAGCTCCAAATCCAGCTGCAACGGCAATACCGACTAGTATTAATCGAGTCGATGAAACGCCGTCTTTCCATGCTAGTAAATAAATAATTACCGCTGCTAATATCGCTCCAACTAGTGCGAAGAATGGAAGAATGAATACAGATAAAAATGTACCAGTCCCTACTTTTCCGAAGAAGAAGTAGACGAATATAACAACTGTTAATCCCGCTCCAGCATTAATACCTATAATACCTGGATCAGCAAGCGGATTTCGTGATAAACCTTGCAAAATCGCGCCTGACATAGCTAAAGCAGATCCGACTAGTATAGCAATTACCATACGCGGCATACGGAATTCAAATAAAATAACAGACTGATCTTCAGCCCCTAGTCCAACCAATGACTTTAATACGTCCATTAGCGGGATTTTAAAAGTTCCTGTATTTAAACTAATAAGAAATATAGAAACGATTAGTCCTACTAAAATCGTTAATATAGAAATGTTCTTTTTTGTTAAGACACTCGTCCTCACATCTTTCCTCTCCCTTCATTACGTGCTAAGTAGAGGAAGAATGGAACCCCAATTAGCGCTGTAATTGCTCCAATTGGCGTTTCAAATGGCGGGTTAATAACGCGAGATAACATATCTGCACATTCAATTAACAGCCCACCTAAGACCGCAGAACATGGAATGACCCATCTATAGTCCGAGCCTACGAGGAAACGAGTCATATGCGGAATTACAAGACCAACAAATCCAACTGATCCTGCCATGGAAACTGCGGAACCCGTTAAAACAAGAACAAGTACTGTTCCGATAAATTTAATCAATGTCGTATTTTGACCAAGTCCAATTGCAATTTCTTCACCGAAGCTCAAAATTGTAATATATCTCGACATCATAATTGCGATAAAAAGACAAACAAGGCCAATTGGCACTAACATATTAATACTTTGCCATTTCACTCCAGCGACTCCGCCTGCATTCCACATACTCACCTCTTGGGCAAGATTGAAATACAATGCGATTCCAGATGAAATTGCCCCTAATAAAGCACTAATAGCTGCACCTGCTAAAGCTAATTTCACAGGTGTTAATCCACCTGGTGAAGAAGATCCAATTCCATATACAATGCTTGCACCAAACGCAGCTCCAATAAAAGATGCGATAACAAACATTAAATAAGGTGAATTAGGGAAAAATGCATACATAATTGCGATTCCAAATACAGCTCCATCTGTAATCCCCATTAACGATGGTGAAGCAAGTGGATTTCGCGTCATACCTTGCATAATTGCTCCTGATACCGCTAAAAAGGCACCTGCAACTACGCCCCCTATTGCTCTAGGCATGCGAAGCTCTTGAATTACGTTATGATGTGTAATAGATCCATCAAACTGAAATACAGCTTGCCATACAGTCTTTAAACTAATATCTGCAGCCCCAAAAGAAATAGAAACTGCCATGCTTAAAGCTAACAAAATTGTACCCGCTACTAAAATAATAGAAGCGATGAGCGGTCTGCTCTTAATCTCTTTAACATTCTCTTCTTGCTGTTCTATACTGCTTGCGCTCGCTTCCATCCCTCAACCATCCTAACCAACAACATATATTTATTGAAATGAAATTTATTCTCAAATAGTAATAAAAAAATTAGGTGAATTGTTATTTCCCTGATAATGATTCTCAGAATCAGACACTTCTATTCTACCTATCGCTTTAAAAGACTGTCAACCATTATTTTGAAATATAAATTTATATAAATTGGAATTTTAATACAAAAGTTATGTCCATCCTTTAGAAAACGTTCATCCACACAAGATTCCTTTCGCAGAATAAACCATTCCTCTTATGGGCATAAAAAAAGAAGAGGAATCTTTTCACTCTTCTTTTTCTTACTTATTTAACTTTGCTTCAATTTTCACGATTAACTCATCTTCTGTTGGAGCCGCAACTGGACGGTTATTTACAAATGCGAATGATTTTTTACGACCAGGACCACAGTAAGACTGACATCCAACTTCAATCGTTGCACATGAATCTACTTTTTTTAGCTTCGGAACTAACGTTTTAACGTTCGTTGCCTGACAGTCATCGCACACGCGAAACTCGTTTCCCATTATATAACACTTCCTCTATTTTAAACTTTTCTCAAGTACATTTAAAAATAAACACTAAATGGTATTTTACCGCTCTTTGAAGCTCGTTGCAAGTTTCCCTACAAAGCCTATTCTCTACATATTGCTACATATTTATATGCTCTCCTACAGAAGCGCTCACCATTCATGGGAAAATTTTTACCTTTCATCGAAATCTACCATATTTTTAAAAGCTTTGTATAAAAGTTTATTTTTTTGCCCATTATAAAAATAGGAAGTTCATAAAAAGAAAGGGAGTTGAATCTATGAAAGTAAGACAAGATGCTTGGACAGATGAGGATGATTTATTACTTGCTGAAACGGTACTTCGTCATGTTAGAGAAGGAAGTACGCAATTAAATGCATTTGAGGAAGTAGGGGATCAGTTAAATCGTACATCTGCTGCTTGTGGTTTCCGCTGGAATGCTGTTGTTCGCTATAGCTATGAACAAGCTCTTCAACTAGCAAAAAAACATCGTAAAGATAAAATGCGTGCTGCAAGCGGTGAACAAGCGAAAAAACGTTTACTTTATACACCACCAGCTTCAGATTCGATAACTGATTATGAAGAATTAGTACAAGAAGAATCAATCGTACAATATAAAGAAGCTATTCCATATCAAGAATCTACTGCTCCTGCTGCAAGAAGCTCTATGACAATGCAAGATGTTATTTATTTTTTACAAACAGTCGGATCTTCAAATATAAAAGTGACAGCTCTTGAAAACGAGAATACGAGATTGAAACAAGAAATTAAAGCACAAATCCTTCGGAATGAGGAACTAGAAAAGAAACTAGAAAAATTAGAAAAGCAATCTCATACTGTACAAGAAGATTACGAAACACTTATGAACATTATGAACCGTGCTCGTAAATTGGCAGTCATGGATGACGAAGAACGTTCTCAAACATCTTTCCGAATGGACCGAAACGGTAATTTAGAAAAAATTGCAGAATAAGAAGGATGCATGTAATGCATCCTTTTTATTATTTCACCTCTAAGCTCCCCCTTTATATGTGAGAAAACTCCATTCTTCATTTTTTGCTATAATAGAGATTGTCATTTTAAAGATAAGGGGTTAATTATATGAGCAATTCCCGTTCCATTTTACCTCAGCCAGAGTGGCGCATTGTAGATCAATCTAGTTTAGGACCAACATTCCATGCACTTCAGTCATTCGCAATGGATGACACATTATGCACAAGCATTGGAAATGGCAAGTCAGCCGCAACAATGCGTTCTTGGGTTCATCACAATACAATTGTCCTTGGCATTCAAGATTCACGCCTTCCGCATTTAGAAGAAGGTATTTCTTTTTTAAAACAAAACAACTTCAATGTCATTGTTCGTAATTCTGGCGGGCTTGCGGTCGTGCTTGATGAAGGTGTTTTAAATGTATCACTTTTATTTCAAGAAACAGAAAAAGGTATCGATATCGATCTTGGGTACGATACAATGTGGCATTTGATTAAGGAGATGTTAAAGGATTACGACGTTACTATCGAGGCAAAAGAAATTGTTGGCTCTTACTGTCCTGGTAGTTATGACTTAAGTATTCGCGATCAAAAATTCGCTGGTATTTCACAACGTCGTATTCGCGGGGGTGTCGCTGTCCAAATTTACCTCTGTGCTACCGGAAGTGGCTCTGAGCGTGCCGCACTCGTTCGTGATTTCTACAACCTAGCAATTCAGGGGGAAGAAACACGCTTTACGTACCCTGAAATTGTACCAAGTACGATGGCCTCACTCTCAGAATTACTTGGCGAAACCATTACAGTACAAGATTTAATGATGCGTCTTTTAAAAACATTGCAGCAATTCGCTCCAAAGTTAACAACATCTCAATTAACAATAGACGAGATTCCTTTATATGAGACGAATTTACAACGTATTATTGATCGTAATAATAAAGCACTTGGCTTAGAAAAATAAAGACCGTCGCTATAATAGCGACGGTCTTTATTTCAATTCATTATAGAATTAAAGTGCTTGAGCTGCTGTAATTAAAGCTAACTTGTACACTTCTTCTTCGTTACATCCACGAGACAGATCATTTACAGGCATGTTTAAGCCTTGTAAGATTGGTCCTACTGCTTCGAAGTTACCTAAACGTTGAGCGATTTTGTAGCCGATATTACCAGCTTCTAAGCTTGGGAATACGAATACGTTAGCATCACCTTTAATTGTAGAACCTGGAGCTTTTTTCTCAGCTACAGATGGTACGAATGCAGCATCGAATTGGAATTCTCCATCTAAAGTTAACTCAGGAGCCATTTCTTTTGCAATGCGAGTTGCTTCTACAACTTTTTCTGTTTCTGGAGATTTCGCAGAACCTTTTGTAGAGAAGCTTAACATAGCAACACGTGGATCAATGCCGAATAACTCAGCAGTTTTCGCACTTTCGATACCGATTTCAGCTAAATCTTGGCTGTTTGGTGCAATGTTAATTGCGCAATCAGCGAATACATATTTCTCTTCTTCACGTACCATGATGAATACGCCAGAAGTTTTTGTAACGCCTGGTTTTGTTTTAATAATTTGAAGTGCTGGACGAACTGTATCAGCTGTAGAGTGAGCTGCACCACTTACTAAACCGTGTGCTTTGCCCATGTATACAAGCATTGTACCGAAGTAGTTTTCGTCTTTAAGGATTTTTCGAGCGTCTTCTTCAGTTGCTTTACCTTTACGGCGTTCAACGAAAGATGCTACCATTGCATCCATTTCTTCGTATGTAGCTGGGTCGTAAATATCAACGCCTGCTAATGTTAAATTCATGCTAGCAGCTTTTGCGCTAATTTCTTCCTTATTACCAACTAAGATTGGTTTTACTAACTCTTCTTTTGCTAAACGCTCTGCAGCGCCTAAAATTCTTTCATCAGTTCCTTCAGGAAGTACGATAGAAATGCCTTTTCCTTGAACTTTTTCTTTTACTGTTGTAAATAAGTTGCTCACGAATAAACCCTCCTACATATGTTAAAAAAACTCTATCTTTAAGAATACTGCTTTTCTTCTATATTTTAAACTTATAGCTCCCAAAAAATAGATAAAATAAAAATGATTATATTTTCATAAAATTCAGCCATTGAATTCACCTTGCTTAAACACTTAAATGTGACAATTTTATGCGCCAAGGTTTTATATAGATGATTTTAAAACTATATATGCTATAGTTAACGTGTAAAACTATCATTAACTGAGGTGAATAGAATGAGTGAAGCAACAACAACGTTAGATGGCTGGTATTGTTTACATGATTTACGTTCTATTGATTGGGCTGCATGGAAAACATTATCTAGCGACGAACGCGGACAAGCAGTGTCTGAATTTTTAAATGTCGTTGAAAAATGGAACGAAGTAGCTACTGCGAAAAAAGGTAGTCACGCAATGTATACAGTTGTTGGCCAAAAAGCTGATATTATGCTTATGATTTTACGTCCAACAATGGAAGAGTTAAATGAAATTGAGACAGAATTGAATAAAACAACTTTAGCTGAATATATGGTTCCTGCATATTCTTACGTATCTGTTGTTGAATTAAGCAACTACCTTCCAGCTGATGAGGATCCATACCAAAACCCGCAAATTTTAGCTCGTTTATATCCTGAATTACCGAAAGCAAATCATATTTGCTTCTATCCAATGGATAAGCGTCGCCAAGGTGATGACAACTGGTACATGCTTCCTATGGAAGAACGTAAAAAAATGATGTACAGCCATAGTAAAATTGGTCGTCAATACACAGGTAAAGTACGCCAAGTGATTTCAGGATCTGTTGGATTCGATGATTTCGAATGGGGCGTAACATTATTCGCTGACGATGTTCTTCAATTTAAGAAACTTATATACGAAATGCGCTTCGATGAAGTAAGCGCTCGTTATGGTGAATTTGGAACATTCTTCGTTGGAAACATTTTACCAGACGAAAAAGTAGAGAAATTTTTACACATATAAATGGTGAAAAGGAACGAAATTCGTTCCTTTTTTTATTCTTCTCTATATTTATCCTCAAAAATCTCCTTTTTTCTGCACTTTTGAAGAAAAACCAACATTTTTTCAAATTTCTTGTAAAATTGTAACCTTTTTATATGTAAAGATATGCTAAAATGATACGAGCTATATGCTAAATAACGATGCGAAGGTGATAATCTATATGAAAAAAATCTTGTCTATTTTACTATTGCTTGTATTGTCAATTTCTTCCTTAGGAGTAACAACATCCCATGCGGAAGAAAAAATACATATTGAGGCGGCGGCTGCACTTTTATTTGATGCAGATACAGGAAAAATACTTCACGAGCAAAATCCAGATGAATTGCTAGCTATTGCTAGTATGTCAAAATTAATTGTTGTTTACGCTGTTTTAGAAGCAATTAAAGAAGGAAAAATCACATGGGATACGAAAGTAAATATTTCTGATTACGCTTATGAAGTCTCTCGTAATAATGAATTCTCTAATGTACCGTTCGAAAAAGGACGTCAATATACTGTAAAAGAATTATATCATTCTATTGTTATATTCTCTGCAAATGGATCTAGTATTGCTTTAGCAGAACTTCTTGCAGGAAGTGAGAAAAACTTCTTAAATCTTGCAAATGAACATGCTAAAAAGCTAGGATTAAAGAAATATAAATTTGTAAACGCTACTGGCTTAAATAACGCTGACTTAAAAGGAAAACATCCTGAGGGTACTGATCCAAATGCAGAAAACTCTATGTCAGCTCGTGATATGGGTATGCTTTCAAAAGCAATGATTACAAAGTATCCAGAAATGCTAGAGGATACAAAACAAAGATTTAGAAACTTCCCAGACAATCACCCAAAACCAATTCGTATGGAAAACTGGAATTGGATGTTACCAGGAGCTGCTTTCGCTTATGAAGGTACTGATGGTTTAAAAACCGGAAGTTCTGATACAGCTGGATACGGATTTACCATTACTGCTAAACGTGGTGATGTACGTCTTATCTCGGTTATTATTAAAACAAAATCAATGGATGAACGTTTCACGGAATCTCGTGAATTAATCGAATATGGATTTAATAACTTTGAAAAACAAAAACTAAAAGTTAATAAAAACAATACAATCTCTGTAGTAAAAGGGAAAGAAGACCAAGTAACTGTTGCACCCGAAAAAGAAATAACAGTAATTGCGAAAAAAGGTAGCAAAGAGCCTTATAAAATTGGAACTGAATTAGATAAATCTCTTTCTGAAGATGGACATTTAGTTGCTCCTATTAAGAAAGATACCAAAGTAGGCTCAATTACTTTAGAATCAACTGATAAATATGGTTTCTTAGACGGTAGTAAAAGTATGAAAGTTACTGCAAAAACGACAGAGGAAGTTGAAAAAGCAAATTGGTTTGTGTTAACAATGCGCTCTATTGGTGATTTCTTCTCAAACTTATGGTCTAAAGTTTTTTAATAAAAAAGCTGGCTCACGCTAGCTTTTTTTATTTTCCACTCTCAATGTAAAACTTCGTTTGGTTGTCATATCTGAGTCCTTTTCCTCATACGTATGAACTAGTAATTGTTACACACTTCATCTAGAGATAAAGTGAAACTTTAATCAGTGGGGGAATCCCCCGCTGATTATTAGTTGAACCAATCGGGCGTTTACGGGCAGTTTGATCTCCCATCTAATTTCTTTACTTCAACCAAATTTTAGGGCAGGAGTCTTACTGCCCGTTAATGCGGGATAAACCTCTTTCCAAAAGGTATTACAAAAAGAGAGGTGACACATAATGGGCGTTATTGCTTATAACGAAGAAGATGTAAAGTTGTTGGCTAGACTGATGCGTGCTGAAGCCGAAGGAGAAGGGCAACAAGGAATGTTAATGGTCGGAAACGTTGGGGTAAATCGTGTCCGCGGAAATTGTTTAGACTTTAAAAGCATTCGTAATTTACGTCAAATGGTTTATCAAAACCCCGGCGGTTTTGAAGCAACGCAAAAAGGATATTTTTATCAACGGGCACGCGAACAAGATATTGCCCTAGCGAGACGGACCATTCAAGGGCAACGTTTTTGGCCTGCCAACTTTGCCTTATGGTTCTTTAGACCTGAAGGTGCATGTCCACCAACTTGGTATAACCAACAAAACTCTGGTCGCTTTAAAAAGCACTGCTTCTTCCAGCCATCTGCTGGAGACTGCCCTAGCGTATATTAAGGAATAAAAATGAGGAGGGATTTTTGAATGGCACAGCAACAAAATCCGTACTATGGAACAGGTTTTTATCAACCATCTGGAACTTATGTACAACCGCAACAAATGACTCAACAACAGCAGCAAGCGATGCAACAACAAACAGCTCAAGCTGCGCAAGCTCAATATGCAATTTCTCAAGGCATGTTACCTCTAGAGCAATCCTATATTGAAAATATCCTTCGTTTAAACAAAGGTAAGCAAGCTACGGTTGTAATGACCTATGAACGTGGCAGTTCCCTTGGCACACAATCTTATACAGGTATTATTGAAGCAGCTGGCCGTGACCATATCGTTATTAGTGAACCGCAATCAGGAAAACGCTATTTACTACTAATGATCTACTTAGATTACGTAGAATTTCCAGAAGAAATTACGTATTTACCTAGTCAACAAGCAACTTATACTCCAAGACCATAAAAAAAGCTGGCAAATGCCAGCTTTTGTTTTTTTATAATCCTTTTACCACTGCAGTCCCTACTAGAATCCACGCCACAATAAACGCTACACCACCAAGAGGTGTAATTGGACCAAAGAACTTAATACCTGTCGTACTTAATGCATACAAACTACCTGAGAACATAATAATTCCAGCTACCATTAGCCAACCAGCAGTAGTTAAAAGTGATGATTGAACCTTATCCATCAATAAAGCAACTACGAATAGTCCACCTGCATGAAACATTTGATATGTAACGCCTGTTTTCCACACTTCTAACATTTTTGCAGAAATTTTATTTTCTAAACCGTGTGCTCCAAAGGCCCCTAATGCAACAGATAGCCCCGCTGCAATACAACCTAGTAAAAAGAAAATTTTCATCTTAATTCCCCTTTTTTACCTTTATCATAAGCAATTTTTGCATATAAGCCAAACGATTTATCTTCTAAAAATCAAATAAAGAATTACCGTTTGCATCACTTTCTTTTATATATACCGGCTCCCCAGAAACAGGTGCAATTGGTTGCATAGTTGTTACTGGTTGTGATCCAATTACTTGCGATGGAATTTGCGGTTCTCTATATGTAGATGTTTCAACTTGTTCATCTAATAATAAGTCACATAAAGCACGCACAACTAATAAATGTTCTTTTGACTTTTGTCCTTCACTACTTTTCGCCTTCGCAATTTCATTCGCCATTTTATTTAAAATCTTGTCGCTAGATATTTGCATTCCTTATCACCTCGTACTTTGTAATTCTTTCTCGAATTGTCCCAATTTCTCTACTGAACCAAATACTATTATCATATCACGTTCTTTCAATTTTTCCTGCCCTGCTGGATTATGTATAATATCCCCATTTCTTGAAATCGCTAATATTGTTACATCAAACTGATTCCTTACATTACTCTCTAGTAACGATTTACCAACTAATATTGAATCTTTTCCAACTAGAATTTCTTCAATGACAAATGACTGTTCTATTCCATACAACACTGTATCAATATAATGAACGGTTAATGGATATGCAATACCTTTTGCGATATGAATACCTGCCATACTAGATGGATTAATAACCTTATTTGCACCGGCACGCCTTAATTTCTCTTCAGTTTCTGGCTTTTCAGATCTCGCCACAATTTTAATCGTATCGTTTAACCCTCTTGCTGTTAATGTAATAAATACATTTTCGGCATCATTTGCAACAATAGCAACTAAACCAGCTGCTTTTAAAATTCCGGCATTATGTAATACTTGATCTTCCGTTGCATCTCCATGTACAAATAAAAGCTTTTCCTGCTCCAATATACTTTCATCTTTATCAACAACGACAAATGGAATATTCTTTTCTTGCAATTCATGTACAACTTGAAGCCCCACTCTACCGCAACCACATACTATAATATGATTTTTCAACTGCGCTATTTGTTTATCCATCTTCTTCCTCCGTACTGCATGAAATAAATTCCCTTCAATAATCATAGCTGCCACTACCCCAATTGCATACGTAACAATACCTACGCCAACAGGAATAATAAGAAGCGCAAATACTTTCCCCGCTTGCGTTACAGGAACGGCATCTCCGTATCCAACAGTCAATACAGTAATCATTGTCATCCAAAATGCTTGAAACAAACTAATCTCTTCAATCGTCATAAATCCTATCGTTCCTAGAATTACAACAAAAGTCATACATATAACTGCTATCCATAACTGCTTACGTGCATTCATAACGTGTTTCAACTCTTTTCTCTATCTACAATCTTTGCCAGTGGAAATAAAATACGTATATACTAGATACGGAATCTATGAAAGAGGTTGATATAATGAAGACATTTCTTTCCGCCTTACAATGGGCACTATTTATTTTAGCTGGAAGCCTTATTGTACCAATTAGTGTCGCAACTAGTTATGGTCTTGATGGTGCTGAAGCTATCGCATTCGTACAAAGAACGTTATTTGTTCTAGGTTTTGCTGGTCTCTTGCAAGCTATATTTGGGCATAAACTTCCTATTCAAGAAGGTCCTGCTGGCCTTTGGTGGGGAATTTTCTCCCTTTACGCAAGTTTAGGCGTCGTGCTATTTGGATCAAGCAATGAGACACTTAAAGTTCTTCAATATGCTTTCTTATTAAGCGGTATTATTTGTATTATTCTTAGCGTTTTTGGACTTATTGATAAACTTGTTCGCTATTTTACACCGACAGTCATTGGAACGTATTTATTTCTTCTTGTCGCGCAGCTTAGTGGCTCCTTCTTAAAGGGAATGTTTGGCCTTGATGGAAAACATACAGAAGTACAACCTAACGTATTTATTCTTTCACTCATTGTTATTTTACTATCCTTTTTCATCATGAAGCTACCTATTATTGGACAATATTCCGTTCTTTTCAGTATCGTATGCGGCTGGATATTATTCGCATGTTTCGGATTATCTAATCCAATAACACCAGTGACAGACATAATCCGTTTTCCATCCTTATTTGTTTTCGGAATGCCTCGTGTTGAATGGAACATGGTAATTACGGTCATTTTCGTTACACTCTTACTTCTAACAAATATGTTAGCAAGTATTCGCGTTGTACAAAAGGTTGTCTCTAAATATGAAGAAAACGCTGCATCAGATCGTTTTAAACAAGCTGGCATTATAACAGGAATCAACCAATTGCTAGGCGGCCTATTTTCAGCTATTGGGCCTGTCGCTATTTCTGGATCAGCAGGTTTTATTGCAACGACTAATATTTATAAACGTCTCCCGTTTATATTAGGGTCAAGCTTTATTATTGTCGTTAGTATATTTCCAAAGATTACTTCATTCTTTGCAGCAATCCCTGTTGCAGTTGGTTATGCCGCTATTTATCCTGTATTCGCAAGCATGATTGGTCTCGCCTTTCGAGAATACGAAACTGTCCAGGATAAAGAACGATTATTTAAAGTAGCCGGTCTTTCAATCTTTACAGGAGTCGGAGTTATGTTTGTTCCAGCAGGAGCATATTCCACACTTCCACCATTTCTAGCATCGTTTTTAAGTAATGGTCTCGTTCTTGGATCTGTAATGGCAATCTTGCTAGAAATACTATTTTCTCGTTCCGCTGCAAAACAAATATCTTAAATTGGAAAACTTCCATTATTGCACTCTACCTTTAGAGTTGTTACGATAAAATCAAACTTTAATCATTGGGGTTTTATTCTTCCCCAATGATTATTAACCAATATTATGAGCAACAACTCATAATAATTTATCTACTTCTTTTCAAAGAGGTTTGATGTCTTACTATTATTCCTCAACATCTTCATGAACATGTATTTTGATTTCAATTAAAGAAAGGAATTTTCTATATGACTTATAAAATGATTGTTTTAGATTTAGATGATACTTTATTACGTGATGACCATACTATTTCACCTCGTACGAAAGAAGCGTTAATGACTGCACAAGAGCAAGGTGTAAAGGTTGTACTTGCTTCTGGACGTCCAACGTTTGGTATGCGCAATGTAGCCAAAGAACTTCGTTTAGAAGAATACGGCAGTTTCATTCTATCTTTTAATGGTGCAAAAATTATTAACTGTAAAACAAACGAAGAAATCTTTAGTAGTACGCTATCTCCTGAAATCGTTCACAACCTATTTGAAATTAGTCAAACTGAAGATGTATGGATTCATACTTATATGGGCGATGATATCGTAACGGAAGAAAATAATCCTTATACTGAAATTGAGGGCGATATTACCGGTATGCCAATTGTTGTAGTAGATGACTTTAAAGCCGCAGTTAAAGAGCCTGTAGTAAAAGTATTAATGAATAAAGAGGCTGAACGCCTTGTTGAAGTTGAAAAGAAACTACAAAAACAACTAGAAGGCCAATTAAGCGTGATGCGTTCAAAACCATTCTTCTTAGAATTTACAGAAGCCGGTGTTACAAAAGGAACGAGCTTAAACAAACTGATTCAAAAGCTTGGCATTAAGCGTGAAGAAGTTATCGCAATGGGCGATAGCTATAACGACCAAGCAATGATTGAATTTGCTGGTCTTGGCGTTGCAATGGGCAATGCACCTGAGGATATTAAAGAAATCGCAAACTACGTAACAGATACAAATATGAACGATGGTGTTGCAAAAGTTGTAGAGAAATTCGTTTTAAAAACGGATGTACTTGTTTAATATTTTCATTCACAAAACCTATTTGAAGTCAAATACTTCAAATAGGTTTTTATTTAAATTCTCATGCTTTTGTGACTATATTTTGAACTTTGCACTATTCTCGTAGTGTAAACTTTCTTTTTGTATATAATGAAACAAAATAGACTATTTTATTTTGAAAAAGAATACAAATTTACTATATACAAGCATACGTTAAAGGAGGCTACTTTATGTTATCTACACCAATCGGACGATTAAGAGCAATTGGACTAGTTGAGGGTATTTCTTTCCTATTACTATTATTTGTAGCAATGCCATTGAAATATTTCGCAGGATTTGCAACAGCTGTTAAAATTACAGGCATGGCTCATGGTGTTCTATTTATTCTATTCATCTTTGCAGTAATTCAAGTAACAATCGTACACCGTAAATCAATTTTATGGGCACTTGGAGCATTCGTTTCATCAGTTATCCCATTTGGTACTTTTGTACTAGATGCAAAATTAAAGAACGAGCAACAATGATAATAAAAAGGTAGTTAACAACTGTTAACTACCTTTTCTATTTATAAATTTGGAATTTCCCAATCAATTTCTCTTTCGCCCATATTAGCTAAAATCGTATTTATTTTAGAATATGGCTTACTACCAAAGAAACCACGTCTTGCCGATAATGGGCTTGGATGTACAGATTCGATAATATGATGATTCGGATTCGTAATTAATTTCTTCTTCGCCTGCGCATGGCGCCCCCACAATATGAAAATAACTGGCTTTTCACGTTCGTTCAACAGTTCAATTACACGATCTGTGAAGTGCTCCCATCCTTTTCCCTTATGAGAATTTGCTTCGCCTTGACGAACTGTTAATACGGTATTTAGTAATAATACTCCTTGTTCCGCCCATTTTACTAAATAACCGTTATTCGGGATTTCATAACCATATTCATCTCGAAGTTCTTTATACATATTTAACAATGACGGTGGTGTTTTAACACCAGGTTGCACAGAAAAGCTTAAACCATGCGCTTGATTCGGTCCATGATATGGATCTTGCCCTAAAATGACAACCTTTGTATTTTCATAACTTGTATACTGAAGAGCGTTAAAAATATCTTCTACCTTCGGATAAACAACATGCGTGCTGTATTCTTCTGTCAAAAAACTGGATAGAGTAAGATAATACTCTTTCTCGAATTCTGGTGCCAATAGTGGCTCCCAATCATTCTTTAAAACATTTTCCATACTGTCACTTCCTGTCTAATTAATTCACCATATCCTGTCTTGTAAATACTACGAACGAAATAACAAGAGAAACAACTGCCCAAACAGTTAAATTCATCAAAGAAAATCCCATCGATAAACCTTGTAATGCAGGTAATTTTCCTGATAAATAATCCGTTAATGATAAATTCACACTAAAAATATATTTGGCGCCTTCCCAAGATGTTGCGAACGAGCTTAAAATACCGCCTGCAATTAATGCAGCTAGCATAACGCCCATACCAGCTGGTGTATTACGAATTAAAACAGAGACCATAAATGATATAGTTCCGACAACGATAGCAACAAACCAGGCTAGTCCATACGCCATTAAGATGTATTGCCACTGCGGAATAAGATGCACAAAGTTCGTATTTAACGTTTCCTTATCAATGACGAATCCTGTTAAAACAGGTAAATTCCATCCCGAGTACCCAAATACAAGCCCTGATAATATGTAAGCAAACAAACCTACAAGAAACAGTATGAGCGAAATGAAAAATAACATCGTCACGTATTTACTAAGGAGTATTTTCCAGCGCCGAATCGGCCGCGTAAGTAACATCTTCATCGTCCCATCACTTCGTTCTCCTGAAACGATATCAATGGCGACAATCATTACGAGAAGCGGAATAAATAATGTAATTCCTTGTTCAATAAATGCTCTGACAAAAGTCGGTGCACCCGGTGCCATCGGATTAATATCATGATCTAAATAATATTGTTGTTGCTCAACTCTTACCTTTAACCAATCACGCCATTCTTCTGGCAACCTAGAATTGTTCAACCGGTTCTGAGAATCAACAATTTGCTGTTGCAATGAAACCTTCCAATCAGTTGTACCGAGTCTTTTTTGTGTCGTTTCTATTTCACGATACTGCGCATACACAAAAAGCGGGATCAAGATTGCTAAAATAAGCATGACAACAAAAATACGTTTCTTGCGGTAAATCTTTTCTGATTCATTTAAAACTAGATTCGCAAACTCACGCATGCTGCTCACCCCTTGTGAGTTCAATAAATAAATCTTCTAGCGTAAATACAAGCTCCTTAACGCTATGTACATCTATTTCATTTGCGACAAAGTGTTTATTCCAACTACTTATAGATGCAATATCCATGCGGCATAGTAATCGATCGCCTTCTACACTCACTTCCCTTACTTCTTCGGCCGCTTCTAGCATATCTTTCGCCTTAGAAATCGGTGTAACAATCCATTCTACACGATCACTTGCTGTTTTAATTAATTCTTCAACCTTGGCAACTGTTATCATCTTTCCTTTATGAATAATAGCAACGCGATCGCATATCATTTGCACTTCACTTAGCAAGTGGCTTGAAATAAACACGCTCATATTTTCTTCTTTTACAAGCTTATGTATAAATTCCCTAAGTTCTCTAATCCCTGCTGGATCTAAACCATTCGTTGGTTCATCTAATATGAGCAATTTCGGATTTCCAAGGAGCGCCTGCGCAATTCCAAGGCGTTGTTTCATACCAAGTGAGTACGTTTTTACCTTGTCATGAATTCTTTCATCTAAATGAACCATTTCAGCAATTTCAATAATACGTTTATCTGATATATCACCTAACATACGAGCAAATTGCTTTAAATTTTCCCATCCCGTTAAATATGTATACAACTCTGGGTTTTCAACGATACTCCCAATTTGACGCATCGCTTCTCTGAAATTTTCCTTAATCGAATAACCACCGATAGAAATCGTACCTTCTGTCGCCTTAATCAATCCGACTAACATTCGAATGGTAGTCGTCTTTCCAGCACCATTTGGTCCTAAGAACCCGAACACTTCTCCTTGCTTTACATCAAAGGAAATATTCTCTACAAGAGTCTTCTTTCCAATTACCTTCTTCAAGTCTCGTACGGAAAGTATCGTCGTCATTTTACCCCTCCTTGTTCTAGTTTTAATTTACTTACAACATTTTGAACTAAACGTTCTGCCATATACGTATAACCTACTTCGTTCGGATGAAAATGATCAGAGTATAATAAATCTTTCCCGCGGTTTTGGAATAAATCAAATGTCGGTGTAATATACACATTTTTATCGTTTAGCGCTAATTTCTCTAAAGATGCATTCCAGTCCACAACAATGTTTGAAGACCCTTTTAAATCTTCTACATCTTCAAAAGGATTGTATAAACCAAGCCAAAAAATCGGACTATCTGTATTTAATTTACGAATTTCTTCTATAATTTTCTTTGCTTCATTTTGAAACGTCTCTGTGTCAGGACGATACGTCTCTAAATCTATTTTCCCAAGTGATTCCCAGCCTGGGAACAAATCATTTCCACCAATCGTTAACACAATTACATCTGCTTGCTTAATTGAATATTGAGCGCCATTACTTTCAATTTGTTTTAATAAATCGGGCATTTTTGCACCACTAACTGCTAAATTTGTTAATGCAATTTTTTGCTTATAATCTTTTTGTAAATCCTTTTTCATTCGCCCAACATAGCCAATTCCTTCTTTATCACCAACGCCACGCGTTAATGAATCACCTAAACTAACGATTTGTAACGTTCCCGTTTTTTTTTTCTCTTTTGCCACTACATCGGTCTTTTTAATTAAATTTGAAGCTTTCGGATTTAATACATCATTTACACCTGAAACAAAGCCATATGCAAATAAACAGAAAGATGCAATTGTAATGAGTAGAATTACTTTTACTACTTTTGATCTCATATCAAAACCCCTTTTAGCCCTCATAGATTGTCCATAATTATACCAAACGAAATTTTGAAAAGCGATTTTCACACCTTCTCAATTATGTCGTTTCTCTATCTATTAACTCTGGTAATAACTCTATATGCTTCACATCTAATTTCTCTTCATTAATCTTTTCATATAATAATTCAAACGCTTTTACTCCAACGTTTTTACTAGAATGCGAAATCGTCGTTATACCCAATATATCTGCCACCTCTTGATCATCACACCCGATAATCGTAATATCCTCTGGAATACGAATTCCTTGTTTTTTTGCTTCTGTAACCATCCCCGCTGCAATATGGTTACAAGATACAAGGAACGCTGTCGGTTTTACTGACATATGAGCCCATTCTCTAATTACATTGCGTCCATCTTCCACTGTAAAACAACCTTCAAATTTCCAGGTCTCTAACGGTGTTACGATACTCTGTTGAAGCGAATCTTCATACGCCTTCTTTCGTCTTTGGCTATTAACACTATTACTTCTTCCAATACAATATCCAATACGTGTATGACCGGCATCTATTAAGCTTTTCATCCCACGTGAAAATACTTTGTAGTAATCGATATGTACACTTGAAATGCATTTTGAATCTATTTCTTCACACATAACAATCGGGCCGAATTTCGTATATTCTTCAAGCTTCTCCTTACTATTTGTCCGAGAACAAATAATAACCCCATCAAGCTTTTTCATTTTTAACATATTCAAAATTTCTAGTTCTCTTTCTTCACTATAATTCGTCTGGCAAAGCATCATATTATAATTATTCTTTGCTGTCTCTTTTGATATCCCCTCGATAATAGCGCTATAATATTGATCATTTACGTGTGGCAATAAAACGCCAATTACATTCGTTTTTCCTTTCACTAAATGAATTGCATTCACGTTTTGCGTGTAATTTAATTCTTCTATAATCGCTAAAATTTCTTTTCGTTTCTGTTCATTTACGTACGGATGATTATTTAGTACACGTGAAACAGTTGAAACAGATACTCCAGCAAGTTCAGCAATCTTTCTTATATTTGTCATCTTATTTTCCCCTTTTCACAAAAATTCTCCCTTGACCTGGTAAGCTTTCCACAATATATCCTTTCCTAGCAAATACATTTAGAAAGGATATACAACTATGCTTCGATTCAAATTAGAATATATATTTTTCATTGGCGGTTTACTCATTCTTGCCATCGGTATTAATATGATGACGACAATTACTTCCTTTGGACTTAGCCCTTATGATTCCTTCTTTATTGCACTATATCAAAATTTTGGGATAAGTATTGGTTTTTGGATTTTCATGATTAACTTTGCCTTTACACTTATCGTACTCTTTTGGAATAAAAAACAAATTACAATCGGTACAATTGTAACGATGGTTCTTATTTCTCTTTTTGTTGATTGGATTGGTTCCATTACAACTATTATGGACGCTATCCGCTCTCTTCCAAAATATATAACACTTATTTGCGGAAATCTATTCGTTGGAGCTGGAATTGGTCTTTACGTCTCTACAAACCTTTGTGCAGCGCCTCAAGAAGCTTTCGTTTTAACGGTTGCCGAGAAGAAAAAATGGACGTTTAGAAGAACAGAGATTTCATTAGCCTTTTTATTTTTAACGTTAAGCTTTTTATTAGATGGACCTATCTATTTTGGAACAATCATCTTATCCTTTACAACAGGCTGGATTATCCAAGCATTTATTCAAGTTGGTACGCAGATTTTAAATAGAAAAGAGCCTATTAAGCAAGCTGCTTAATAGGCTCTTTCTGTTTTATGGTAAGAGATACTACTTAGCATCCCCTTCAATTCGATAGTTCGCTTTCAAACAATCTATTTCTTCATACCCTTGCAACGTATGTAGAATATAATCATAATCAGCAAGAGACGCACGATGCGTTACAATTACAATTTCAGCCTTTCCTTTCTCTTCAAGCGGCATTTGAATAATTTTCTCAAAGCTAACTCCGCGCTCAGAGAACAATGAAGTAATTTTTGCAAATACACCAATTTCGTCTTTTACATGCAGTCTTAAAAACTTTTTCACGACAATTTCGTCTGGCTCTTTTAATACTTTTTGATATTGTGGGACTACAGCACTATTTCCTGTTACCCCTAATCTAATATTTTGCATTACAGCAACTAAATCCGAAACAACAGCTGTAGCTGTCGGTAAACTTCCTGCGCCTGGTCCATAAAACATCGTTTCCCCAACTGCTTCACCGTACACATACACAGCGTTATATTCATTTTGTACTGCTGCAAGAGGATGTGTATTTGGAAGTAAAGTTGGTTCAACTGTAACCTCCAATTTTTCACCATCTCGTTTTGCAAGACCGATTAATTTAATTGTATAACCTAAGCTCTTACTGTATTCAATATCTTCCTCTGTAATAGAGGTAATACCTTTTACTTTCACATCTCCAAGCTCTACATTTGTAGAGAAACCGAGGGTAGCTAAAATCGTCATTTTTCTTGCTGCATCTAAACCTTCTACATCTGATGTTGGATCTGCTTCTGCAAATCCAAGTTGTTGGGCTTCTTTTAACACGTCGTTATATGCTCTCCCTTCGTCTGACATTTTCGTCAAAATAAAATTTGTTGTTCCATTTACAATTCCCATTACTTTCGTAATAAGATCTGAAGAAAGTCCTTCTACGATACTGCGTAAAATTGGAATTCCCCCTGCCACACTCGCCTCATAGAATAAATCAGCCTTATTATCTTTTGCTGTCGCTAATAATTCAGCTCCATGTAATGCCATTAAGTCTTTATTTGCAGTTACAACATGCTTTCCGCTTTTTAAAGCTTGTAAAATATATGATTTTGCATCATCAATGCCACCCATCACTTCAATAACAACATCAATATTTGGATTATCTAAAATTTCATTTGCATCTTGTGTTAATAGAGTAGAAGGTACCTCTACCTCTCTCTCTTTCTCAATGTTTTGCACTAATACTTTCGTTACCTTCACTGGACAACCTACTTGGTGTATGAGTCGTTCTTGATGATCCGTAATAATACGAACCACACCACTGCCAACTGTCCCAAGACCTAATAACCCAACTTGAATTTCTTTCATAGTACTGTCCACCCCTCAAAAATTGTGTTTAGATGAAATTATATGAGCAAAAAATCTGAAAAACAATGTATTTTGAACATTCGGAAAAATAAAGGTTAATCTTTACAAGGAAAACGTTGCCACGTGTTACACAATCTTTCTTTACAATATATAAGGGGTTTCTTGATACACGTAATAATTCAACCAATTAGAAAACAATAAATTACCATGACTCCTCCACCTAACAAGCGGCTTTTCATCTGGATTATTATGTTTAAAATAGTTTTTTGGCACATCAATATTTAATCCCTTGTCACGATCTCGTTCGTATTCTTGTTTTAACGTCTCACAACTATATTCGCTATGTCCAAGGGCAAACACTTGCCTTCCTTCTGACCCAATAACAAGGTGAACACCTGCTTCTTCAGAGTTTGCTAACAATGTTAATTCTTTCACTCCTCTAATATCATTCTCTCTTACTTCTGTATGACGAGAATGCGGAGCAAAAAACAATTCATCAAATCCTTGTAATAATTTCACATGTTGCTCGCAAACTTCATGTTCAAATACACCGAACACTTTTTCCTTAAGGGGATACTTTGGAACACCATAATGATAGTACAAGCCAGCCTGTGCCCCCCAGCAAATATGGAGCGTAGATGTTACATTCGTTTTTGAATACTCCATAATATGTTTAAGCTCTTCCCAATAATCTACCTCTTCAAAAGCAAGGGTCTCCACTGGCGCTCCTGTAATAATGAGCCCATCAAACTTTTCATTTTCAATATCACGAAACGTTTTATAAAAGCTTGTTAAATGTTCTTGCGTTACATTACGCGATAGATGTGATTCCATATGAAGCAAATGAACATCTAATTGTAACGGTGTGTTTCCAATTAAGCGAAGTAATTGCGCCTCTGTATCTTGTTTCGTTGGCATTAAATTTAATATAGCAATTTTTAAAGCACGTATATCTTGTGTTTCTGCCCGCTCCTTCGTCATTACAAAAATATTTTCTTTTTGCAACACTTTGCGAGCCGGTAAATCTTTATCAATTATGATCGGCATGTGTTTTGCCTCCAACTAGAGCTGCTTCCAAATCTGCAATAATATCAGAAACATCTTCTATACCAACCGATAAACGAATTAAATCAGATGTAACACCCGCTAAACGCTGATCTTCAGCATTTAATTGTCTATGCGTCGTACTAGCAGGATGTATAACGCAAGTTCGTGCATCAGCTACGTGCGTTACAAGAGTTGCTAGTTTTACATTTGCGATAAATTCTTTTGCTGCTTCTAATCCGCCTTTAATACCGAAAGTTAAAACACCACTAGCACCTTTTTTCAAGTACTGTTGTGCTAATGAGTAATTTTCATTACTATCTAAGCCTGGATAATTCACCCATTCAATACGTTCATGATTAGCAAGCCACTTAGCAACTGCAAGAGCATTTTCACTATGACGTTCCATTCGTAAATGCAATGTTTCTAAGCCAATATTGCTAATATATGCATTGAATGGGCTCATACAATTTCCATAATCTCTTAATAGCTGAACACGTGCTTTCACAATATACGCTGCTGCACCAAAGTTTTGAACGTAACTTACACCGTGATAACTTGGATCTGGTTCAACAAGTTCAGGATACTTTCCATTTGTCCAATCAAAGTTTCCACCGTCAATTACAATACCGCCTAAGGAGCTCGCATGCCCATCGATATACTTCGTCGTAGAATGAACAATAATATTTGCCCCATGTTCAAACGCCTGGCATAAATAAGGAGTTGCTAATGTATTATCAACGATAAAAGGTACCTCTAATTCTTTAGCGGCAGCTGAAAATTCTTTAAAATTTAAAACATTCATCGCTGGATTTCCTAACGATTCTGCATAGATAAGTTTCGTCTTGTCATTAGCAAGCGCCGTGATTTCATCTGCCGTTAAATTTGGATTAAAGAACGTAACATCAATGCCAAGCTTACGTAAACTCACCCCAAATAAATTAAACGTTCCCCCGTAAACAGTTGAAGAGCAAAGTAAATGGTCTCCACTACTACAAATATTTAAAACTGCGAGCATAATAGCTGCTTGCCCAGAAGCCGTTGCAACAGCTCCTACACCGCCTTCTAAATCTGATAACTTCTGCTCAAATGCTGCTAGAGTAGGGTTTCCAATACGTGTATAAATATATCCTTCTGCCTCTAAGTTAAATAGAGCTGCTAAATCATCCGAAGTATCGTATTTATACGTTGTGCTTTGATAAAGTGGTAAAACACGTGGTTCACCATTCTTTGGCGTATAGCCACCTTGCACACAAATTGTTCCTTTTCCCCATGATTCTCCCATCTCTCATTCTCCTTTCTTTTATACAAAATAAAAAACTGCCCCTTTCCTGAAAACAAGAAAGGAGCAGTTTGAAAACACGCTCTAAAGGCTCTTTCTTATCTCTCAGGATTACTACCTGCAGGATTTGGCACAATTCCGTTATACGGCTGTTGCCAAGGTTTCATCGGGCCTGTCCCTCCACCTTTTCTTGATAAGACTATGCAATTACCGTTGATTTTATAGCAATAATTTCCTAATGTCAAACAGTTTTTCTGAATGTTCTAAAATAAATGTTAACAGTTTCATATAAAGCAACAAAAGAAATATATTCTAGTCTATTTCAAAAAAGACCTTTAAAAACCTCAAATCAGTCTATAAAATTAAATAAGTAATTTAACCTATAAATTCAAATTCCCCAAAAGTTAGCCTATATGTTGAATAGGCCATCTTCTCAAAAAGATACTATATATATTCAATCCATTTTTCACTAGTATATTTCACTTTTTTCCCTACTAAGATTTACATAACGGAGGTATAACATGACAAATAAAAAAGATATGCATTACATACTTGCTCTATATGGCATTCTTCTAGGATCTATAGTAGGAGCTACAGTCTGGTTATTTTTAGTCACAATAAATATTGGAATCCACTTTATTTGGGGATACTTGCCTGAAGTTCTCTCTTTTCCCTCTTATTACACCCTTTGCGTAACAATAATTGGCGGGGTCCTTGTTGGTCTATCACAAAAACATTTCGGTACATACCCACGCCTTATGCCTGAAGTGATGGCTGAATATAAAAAAACTGGTCGAATCGAATATCGCTTTGTCCATCGGGCTACTTTAACAGCGATTATTGTTTTAATTTTCGGTGCTAGTCTTGGTCCAGAAGCCGCACTAGTTGGAATTATAGGCGGACTGTGCACATGGGTAGGGGATCGCTTTAAATTTGCCTTAAAGGGTATGAATGAGCTAACCGAGATCGGAATTGGCGCTACTTTAAGTGTCATTTTTAACGCACCATTATTCGGTTATTTAGCACCAAATGAAAATGAGGGGGAACAAATTGCTGCTTTTTCTAAAGGAAAAAAAGCGATTGTATACTTAGCTACTACTTTCGCAGGTTTTTCTGTTTATTTACTACTGAGTAAACTTGATAATCGTGGATCCTTTATTGTTGATTTCGGGGAAGGTGCACTTTCTTTCAATGAATGGATTGCATTTCTTCCACTTGCTAGTATCGGCGCTATAGTTGGTTTCTTTTATTTCAAGTTAGAATTCACATTAGAAAAGTTAATTCACCCTTTTAGAGAATACAAGCTGACACTCGGAATTATCGGTGGCATTTTATTAGGAATCGGGGGAACTTTTCTTCCGTACACATTATTTTCAGGGGAACATCAATTAAAAGAGTTAGTTGTTGAATGGAGCCATTTATCTTTTTGGATACTACTTCTTTCAGGGATTTTAAAGTTGTGTATTACTGCCGTTTGTTTGAACACAGGGTGGCGGGGTGGACATATATTCCCAATTATATTTTCCGGATCAAGTATTGGATACGCTATAGCATCTATTCTTCCTATAGATCCAGTAGCATCCGTTGCTATCGTAACGACAGCAATTTCGAGCTATGCGTTACGAAAGCCAATAGCTATTACATTGCTATTACTTATGTTTTTCCCGCTTAATTTACTATTGCCAATGCTTGGTGCAGCTGCTATTGGGAATGCCTTTCCACTCCCAAAACATAACGAAAATACAAATTAACAAAAATAGACAGTGTAGACGAAAGCTCCACTGTCTATTTTTTTATTACACATGCTGCTTTAATAACGCTTCTAACTCCTCAAAATTATGCACTTCATATGTCGGTATAATCCCACTATCATTTAACTTCCTTTCTGGATTAAACCAACAAGTATCAATTCCCGCTACATATCCACCTTTAATATCCGCGCTTAATGAATCCCCAATAATCAGCCCTTCTTCAGGTGCAAAGTTAGGAATCCGTTCAAAAACATAATCAAAATACTCTTTCATCGGCTTTTGAAAACCTGTATCTTCCGAAACAAAAACATCTTTAAACAATGAATGTAACCCTGCATTACGCAAACGTTTATCTTGCGTCTTAGAAACACCATTTGTCACTATATACAATTCATACTCCCCTTGAATTTGATTTATAAATTCAAATGCACCTTGCATGAGTTGATTTCCTTCTTCTAAGTAGTTACGATAATTATTTTCGAATAATATTCCATTTACTTCTTCTCCATACTCTTTAAACAACAGAGAGAATCGTGTATTTACAACTTCATTGCGTGATAGTTCACCTTTTTCAAAAGCATCCCAAAGACCTTTATTTATTTTTTTATAACAAGTCTCTATCTCGTCTGTTAAAGGGATTCCCTTCTCTTCAAAAAGTACCCGTAAAGCCACTTTTTCAGCCTTTTGGAAGTCTAGTAATGTATCATCTACATCAAATAACAATGTTTTATATTTTTTCATAAATTCATCACACTCTCTTTTCTACAAAAACAAATTTACATAAATCGTATCATTCCTTCTTGTAAAGATAATAGGAGATATCTCATACTATACATAGGGGTGAAAATATGAAAATCAGCAAAAATGAGGAAGAAATTTATCAATACATGCGAATCCATCAATTCCATACCCTATTTTCATTTCATGTCTTGCCATATGTAGAGCTGCATTCTTTTCAAACGAAAGAGATGATATGTAGCGAAGGAAATGCTCTTCCTTATCTCTATTACTTAATTTCTGGGAGAGCCAAAATATATATGAGTCATAAAAACGGGAAGGTTTCATTAATTAATTTTATTCAAGCACCATCTTTTATCGGAGAATTAGGATTAATAGGAGTAGAAAATATTACTAAGTCCGTTGAAGTACTAGAAGATTGTGTGTGTTTGGCACTTCCACTTAAAGATTGTCAGCAACTTTTATTACAAGATGCAACGTTTTTACAGCACTTATGTAAATTTATTGGAGAAAAGACAATTACTCGCACTGAAAATTACGCAAAAAACTATAGTTATCCTTTTGAAAATCGATTAGCTGCTTTTATTTTATTAACAGAGCAAAATAATTGTTATATAGAAAAGCATACCGAGGCCTCGGAATATTTAAATGTCAGCTACCGTCATCTTTTATATGTATTAAATCAGTTTTGCCAACAAAATTATTTAAGAAAAGAAGGCCGAACATATTATATACAAGATCGAAATACATTAGAAAAGCTTGCTGATGAACTAAAAATATAAAAAAGCAGCATTAACGTTTACATGTTAATGCTGCTTTTTTCGAGTGACGATTATAATTTTAATTAAAATTTACTTGCTACTTTAGCTGCTTCTTCAAGACCTGCAGCGATGATTTCTTCTGCTTTATCTGGGAATTGGTTATGCCCTTCAATAACTACTGTTTCCATGTTTGTTGCGCCGAAGAAGCCCATCATACTTGCTACATATTTAACAGCCATTTCTACCTCAGCTGCTGGCCCTTCTGAATATACGCCGCCTCGTGCATTTAATAATGCAATCTTCTTATCTCCGATTAGGCCAACTGGACCCTCTGGCGTATATTTGAACGTTTTACCAGCACGGTTTAAATAATCAATATATGTGTGCAATACTGCTGGAATCGTTAAGTTCCATAATGGGAAGCCGAAAACAACTTTATCAGCTTCTAGGAATTGATTTAAATACTTATCAGCAACTGCTACTGCTTTTGCTTCTTCTTCTGTTAAATCAAATCCTTTACCTACCTTGAATGTACCATTGATCATGTCTACGCCTACGTATGGTAATTCTTCTTTATATAAATCAAGTTCTACTACTGTATCATTTGGGTGTGCTTCTTTATAGTTTGCTAAAAATGCCTCATATAATTTTACACTAACTGCTTGTTCCGCTGGACGGTTATTTGCTTTAACGAATAAAACTGTTGCCATTATTTATTCCTCCTAGTATTCACTCTTATGTTGTTATATGCTTTCAAAAAAGGTATCCCTTGTAATTGTTGTTTTGTTGCTTACAAACATATTTTATCTTTATATAAAGACAATTTCGTCCTCACATAGACGTATTTTTCCATAAAAAAAGTCCACCTTCTAAAGGCGAACTTGGTCTTACGACTTTCGTCTTATACAATTCCATTTTTAACTGCATATAATGCCGCTTGCGTACGATCAGATAAATTCAACTTACTCAAAATACTACTTACATGCGCCTTAACCGTCTTTTCTGTAATAACTAAAACAGATGCAATTTCCTTATTGCTCATCCCTTTCGCTAATAGCTGCAATACTTCATTTTCTCTCGCTGTTAGCACATCCACTTGAATAGAAGATTCTTCTTCCTTTTCTTCTACAGGTAATGTTTGAGAGAGAAGAGCATTTGCTATATCCGGATGTAATTGAATATTACCTTTATATGCGCTTCGAATAGCCTCAACAAGCTGATCTGGTTCTACATCTTTTAAAATATACCCACTTGCTCCAGCCCTTAATGCAGGTAACACATGCGCCTGATCAGAAAAGCTAGTTAATACAATTACTTTCACATTTGGATACTCTTTTTTTATATATGTCGTCGCCTCAACACCATCCATTTCAGGCATATATAAATCCATTAATATAACATCGGGATTTGTTTCTCCTACTTTCACTAACGCTTCTTTCCCATTATTCGCTTCTCCAACTAACTCTAAATCTTCCTGTGTACTTAAGAAAAATGCTAATCCTTTTAAAACGACTGTATGATCATCAACTAACAATACTTTTATTTTCACAAACTTCCCTCATTTTCACATCATAATGGTACATTTACTTTTACGCTCGTTCGTTTATTACTACTTACAATTTTAATTGTTCCACCAACTAATTCTACTCTTTCACGCATCGTAGTCATACCTAGTGATTTCTTTTCTTTTATATTCTTTTCCACAAAGCCCTTTCCTTGATCAACTATTTCTAATGATACATTTTTCTCATTCACTGTAAAATAAATCGTCGCTTCTTTTACACCTGCATGCTTACTTACATTGTTCAGTGCTTCTTGGCCTATGCGCCACAAAGCTTCTTCTACTACACGAGGTAAATCACGAACACCCGTAACTTGCTCCCTAATTTTCAGTCCCAAATTTTCACCGTACTGCTTTAGAGCTGGCAATAATCCTTTTTCTAATCCTGCCGGACGAAGCTGCCAAATTAATGTCCTCATTTCTTTCAAAGCTCCTTGCGCAAGTTCACGCATCTCATGCAAAGATTGATCTACCTTTTCATTTTTACCTTTTAAAACTGCCTCGGCGCCTTTTGTCATGAAGGTTAATGAAAATAATTTTTGCGAAACAGAATCATGTAAATCTCTTGCTAACCGATTTCTTTCTTCCATTCGTACAAGTTCACGGCGCTGCTCGTTTAACCTCAAATTCTCTATTATTAACGAAACATGGTTCGATAATGCTTGAATTACATCTATTGTATTAGCATCAAACTCTCCATTATTCAAACTAACACATAAAACACCAAATATATGGTTTTGAATATGTATTGGTGTAGCAATAACAGCTCGATTTAGATGTACATTATGTCCTATTTGATGTTTTATTAGAACTGGTTCATCTTGTTCTAACGCCTTCTTGGCCGCCTCTTTTACATCCTCTTGTAACTCTTCCTGAACGTAAGACGCTCGCAGAGATAATTCTTTTTCCTCCCTAATAAAAAGCGCTACTTGATTCCATTGAAATACTTCACCTACGTGATTTACCACCTTTTCAGGTAGTACATTAAACTTATGAATCATTTTTAAATCTTGAATGAAACGCTCTAATTTCACATAATAATGTGCTCTTCTCTTTTCATTTTCATATAATTTTGTTCGCTTTAAAGCCGTACCAATTTGGAAGGCAACCGATTGGAGTAATACTAATTCTTCTTCTGAAAAATGTGTTTTACCCGGACTTGCAACATTTAACACCCCAAATTTTTCTCCTCCAGCTTTTAAAGGAACCGTAGCATGATGAAGAATGCCCTCCGTATCCCCCCAATTATATTCAATTGCATTATTAATTCTTTTACATTCAATAATATTAACGGCTCTCTCTAATTTTCCATCTACAAAACCTCGTAAACACCAACATTCACCTTCGCACATCGGGCGTTTATTTTTATATGTAAGTGCCTCTGGTAATTGATAATCAATTAACTTCGTATACTTCCCATTTTCATCCGCAAGAAAAATCCATCCTGTCGTTAAACCTGTTACACTTAGCAATTTCTCGAGGACAGCTTGCAATACATGATATGTATCATTTGATGTATTTAATGTTTCTGCAATTTCCTTTAATATAACTAATTCATTCGTACGATTATCTCGAAACATACTCATTCTCCTGCATACAAGATTTTAAATAGCTCTTAAAATAAATCATCTACTTTTCACTTTGTACTTATTCGTAACATTGATATAATGGTGAAAACATAGTTTTCATTATATCACTCGAGGGGGCTTTCATAATGACATTAAATAAAGCACTTACTATCGCTGGTTCTGACACAAGTGGCGGTGCTGGTATACAAGCAGATTTAAAAACATTCCAAGAACTGGGCGTATACGGAATGACATCTCTTACAACAATCGTAACGATGGATCCACATAACGGTTGGGCACATAACGTATTTCCAATCCCAGCTTCTACATTAAAACCACAATTAGAAACAACAATTGAAGGTGTTGGCGTAGACGCTTTAAAAACAGGTATGCTTGGATCAGTAGAAATTATTGAAATGGTTGCAGAAACAATCGAAAAGCACAATTTCAAAAATGTAGTAGTTGACCCTGTTATGGTATGTAAAGGTGCAGATGAAGCATTACACCCTGAAACGAACGATTGCTTACGTGACGTTCTTGTGCCAAAGGCATTAGTTGTAACGCCAAACTTATTTGAAGCTTACCAATTAAGCGGTGTGAAAATTAATTCTCTTGAGGACATGAAAGAAGCAGCGAAGAAAATCCACGCTTTAGGTGCCAAATACGTACTAATTAAAGGCGGAAGCAAACTTGGTACGGAAACTGCAATCGACGTCCTATATGATGGAGAAACATTCGATCTTTTAGAATCAGAAAAAATTGATACTACAAATACACACGGCGCAGGTTGCACATATTCTGCTGCAATTACAGCAGAACTTGCAAAAGGAAAACCTGTGAAAGAAGCAGTAAAAACTGCTAAAGAATTCATCACAGCTGCTATTCGTTACTCATTCAAAATTAACGAATACGTAGGTCCAACTCACCATGGTGCATATCGTAAATTCGTTGTATCAAAAGAACTTGTCTAATATATAAATAAAAACACTCACAAGGTTCATACATTGCCTCTGTGAGTGTTTTTTATAAGCTTTATGTCTTCCGGTCATCTTATCTTTAAGATGCAGAGCTGACCTTATTTCTACCATTTCGTTTCGAGTAGTATAACGCATCATCCGCCGCTTGAATAAATTGCTCTGATGCCCCTTCATACTCTGAAACCCCTGCTGAAACTGTAATTTTTATTTTTGTTCCATCTAACAATTCAAATGAATGTTTTTCAACAGCTATACGAGTTTGTTCCCCAACATGAATTCCATAAGCTATTCCTTTCCTTGGTATCAAAAGCGCAAACTCCTCTCCACCCTTTCGAAAAACCAAATCCGGAAATGCTGACATTTCTCGCAAAATATGCCCTACTTGTTTTAACACTTCGTCTCCCGCTGGGTGCCCATACGTATCATTTACATGCTTAAAATGGTCAATATCTATAAGTAGTAAACAAAGTGAATCATTTTTCAAGTGTTTATTACTAATATGACGATTCATCTCTAAATCAAACTGTCTTACGTTTCCTAGACCTGTCAATGCATCTATCGTTGCGTATTGCTTCATCGTTTGAAATAGCTCATTGGATTGTAAAACATAATTTGCACTTATGAATGTTATGTAACCTGTAATAATACTAGAAATTAAATATAATCCCACTATGTGGATCTCTTTAATTAACCATATATATAAGGCTGGGATTAGAATAGATAAAATATATGCGTGTAACCATACCCACTTTTCCCCTAAAGAAAGCTTCATACGCGAAATAAAGATACTCCCTATTCCTATCGCAATGATTGTATAAAAGGCCACTTGAGAAGCTAATGAATAATCCATAAACAACAGTCTAGTTACTAAAATCATAATAATTGTTATGGTACTCGCTATCGGCCCTCCAATAATAACAGCTAGAATAACAGCTAAGTAGCGTAAATCCAATAGGATGGTGATGGTACCAACACGAACACCGAAATACATTAGTAATATACCTAGTATCCCAGTAAAAATGCCTACTACACATTTCTGCCCAAAAGAGAATCCTTCTTTTAACGGCTTATCTCTTAAAAGCTGACCTCCAACAAAAATAAAGGAAAGAATAATTGTTGTATTTACAAATAAGTCCTTTAACATAAAATGATCTCCTTACTTTTCTATCTATCCCTTTCCTTACTTTATTGTATACGAAATCCCTATAATTCCCAAAGTTTTTATTTATTTTTTGCTGTTCCACGTGAAACAGCAAAAAAATAAAAAGGGCGAAAACTCGCCCTTTTTCATTAACAACAGCGTGATATTTTTCCACCCTTTGCGTTAAATCTTGCTTCTTGTGCCTCAGCAAAAAATTGCTTTTGACATAAAACCTCTTCTTCAGGATGATGCTTTTTCATATGCTCCACATATACTTCATAACTTGGTACCCCAACGAGCAAACTAATAAAGCGTTTTCTTTCCCTCCATACTTGCCACAGCTTTTTAAGCATAGTTCCTCGACTCACTTTCATCTCTCGGAATATATGGTGCCTCCTTTAACGGCATTGGCTTATTTCTTAATACTTGTATCCAAATTCGAAGTGCTGAAATTAACACAGCGATTACAACTATCATAAAAATCCCACAAAGCGCTGCATCAATATAATCATTGAAAATAATTTGCTTCATTTGAGCGACATTTTTAGCTGGCGCTAACACTTTTCCCTCATCTAATGCTCTCTGAAATACCTTTGCATGCGATAGAAATCCAATTTTAGGATTTTCATGAAATAGCTTTTGATACCCCGCCGTCATTGTTACAATCAGCAACCCGACAGTTGGAATAAGTGTTACCCAAACATACGCCTTTTTTCCCATTTTGAACAAAATTGTCGTTCCAAGTAATAATGCAATACCTGCTAGCATTTGATTTGCAATACCGAAAAGTGGCCATAATGTATTAATTCCACCGAGCGGATCTATTACCCCTTGGTATAAGAAATATCCCCACCCTAATACACATAACGTTGTAGCGATTACATTCGCTAATGTAGAATCCGTTTTCCCAAATGGCTTATATACATGCCCTAAAATATCTTGAATCATAAATCGACCGACACGCGTTCCAGCATCAATCGTTGTTAAAATAAATAGGGCTTCAAAGAGAATCGCAAAATGATACCAAAATGCCATCATGGCCGTTCCACCTATTACTTGTGAGAAAATATATGCCATACCTATCGCTAATGTTGGCGCACCACCTGTACGTGATAAAATCGTTTGCTCTCCAACATTTACAGCAAGATCTTTTAGTTCATTTGGTGTAATAGCAAATCCCCATGAGGAAATAACTTGAGCTGCCTGCGAGACATCTGTACCGATAAGTGCTGCGGGACTATTAATTGCAAAATACGTTCCCGGTGTTAATACACAAGCTGCAATCATCGCCATCGCTGCTACAAACGACTCCATTAACATTGCTCCATAACCGATTGGCTGTGCGTGCCCCTCTTGCTCAATCATCTTCGGCGTCGTACCTGATGAAACAAGAGCATGGAATCCAGACACTGCACCGCAAGCAATAGTAATAAATAAGAATGGGAATAAGTTTCCAGAGAACACAGGACCAGTTCCATCAATAAATTTCGAAACTGCTGGCATTTGTAAATCTGGTGCTACAATTAAGATACCGATTGCTAACCCTACAATTGTTCCAACTTTTAAAAATGTACTTAAATAATCACGTGGTGCTAAAAGCATCCAAACTGGTAATGCAGATGCAATAAATCCATATACAATAAGCATAATAGCAATTGTTTCACCACTAAATGTGAACATACTTGCAAGTGTTGGATTTTCTGCTACATACTGTCCTCCAACAAGAGATAAAATAAGTAGGATAATACCGATTACTGATCCTTCTCCAACACGACCAGGCCTAATATAGCGCATATAAACTCCCATTAAAATAGCGATAGGAATCGTTGCTGCTATCGTAAACATTCCCCAAGGACTTCCTATTAGTGCCTTTACTACGACCAACGCTAATACTGCTAATAAAATAATCATAATTCCTAAAATACCTATCATTGCAATTAGTCCTGTAACAGGTCCAATCTCATCTTTAATCATTTCTCCTAACGATTTACCATTACGTCTCATTGAAGCAAATAAAATAACAAAATCTTGGACAGCCCCCGCAACAACTACCCCAACAATAATCCAAATGGTCCCTGGTAAATACCCCATTTGTGCCGCTAAAATCGGTCCTACTAAAGGTCCCGCTCCAGCAATCGCTGCAAAGTGATGTCCAAACAATACCCACTTGTTTGTTGGAACATAGTCTTTCCCATCATTTAATGTATGGGCTGGTGTTTGCCGATTATCATCTAAATTAAAAACCTTTCTCGCTATAAATCTACTATAAAAGCGATAAGCAACTGCATATACACATACGGCAGCTACTAAGAGCCATACAGCATTAATGGTTTCACCTTGTGATAAAGCTATTACCCCAAAAGCACCTGCTCCTACTGCTGTAATAACGCCCCAAAGTAAGATCGATTTCAATGTCTTCACATACAATTCCCCCAATACTATTTCTTAGTGGAGATTGTACTAAATTTTCTGAATATTTAACTTGAATCCTCCCTATCATGAAGGATTTTCAGTTTATCATGTTAAAATACTCTCATTATCTACTATAATTCAATGTTATTTCGAAGGCGTTTTACATAATTACGACTGACTGGAATCGGTTGCTCATCATACCTATCTAAATACAAATTATACGTGCCATTATAATAAGGTTTCAGTTCTTTTACATATGACATATTAATTAAATAGCTTTTATGTACACGTAAAAAATCATATGCATTTAGCTTATTTTCTAATTCCTGAAGTGTATATGTTGAAATATACTGATTATTCGTTGTGTAAATTGAAACAGTTTTATTTTCTTTATTTTTACTTACATATACGATATCTTCTGGAAGAATATATCGTATGCCCTCTTGACTTTCTATCGGTAGTTTTCGCAAATAACTCTTTGCTTTCTCACCTTGTTCTTTACCTATTTTATATAAAAGAAATTGTAAATCTTCTTCACGAAATGGTCGCAATAAATAATAAAATGCTTGGAAACGAAAAGCTGTAATAGATTCTTCTATGTTTTCACCTACAAAAATAAATTTTGTATAGCAATTTATTTCTCGTAATAAACTTGCATATTCAAAACCAGTACCATCTAGTAATTTGGAACTTAAAAAAACAAAGTCTGGTATATGTTTTTTCATCATAAATAAAGATTCTGTTCCTGTCTTTGCTTCAAAACATTCTACATTTCTCATATTTTCAGTGAAATTTTCAGCTAACTCTCTTCTCTCTTCTGCCTCTTCCATAATCAGTAAAATTTTCATTTCTTCAACCACCTAATTCTTTGTCCATATGTCCTGTTGTATACATTCGCTTTTATAAGAAATAATCCCTTTTTCTTACTATACCATTATTTATCTAAAAAAACAGAAAAAAGGAAACCACTTCGGTTTCCTCTCCCCCTTTATCCCGTACTAACTGCCTATAAAGAGCCGAGTAGTGTAGGATGATAAACGATCCAGGATACGTTTAAATTTTCACTTTATACTAATTCTCGTTGCTTCGTTTCCTGTCCAAGTATTATTACAGCGAATACACCAATTAAAATTGATCCACAGAAAATCGTAAATATTAATGATAGTGAAGCTTCTGAGGCAACTAAATATCCCACTAATAGTGGCCCAAGGATACCACCGATACGACCAAATGCTGCTGCCATTCCTGCACCTGTACCACGAATAACCGTTGGATACTGCTCAGGTGTATAGGCGTATAATGCTCCCCAAGCACCTAAGTTAAAGAAGGATAGTAGCATACCTGCCACAATTAATACTGTTAATGAATCCGCAACCCCAAACAAATAAGCACTGCAAGCTGTCCCAATTAAATACGTAACCAAAACAAATTTACGACCGAGACGTTCAATAAACCAAGCAGCGGTGAAATATCCTGGAAGTTGAGCTAATGTCATAATAAGTACGTATTGGAAACTTTTTATTAAACTAAATCCTTTTAGCACCATTACACTCGGTAACCAAAGGAACATTCCATAATAGGAAAAGACAACACAAAACCATAGAATCCATAGCATAATTGTTGCTTTACGATATTCCCCAGACCAAACTGATTTTATATTTTCAATAACAGATGGCCTTTTTTCAACTTTTTGGAACCTTGGGGAATCCGGTAAATTCCATCTTAAATATAAAGCATATAGTGCTGGAATTGCACTCAATACCATCGCAACTTCCCAACCATATTTAGGAATAACAAAATACGAGATAAGAGCTGCAATTAGCCATCCACCTGCCCAAAAACTTTCTAATAACACAACAATTTTCCCACGCTCATGCGCTTCAACACTCTCTGATACTAGTGTAGAGGCAACTGGAAGCTCTCCGCCAAGCCCCATACCAATTAAAAAGCGTAAAACGAGAAACATTGCAAGTGTTGTTGTTAATGCAGTTAAACCACTACCGATAGAAAATAACAATAATGTAATAATAAAGACTGATTTCCGCCCTATTTTATCTGATAGTACCCCAAAAATAAGCGCTCCTACTGCCATACCGATTGAGTTAATACTGCCTATCCAGCCCATTTCTTGCGTACTTAATCCCCAATCCTTTTGCAAGGCTACCATTACAAATGAAAGCATTCCAACATCCATTGCATCAAATAGCCATCCAAGCCCAGCTATACCAAGTAGTTTGCGCTTCGAAATTTCTTTTACCTTGCCCACTAGAAGTCCTCCTCACACAGGTGTCTTTACACATCATTTTACATGTGTGAATTGTATAAGTAAAATACTTTTGTGTAAAAAATTCTCCTTCATCATTCCCAAAAAGTAAAACGTCTATCCCGATTGGGGAGAGCTAATAATCAGTGGAGATGCCTCACTGATTAAAGTTTCAATTTATTAAAAATGAACAAATAAAAAAAGCAGCGATATTTCGCTACTTTTTCGAACGCATTACTTCTTTTAAAAATTCCGCTAATACTAACTGACGACGCCAGCGTGTTGGATTACTGCATAATCTATAAAACCACTCTAAATGAATCGCTTGAATCCATTTTGGTGCACGTTTTACCTCTCCAGCCCATACATCTAAACTTCCACCCACTCCAACAGCCATTTTCGTTTCTAAACGATGCTTATTGTTTTGGATAAAGTTCTCTTGTCTCGGGAAACCAAGTGCAACAAGTAATAAATCTGGTTTTGCTTCTTGAATGCGAGAAATAATATTCTCTTCGTCTTCTTGTTTAAAATAACCATCTTGTATACCGGCGATGGATACAGCTGAATATGTCTTTGTTAAATGATCTGCTGCAGCTTGTACAACATGCGGCTTTGCACCTAATAAGAAAACAGATACCGGCTTACTATCTTCTGATAACTTCGCAAGTAAATTACACATTAAATCAAAACCTGCTACACGTTCTTTTAAAGGTGTACCAAGCATCCCGCTTGCCTTTACAACCCCAATACCATCAGGTGTAATTAAATCTGTATTCAATAATGTTTGATAGAACTTTTCATCCTTTTTTGCGCACATAACAATTTCAGGGTTTGCTGTTACTACCTGAAACGTATGAGTTCGCTCCGCTTCTAGTTGTTCTTTTAAATATTGGACCGTTTCATCCATTGTCATTGTAGAAAAAGGAACGCCTAGAATATCAACTGTTTGTACTGCCATAGTTAACTATCCTCTCTATCATTACAAGTTTTTCGCTATTAATTGCTTATATGTTTCCTTTGTATCTTCATATAGTTTTTGAAGTGAGAAGTTCATAGTAGCATGCTCATAAATATGTTTACCCATTGCTGCTAACTCTCCAGTTTTCCACTTATCATACGCTTCTTCTAAAGCTAATGCTAATGCCTTTCCATCACCTGTTGGCACAATCCATCCGTAAGTTTCATCTACGATTAATGGTTCAATTTCTCCAGCCCTAGTCACAATTGATGGTACGCGTTGATTTGCCGCTTCTAATAAAACTAGTGGGAACCCTTCACTATGGGAAGTTAATAAATTTACATGTGACGACGCAAATAATTGTTTTACATCTTGACGATGTCCTAAAAACTCTACTTTATCGTTAATCCCTTTTTCAGTAGCTAATGACTTTAGATTTTCTTCTAATGGGCCATCGCCAACTAATAATACTTTAATTTTCTCTAATTTTGTTTGTTGTAACGCATCGAATAAAACTTCATGTCCTTTGACAGGATGTAATCGTGCTACTTGGATTGCCGTAAATACATCTTCATCAATATTGAACATTTCTTTTTTATTATAGCCTTCTGCTTTTTCCTTATCGTATTCAATTCCATTATAAATAACATGCATCTTTTCATTTGAAATACCTAATGCTGCCAGGCTTTTTTTCAATCTATTTGTTACAACGAAAAATAAGTCTATATTTTTTAAGGCTTTCAAATTTAATTTCGTAAAAATCCAACCTTTTAAGCCCTGTTTAGTAAAGTCTTGAAATGGATCACTATGAATAGTCGTTACCCATTTTGCCTTTATTCTCTTTTTCATTAAAGAAACATAGAAATTAGCCCTAGGGCCATGTGTATGAACTACATCAAATTTTTCTTTATTAATAAATTCACTTATATTCTTTAAAATGGATAAATCATAGCGCGATTTTTGTGAAAACACATGGACTTTTATCCCTAACTCCCTTGCTTCCTTCGCAACAATTCCATCTTCAAATACTGCTAATTCTACTTCACCAGTTGGAAACTGATCGAGAAGTGAAATAATATGTGTTTTCCCTCCCCCATCTTCTGCTCCTGCATTCATATGCAATATTCTCATATTTTTTCCTCCTTTAAATCCTCGCTACGTTTCCATCTATTTTTATTTTACTGTACTAAAAAATAAAAGCTAACAAAAGTTAGCTTTTATTTTTATCATTCAATTTCTAGGTCTACTATTAGATAAGCTAACACCACTACAAAGTAAATCCCAACTCCTGGTGCTGTTAAAATATGTCCTGCAATATAAGCAATACCTAACGCTAACAATAAGCTTGCTGAAATCATTCCATATTTTATATTGAATATGTCCTTAAATCTCGTAGCAAATGCTAGTAAAATTCTTAGCCCGTAATAAATAAATGGAATCATTAGTAATACAAAGCCAATAATCCCGAAATCATAAAACCAATCATGGAAGTCCATTTCAATTAGTTTTGGATCTGGCTGCTTTTGTTCATTGTATTTAAAGTTACCTGCATAACCCATTCCTAATAACTTTTGTGACATTGGCGCTTCTTTAAAGAACTGCTTATGTCTTTCTTCATATACTTGACGTCCACTGAAAATAAGATTTTCTTGATTTTCTTTCTTTTGCTCTTTCTCAAGCTCTTTCTTAACTTCCGCTTCTATCTTCGCCTTTTCTTCTGGCTTTTCAACTTTATGATGATTTTCTTCTTTTGCTTTAAGTTCTTGCTCTTTTTTCAGCTTCTCTTTAATTTCTTTTTCTTTTTGACCTTGCTGTGCCACATTTTGCTCTGATAAATAATTATTGTGAATACCCATATTTTGTGCTAATGGTGTTTGTTTAAACGTCCCAACTACACCAGCTAATAGGACCATAGCAATTACTGCATTAAGCGCAAGGGATTTTTTGTTCGGATTTTTTCTATCAAATAATAATTGTAGTACAATGATTCCGATTGCTGCCCCTAACGTAGCACCAATTGAGCCCATTCCAACTTTTGTACCGACTTGAATTAGCGAATAAATCATTAAAAGTGATGGAATCCAATATAAAATGTGTTTCCAGCTCTTTGTTTTTTGAATAGAATATAGTACCACAATAGGGAAAATAATAGCTAAGATTGAACCTAGTTCATTCCCTGCATAGAACCAACCTCGAGAACCAACCTTCATCCATTCATAACTACCAAAGTCAGTAGATGTTGAAATAGAAATAACCATAATTGCGTTAATGATTAATGTAGAATATACAATACTATTTCGAACCTTATCACTAATATTAACTGTCTTTTTCAATGATTTTAAAGCTAAAATGTATGATCCCAGCATGATATATATATATAATGCTTTCGCAACGAATTTAACCTCTTCACCAAGTACAATAGGATTTTTAACTAGTTTGTTATTAATAAACCCTATCCCTAAAACTCCGGCTAATAATATAAGATAAATTAAAAACTTTCTATTTTCCTTCTCTTTTGCCTGAATTAAAATGTAAATACCACCAACAGCCATAATAAGGAATCTTACTAAAATTCCAACGGTAGCATTTGACTTTAATAAAGTGATGCTAAGAGACGTTAATAAATCTAAAACAGGCTGTAAAATAATAAAAAAGAGCAAAAAATGCTCAAATCTAACCCTAGCTTGATTTGCTAACATTCCAAGACCTCCATACAAAATCTTAACATTATCTTTTAATCATAATTTTTTATCATTCAAACACACCTAGCAATTATAACATAACTCATATTCAAATCGAGAACTATTTTTCCAGCTAAAACTAGCCAGGACAAGTATTAATAAGGAATAGAAATCATCGTCCTTTAGCTATACTCCCCTATTTTTACAAAATCTATCTAACAACCATCCCCTTATTTTTGTCAGTATATACATATTTTTTTATCATTTTATACAAATATAAACATCCCACCTCTAATTGTAATATTTTACCAAAAAAAAAAAAAAACAACATCAAAAAATGTAAAATTAATCTTTTCATATCTTTTTCAGATTACTTTATGGTTATTTTCCAAACATTTTCAAACGCTTTCTTTATAAATTTTATCCGTTTTTCTACATGTAGCGAAAAGTAATTGTTATTTCCAATACTTTAGTGTATATTTTTTCTCTGGAACATCTTTAAGAGGAAGGGATTAAGGCCATGTTATTAATCGATATATTTACGTTTCTTGGCATTATCGCCGCTGCCATTTCTGGTACATTAGTTGGTTTAAAAAAAGATTTAGATTTATTTGGTGTCCTTTGTTTAGCTGTAGCCACTGCGCTCGGCGGCGGTATTATTCGTGATATCATGATTGGTAACCTGCCCCCTGTCGCATTTGTAAAACCCATTTACTTTTTCGTAAGTGTATTATCAGCATTATTTACTTGTATGTTTTTTGAGCGTATCAATAAACTTCAAGTCGTTATTATGCTTTCTGATGCTGTTGGCTTAGGCGTTTTTACAGCTATTGGTGCAAATGCGGCAATGTCACATCATGTTGACGCCTCATTTCTAGTTGTTTCAATGGGAGTCATTACAGGTATTGGAGGCGGTATTTTGCGTGACATTTGTGCTCAAGATATCCCTTACGTATTCCGAAAAGAGATTTACGCAATCGCTTCTATCTTAGGAGCAATTAGCTTCCTAATCACACACGCTATGGGGGCGCACGTATTAGCTTTCTATGTTTGTTTATTAGTAACATTCGTTATTCGTGTCGTCACTGTAATATATAATGTGCATTTCCCTGTTTTCTTTAAAACACATGCTAAAATTAATAAAGGCCATTAAGAGAATTCTAGATAGAATTCTCTTAATTTATATACTATTCAACGAACTAATATAGAGTAATTATATATAAGCATATATAATTACTCTATATTAGTTTTAAAATTGAAAACGTTTTATATACAGGGGGAAGAATGATGCTTGGGGTTTTCAAAAAAAATATTAATAAAACAAATGCCAGTATAATCGAATTAAGTAAGAACCAACAAATAACTTTTAATGTACCTACTAATTCTGAATTAAAAATTCAAATGGATATGCTACATATTTCAAAAGAAGATTTACAAGTTGTAAAAGTACTACAGCCTTTTATTTATGCAGAAATTGATTGGATTACTGAAAAATTCTATGCCAACATTACAAAACAACCTAATTTAATTACTATTATTGAGCGTTACAGCTCTATTCCAAAACTAAAACAAACTTTAAAAACACATATTAAAGAATTATTCAGCGGCAATATGCATGAAGATTTTATTGAACAGCGTGTTAGGATTGCCAAAAGGCATGTACAAATTGGTTTACATCGAAAATGGTATACTGCTGCTTATCAAGAATTATTCCGCTCTATCATGAAGATTTTGCAAACAAAAATAACGACAATCGATGATTTTTCATATTCTATAAATGTTATAAATAAATTATTCACTCTTGAACAAGAACTTGTTCTTGCAGCTTATGAATCTGAATATGAAAGAATGCAAAAAGAGCATGAGAAAGAAAAAGAATTAACTGCTATGACAATTACGCATATCGCAACAGAACTAGCTGCTGTATCTGAAAAAACAAGCTCTTCTATTCAAAAACTAACCGCCAAATCTGAAACTATTGTAGAGATTGCTAAAACAGGTACATCATTAGCTACAACATCTGAAGAAAAAGCGAATAAAGGGAAAGAACAATTAAACCAGCAAAACAAACGAATGGGATCTATTCAAATGAATATGGAAACGATTATTACAGATACTCATGAACTTCTCAATATTTCTAACAAAATTAATGAAATCATAGATATTGTTAAATCGATTGCGGAGCAAACAAATTTACTCGCACTAAATGCTGCTATTGAGTCGGCACGTGCTGGAGAATTTGGGAAAGGGTTTTCTGTTGTTGCTGGCGAAATCCGAAAATTATCAGAGCAAACGAAAGAATCTATATTTAACGTTACAAAGCTCGTCGAAAAAACAAATGAACAAATTAATCGTGTCTCGTCTTCTGTGAAACAAATTAGCTCTCTCGTATCGGAAGGAACAGATAGTATGTCGGCAACAGATCGATACTTCCAAGAAATCGTAAAAGATATGTCTAACTCAAAAGAACAGAATAAGAAAATTGAACACGAACTACAAGCTATTTCACAAGTAATGAAAGGAATTCAAGATGATTCCTCACAAATGGCTCTAACAGCCGATAATTTGCAACTAGAACTAAATCGATAAGATGAAATTTAGTAGTCAAGCATACTTTTCATCTGTACTAACTACTAAATTTCATCTTCCATCAAAAAAAGAATCCAGAATGGATTCTTTTTATTTTCTGAAAAATATTTTTTGACAATACACATAACTCATATAAACACCAAAGCTCTGCAAAATAAACAATGCTGGCATAATTACATTGTAATATGCCATATCTACTTGGAAGAGCTTTAACAATACGTATCCACTAATTAAAAATAAGAACAACATATATCCCTCATTTTGTTGTTTCTTAATAAGGAAGTGTAATAGAGCTATAGTCATAAACAATGTTACGGCTATATATATCAGTTTTTCATATTTGAAAAGAATAGAATTTATCCCCTCATCTGAAAACTGATTTATCATCGGTTCTAAAAGTTTAAATCTTTCTCCCTCAATCTCTTTTAACTTTTGATCAATATGCTCTGTTACACTTTGATTTTTCGATATTTTTTCCTCATGTTTCGTTTTTCCAATTAAAACAGATTGAACATACGTCTCATTCGCAATCGTATATTGTGACATTCCCATTGTCTTAATTCCATAATTCACACCAAAATGGGCACTATAAAATAGAATAAGTATCCCTATCATCTTTAGTAACACCTTTTGTTTCGTTGCTGATTGAAATACTTCGATTAATAATACATATACTGTGATAAAAATAGGAAGAAATAATCCCATTGGGAAAATCATACTACTAAATGCAAATAAAATCGCTGAAAACACCCACATATAAGGATGATCTAATCCTTTATATAAAAGTATGTAACAAGCAAAATAAAATAAAAATATTGCAAGTGACTCAGGAGTTAATACGGAACTCATGAATATATTTGGAATATACAGAGCATAAAAGATAGAAGCAATACGACCGCATTCTTCTCCAAAAACCATTGCTGCAATACGATAAATAAAAAATGCGGTTCCTGCGCAAAATAACACATTAAATAGTTGTAAAGCGAATAATGTATCACCAAATATACGAATAATTACTGACTCATATATAATAAAAGGCAAATGAGTTACAGTCTCTATATTATTACCAATTGCAATCTGCTTTGCAGACTCATACATCACTTTCATATCACCAATTATTGGAGCATCTACAAATAACAGCATACTAAGCCTCACAACTATAGATATACTTATAAGAAAAATAAGAAATTGTTTATCTGTAAAACGATATTGTAGAATTGATGCCACTAACAAAATAAGTATGACGAAAATTGCCAATATGATTGTTACACTTGTTGTACTTCCTCCAAAGAATTGCTTACTTGTCTCAAATCCTGCCCAACAACTATAAACAAAAAATGCGAACATCGCACCGATCGTAATTTTATTGAAGAAAGATGAAAAATTTGTTTGTATATGATTCATATGTCCATTGCACCTCTATTTCCATTCATAACAAAACGATTCTATCATGAATGGGTACACGGCTGATAGAGAATTTCTATGACAAATACATAGTCATTACTTTTTACTTGCAATGTAAGCGAATCCTCTTTTACACTACATTTTAGATAAAATAAATTTTCTTTCAGTTACATGAATACAAATACAGAAGTTTAAATAATACTCTTTTGGACTACACTTTACTTCATTAAATATCTAATATGAGTACTAAGCTTACACATATTATTCTGATTGAAAACAGACTATAGGGGCTGAATATATGGAAAAGAAATTCATGCGAGAATCTAAAGCAATTAAGACAACACGTGTTTTTCCTAACGATTTAAATAATCACCAAACACTTTTTGGGGGGAAATTATTAGCAGAAATTGATAGTATTGCTTCAATTGCGGCTGCAAGACATAGTCGTAAACATTGCGTAACAGCATCTATTGATTCAGTTGATTTTTTAACTCCAATTCACCAAGCTGATTCTGTTTGTTATGAAGCATTCGTATGTTATACAGGGAAATCTTCAATGGAAGTTTTCGTAAAAGTAATTGCAGAAAATTTATTAGCAGGCGAGCGTAGAATTGCTGCTACTTGCTTCATTACATTTGTAGCAATAAAAGATGGAAAACCTTCGTCCGTACCACAAGTACTACCTGAAACTGAGGAAGAACATTGGTTATACACAACCGGTTCAGAACGTGCGGAAAATAGAAAAAAAGGACGTTTAAAAAGCAAAGAAATGGCTGAGGTTTTAACTTTAAATAAACCTTGGAATATTTAATACAATACTCTTCCATATACATGCACAGATTTTTTCTTCCTTGCATGTATTTTTTTATACAAAATATCACCTCTTACCATTTTATTCTCAATCTGTTCTCCTAAATCATGCACCAGCTTTTCCTTTATTTTGTTATACTGTTAATGGTATATTAAATAAAGTTCGTTTAAAAATAACAATAATATGATTAAGTATATAAGGGATGGTGCGGTAATGACTATTGAAGTACCAATTTCAATACCAAAAACGTTAATTATTATTCCAGCGTATAACGAGGAAGAAGCAATTGCAGATACATTAACAAGATTATTAAAACTAAAACAGCATTTTACAGGATTAAGCATTTGTGTTATTAATGATGGATCACACGATAAAACAGCTCAAATCGTACAAGATTTTCCTGTTCACCTTGTGAATTTACCATATAACCTAGGTATTGGCTCAGCTGTACAAACTGGATATAAATACGCATATGAGAACGGATATGATATTGCGATTCAGTTCGATGCTGATGGACAACATAATCCAGATGATTTATATAAAATTATAAAGCCAATCGCTGAAGATGAATGCGATATGGTGCTAGGGTCACGTTTTACAGAAAAAACAGCATATAAAGGTAGTATTTCCAGAAGGATCGGTATTTTTTATTTTACTGCCCTATTGAAAGTACTAACAAAACAAACATTTATGGATCCAACTTCTGGATATCGTGCTATCAATCGAGAAGTAATTAAAATTTTTGCACATAACTATCCAAAAGATTATCCAGAACCAGAAGTTCTTATTCATTTAAAAAAGAAAAAACTTCGTATTAATGAAATATCTGTAAATATGCAAGAGCGACAAGGTGGACAATCTTCTATCACACCTTTTAAATCTGCATATTACATGATTAAAGTAAGTCTTGCTATATTGATGCAAAAAATCGTGAAAGGTTGATAATAAATGCCTATAATTACCTTTTCATTCATCTTTATTTTATTATTATTATTATTAATTATTAATTCCATTCGCCGTGGAACTTTAGAAACGAAATATGCTGTTTTATGGATTTTTGTTTGTATTGCAATGGCTATTTTAAGTTCTACCGATAAAATTATAAACTGGATTGGAAAACTATTAAAAGTAGAATATCCCCCTTCCATTTTATTCTTATTTGGACTATTATTCTGTTTCATCTTAATTTTTGACCTAACAAGAAAAATTTCTAAACAACATCATCAACTTGTAACATTAACGCAAGATTATGCGTTACTAAAGCAAAAATTAAATGCAACTGAGCCAGACAAAGACTAACCTAATATTTCATAGCTAATATAAAAAACCTCTTAATTTATTGCAAAAATTAAGAGGTTTTTTATTCTTAATAATAATTTATTCGCCTTCACAATCGTTACGATAGATACATCCTACTTAACTAATAAGTTAAAATGACATGAATAAGAAGTTATATGCAATAGACATGATAAAGCTGTTTGAAATACGAGAATTAACCATAAGAATCTAACTTCCCGCCACCTTTTTAATAGAAAGTTGATTTACAAAGTTTATATGCGTTAAACTTATACAGATGTTCTTGTAATCTTCTTCCTTTCAAAAGGCTTGTATATATGATGCAAGACATAAAAAACTTGAGGAGATAAAAATTCTATGATGGAACAAAAGCAACTTGTTTCTGTTGTCATACCCCTGTATAACACGGAAAAATATATTGAAGAAACGATGCAGTCAATACTAGATCAAACATATAAAAATATCGAAATTGTAATTGTAGATGATGGAAGTAAAGATCAATCACCTTCTATTGTGAAAAACCTTGCTGAAAAATATCCAGGGCAAGTAAAATACGTTCATCAAAAAAACCAAGGTGTTTCAGTAGCTCGTAATACGGGTATTGAAAATGCTAGCGGAGAATATGTCGCTTTTCTTGATAGCGATGACTTATGGCATCCAACTAAAATTGAGAAGCAAGTCGAAAGTATGCATAAAAACAACATGGACGCTTGCTATTGTGGTTATATGAATTTCTACGAAGAAACAGGCGAGAAGGTTGAACATACAACAAACTTTATTAAAGGTGATATGGCAAAAGCATTCCTAACGCATCAAGTTGTTGCTCAAACAAGTACTTGGATTTTCAAACGATCCATCGTAATGGATCATAACATTCGTTTTACACCAGAATGTAGTTGGGGCGAAGATTTAGAGTTTTTATTTAAACTTATGAGTGTGACAAATGTATGTTATGTCCATGAATACTTAACTTATTATAGAATCTTATCAGAAGGAAATCTTTCTTCTAAGTATAAAGATTATGAATTAAAAACGACAAAAGAGCTGGAAGTATTCAATCGTATGAAGGAATGGGTACATAATAAATCTCAAGATTTCATTACAAAAGATTCTCAGTTACTTATTGAAATTCTTGAGACTTATTTATTCCCTTATACAGTCATCAATAACGCTTGTATATATATTAAAGAAAACTCTCAATTAGATAAATCACAAGTTCAATTAATCAAAAAAGATATAAAGAAATATTGCCGTAAAATCTATTCAAAGAATGGAAAACGTAGTAAAAAACTATATGCAATGCTTTGGTTTGTACGAATTAAATTTCTGTTTTCTTAAACTGAAAATATAACGATACTCTCTCTTTCTGTGAACAAATCAAATTTACAAATAGGACAAGCTAACCGGGTCCTAAAGAATAGAAAGGTCTTTTCTCATGAAAACAAATAAAATTCTAAAAAACGCATCCTACCTGTTTGTAGGAAACATTACTGTCCGTTTTGTACTGGCTATTGCAACAATTTTCTTTGCAAGGTATGTTTCTCCAAGTGATTACGGTATGTTTACAACTGCGTTAGCAGTTTCAGCTGTTATTTGTTACTTTACAGATGCAGGTTTAACACATACGTTTATGCGTGAAGGAACGAGAAGCGATGCTAATATTAGCGTGCTAATAAGTAGTTACTTACGTATTCGTTTAATATTAGCTATCGTAATTTCTGTACTTTTCGCTATTTTTGCCCAGTTCTTCTATCCCGATGCTTACTTACGCGCGATGGTATATTGGGTTGTTCTACCAACAATGTTCGGAGCAACCTTACAAGGTGTTGGAATGGCTTACTTCCAAGTAACAGAACGCATGCAATTTACAGCTATTATTTCTGTACTACAAGGTGTAACTGCTGCTGCTGCCCTATTACTAGGGATGTCTTTCCAATGGTCACTTATGATGGTTGCTGCCATGTACGGGGTATCTAGTCTTGTAACAGGTGTTATCGCCTTTATAATGACAATACGTTATACGAAGGTCCATAAGGGTTGGGATAAAGGCATTTTAGATCAACTACTTATTTTTACAATCAATGGCATCATCATTATGCTCTTACCACAATTGGGCCCTATTATATTAGAAAAGGTTTCAACGTATAATCAAGTTGGATTCTTTGGTGCTGCATCTAAAATACCTGCTGTACTATATCAAATACCTGGGGTAATTGCAGCGGCCTTTTATCCAAGGCTTTTTGCTTTTGGTAATGAGAAAAATATTGAAGAACATAGAAAATTATCAAGTTTTGAATTAAAACTTATGTCTTTTTTAGGAATGGGAATTTCTATCCCCTTTATTGCGGATCCAAGTTTCTGGATTGTTAGTTTATTAGGAGAAGAATACGCTCCCGCCGGTGACGCTCTTGCTATTCTAGCGTTTATGGTTATTTTACAATCAATTAACTATCCACTAGCCGATAATTTAACAACGATTGGCCAGCAATGGAAACGTGCAACAACAATGACTATTGGATTAGTTGTTGCCATCATAGGTTATATTGTATTAGGTAGTAAATATGGAATGATGGGAGCAGCTGCCGCAGCTATCCTTACCGAAATTACACTATTAATCGGATTTACCCTCTTTATTCGTAAAGGCATGCAATTATTAGTTAAAGGAATTATATTTAATTCCTTAGCCTTTATTATTAGTTACGGTATATACCGAATTGCATTAATCAACTTACCGCCACTAATTGCTTTAACTCTTACTGGTATACTATACGGTATAATTGGAATTGGAATTGATCCTCAAATACGTGGATTTGTTTTAGGGTTTATAAAACAAAAGCTCATTCGCAAACATGCTTAAAAGCAAAAAGCTTTTCCTATTTAAAAATGGAAAAGCTTTTTGCTTTTTTTATATACCATCATTTTTCTTCAGTAAAAAAATGCTATATATTCCAGCTCAAATTGACTTACTTTCTGAAAATGCCTTATACTAAATTATATATAAACTATGAAATTCAACGCTTGTAAAAATATATATGCTTCAACAAAAATATATATTTTCTCATGTTAAAACTAAAGAACACACCTTTAAAAATTGGTGTGTTTTTATATGCTACCTAAAAACTAGTTGCTACATGTAACGACTTTCAAAGGAGGATTATCAATTTTTATGAGCATAAAGCCGAATAATAAATTCTTTTCCAAGAAAACAATGATAATTATACCAATATTATTATTGTGCGCTTTTGCTTTTCATTATTTCTTTTTAACATCTAATCAAGCCTTTTCTGGTACAGGGGATGCGTTACGTCAATTTGGCTTTTTTACGTTTCTTCTACAACATGCCTTTAAAGATGGCAACCTTTTTTGGTCTTTTGATTATGGATTAGGTGGAGATTTATTTGGAGAGTTTAGTTATTATTACAGCACATCACCGTTTTTCTGGATTACACTGTTACTACCTAAACTAAGTCTTGAGCAAGTATATGACGTGAAATTATACATGAGTATTTTAAAAAACTTTTTAGCTATGGTATTCATGTATGGTTCTTTACGTTACCATAATAAAACAGCATTCTCATCTTTTGTTGCTGCTATTATATATGGTGGCTGTATTACTTTCATCCGCCACTCTTTACTATGGGACTTCATGGCTGATGCCATTGTATTTTTACCATTAGTAATATGGGGACTTGATAAATATATTATTGAAAAGAAGCACGGCCTTTTCCTAATCGCTGCTACTTTAATGTTAGCATCAAACTTTTATTTTGCTTTTATCACAAGTATTTTCATATTTATTTATGCATTATTCCAATACTTTGCGACACAACAAAATAAAACGATTGTCTCTTTTCTAACTTATTATATTAGAATCGGTTTATTGTACGGATTATCACTCGGTTTAGCCGCCGTTTGCTTCCTCCCATCAGTTAATGCCGTATTTAGCGCTGATCGACTATCAAAAAAGTTTGAGATACCATTATTATTTGAAGATAAATTTTATAAAGATTTAATGGAAAATATTTTCTTCATGTATAATGCTGAAAATCATCAATTAGCTTTACCAGCTTTAATTTTATTCTTAATCGTATTTGGAATGTTTATACGTGATAAACTCGTTAAGAATAAAGTATTCTTTACGTTATTCATGTTCATTCTGTTTATGCTTCCATATACATATTCTATGTTTAATGGTTTTTCAGCAATGCAATCTAGATGGTTTTATTTATTTGTATTTGTAATTGCCCAAACAATTGCATACATTCTAGATTGGATGATTATTCATAAGAAAGACTACAAATTACCTTATTTAATAAGTTTATTAGTGTCTATTGGATTATTCATTTATGCATTTTATAGAAAGGCAAATATAAATGTAACTGATAAACCTTTACAAGACGTTGATAACATTTTACTCGGAACTGTCGTTCTTTCTGTTATTACAGTATGTTTATGGCGTTATATTTCTAAACCTTTCATACAATTTTTAGTTGTATTGAACGTACTCGTTAGCACAATTTCTATGAATTATATGTATGCGAATAATATACTTAGCACAGTTTACGGACAGAGCCAGATTTCAACTGAAAAGTTACACGAACCAGGCTATGATAATCAAGAAGAAATTGCTGCAATTCGCTACATACAAGAAAATGATAAAGACTTTTATCGTATTCTTAATCCATATAGCGAATATAACACACCAATGCTACAAGGATATCATGGCGTAAGTACGTATCAAAGCTTGGTTAATTATTATGTCCATGACTTTATGAAAAATAAATATGGCGTATTCCAAATGTACGATACACCTTCAATGTTTTATCAAGCTGATAGTCGACTACTACTCGAAAATATGCTAGGTATAAAATATCGCGTATTAAGTGCTGATACAGATTCAAAGAATGTACCTTATGGATATAAACTATTACAGCAAGTAGGACCATATAATATTTACAAAAATGACTATGCTTTACCGTTAGGATATGTATATGGTTCGGCTATAAGTGAAGAAGAATTTTCTAAATTAAACTTCGCTCAGCGTGATCAATTATTATTACATGCTGTTGTCGTTAATAATACAAAAGAATTTTCATTAAACCATTTTAATAAACAAGACCTTAAATCAAAGGCAGTATCTATTAAAACGGAAAAAGCAAAATTCGAAAACATGAAAAAACAAGAAAATAAACTAATTGTTCATGGCTTTGGAAATATGATTGTACCTATCAATTATCCTGATACACCTGGTGATCTACTGATAGAATTAAAATTAAAAAATGCAGGCACATTCAATGCAACTGTTAATGGAAAAACGATAGGAAAAGGGGACGATGCTGGTGCATACTCTTATCCGTTAGAAAGGTTTGTTTACAATTTGGGCAATGAGCGTCCAGAAAACCTAACTATCTCTATTGATATGGCAGGTGAGTATGAATTAGGTGACTTGCAAGCAAATATTGTAAACTATGAAAGTATACAAAAAGAAACAAAAAAACTAACTGAAAATAGGCTTGAAAATATTTATTATAAGAACAATTATTTAAAAGGGGATATCAAATCAAATAAAGACGGGCTCTTATATCTATCTGTCCCATATAATAAAGGCTGGACTATAAAAATTGATGGGAAAGAAACAGAATTTACGAAAGCGAATTCTGCCTTTATCGGTGTTCCAATTACAAAAGGTTCACATGTAATCGAAATGACTTACGTTACACCTTACTTCAAATTAGGTATGACTATATCAATCATCTCACTAATTATCTGTATAGCTTTACTAATTTTCAAAAATCCAAAAGCACGACGAAAATTTTCTTTTAAAAAGCAATAATGAGCACTTAATGAATCATGAAGCTATCTATTTAGATAGCTTCCTAAAATAATATCTAAATATTATTTTAATCCACTACAAACAAGGAGTGTCAAACATGACCCTTTCAATAGTTGTACCATGCTACAATGAAGAAAAGGTGCTTCGAGCCTTTTATTCAGAGACTTCCCTTGAAATTCATAAATTAACTACCGATTATGAATTTGTTTTTGTTAATGATGGTAGTAAAGATGATACTTTAAATATTTTACGTGATTTAGCTAGTGCAGATTCATCGGTACACTACATATCATTTAGTCGAAACTTCGGAAAAGAAGCTGCAATGTTAGCTGGTTTAAAATATGCTACAGGCGATGCAATTGTTATTATGGATGCTGACTTACAACACCCTCCTACGTTAATAAAAGAACTGTTAGAAGGATATAACGACGGCTACGACCAAGTCATTGCAAAAAGAACAAGAACTGGTGATTCACCCGTTCGCTCTTTCGTCTCTCGTCTTTACTATAAAGTGATGAATAAATTTGTAGATATTGAATTAGTAGACGGTATTGGTGACTTTAGACTTTTAAGTCGAAGAGCAGTAGATTCTTTATTATCTTTAAGTGAATACAACCGATTTTCAAAGGGCTTATTTTCTTGGATCGGTTATAACGAATTAATCATTGAATATGAAAATGTATTACGTTCTGATGGAGAAAGTAAATGGACCTTCTCGAAATTATTAAATTATGGAATTGATGGTGTAATTTCATTCAATAATAAACCGTTACGTCTATCTATATATCTTGGATTACTAACAACCATTTTAGGACTTTTATACGTAATCACTACGTTCGTTCAAATCATCCTCGGTGGTGTGGAAGTTCCTGGTTACTTTACTCTCATTTCCGCTATACTATTTATTGGCGGTATTCAACTCATATTCCTAGGTGTTATTGGTGAATATATCGGTCGTATTTATTATGAAACAAAACGTAGACCGCATTTTATTGTAGCTGAAAAGAAAGTTAGTGAAGTTAAACAAAAGGCATAACCAAAAAGTTACTTCTGTAGGAGAAGTAACTTTTTTATATACTAACATTTACAAACACTTCTTTTGAAAAAATATACATTTTGAAATGATAGCATTATATGAAAGAATTTAGTATCATGATTCAAGGTACTATTTCAAGTTGGACGGAGGATACTATGAGCTTATTAACAGTTGAAAAATTAGGACATACATTTGGCGATCGTACATTATTTAAAGATGTATCTATGCGATTATTAGCAGGTGAGCACGTTGGATTAGTTGGTGCAAACGGTGTTGGTAAATCAACATTCATGAATATCATTACTGGTCAGCTTATTCATGACCAAGGTCGCGTAGAATGGACACCGGGCACACATTACGGCTACTTAGATCAGCATACTGTTTTAACACCTGGGCGTACAATCCGTGACGTACTAGCGGATGCATTTTTACCGTTATTCGAAAAGGAAAAAGCTTTAAATGAAGTTACAGAAAAAATGGGAACTGCTACACCAGAAGAACTAGAAGAACTTCTTGAGCAAATGGCAGAAATACAAGATGCACTTGAAGCAGGTGGTTTCTACTTACTAGATATGAAAATTGAAGAGGCTGCACGTGGTCTTGGAATTGATGCAATTGGTTTAGATCGTGATGTTTCAGCATTAAGTGGTGGACAACGTACAAAGGTATTGCTTGCAAAGCTATTACTTGAACAGCCAGAAGTGTTATTGCTTGATGAACCTACTAACTATTTAGACGTTGAACATATTCATTGGTTAACAAATTATTTGAAAGAATATCCACATGCATTCTTATTAATTTCTCATGATACGGAATTTATGAACAAATGTGTTGATGTTATTTTCCATCTAGAATTCACAAAAATGACACGCTATACAGCGACATATGAAAAATTCCTAGAACTAGCAGAAATCAATAAAAATCAACATATAAACGCTTATGAAAAACAGCGCGAGTTTATCAAAAAGCAAGAAGACTTCATTGCAAAGAACAAAGCTCGTTATTCAACGACAGGTCGTGCAAAGAGTCGTCAAAAACAACTTGATCGCATGGAGCTTATTGATCGTCCGGAAACAGCAATTAAACCGGAATTCTCATTTAAAGAAAGTCGTGCAAGTAGTCGCTTCGTCTTTGAAGGTGAAAATGTAGAAATCGGATATACACATCCGCTACTACCAAAGCTATCAATGACGATTGAACGTGGTGAAAAAATTGCTATTGTTGGATGTAACGGTGTTGGTAAATCAACGTTGCTAAAAACAATCTTAGGTAAAATTAAACCTTTAAGCGGTAAAACAAGTCTTGGTGACTTCTTAGAGCCTGCATACTTTGAACAAGAAGTTAAAGCTGATAATATAACACCAATTGATGATGTATGGAATACATTCCCTGGCCTAGACCAGCATCAAATTCGTGCGATGTTAGCAAAATGCGGATTAAAAAATGAACATATTTCTCGCCCATTAAGTCAATTAAGTGGTGGAGAACAAGCAAAAGTTCGTTTATGTAAGCTAATGGGTGAGGAAAGTAACTGGCTATTATTTGATGAGCCGACAAACCATCTTGATGTTACAGCAAAAGCGGAACTTAAGAAGGCTATGAAAGCATATAAAGGAACAATTCTCCTTGTATGTCACGAACCGGACTTCTATGAAGATTGGATCACAAAAGTTTGGGATGTTGAAGAATGGTCTCAAAATAGTAAGTAGTCTTTAAGAAAAAACTCCTTGTGTAGACAAGGAGTTTTTTACTTATTTTTATTAAGAATTTTTTATATTGTAGTATCCTATAAGGCGTAATCGAAATTCTTTTAATTCCGGATACGCCTCTAAATTTGCTAACATACCTCTAATTACCGGAATTCTTGGATTAAGCAATCGTATTTCCGCCTCTAAAACATCTAATGTAACCAACAGCTCATCATCCTCTAATTGATCAGCTAAAGTGCGCTTAAATACAATAATCTCTTTTAAAAAATGTTCTTTAACTTGTTCCTTAATAAGCTCTGATTTACAAAGGAATTCTCCAAGCTTTTCTTCATGTAAAATAGGTTCTTCCGAAGATTCTACTAAGCCATCTACTAAATTATCTACTCTTTTTAAAATAAAAGCAGCTACATACGATAAATCAATTTCTGGTGCTTGTAAAATAATTAATTCTAAATACCCACGGCATATGCCTTCTACCATAATTACTAAATCCAATAAATATGGCATAACCTTTTCACCATAAATGGACAATAAACTATTCCGATAAAATGCATGAGACTCTAACTTCATCCGCATCATAAATTCTTCTACTTCTTTATTAAACGGAATCGCATTTTCTCTCGCATGCATAATAATAAATTCTTTATGCTTTTGTATATCATTAAACTGACAATGTAATTGTTTTGCAAATTTTTCACGTGGTAATAAAGACTCTTGTTCAATATCCAGCATTTTCTTTTGGATTTTGTCATAATAATATCGAAGTGTCGCTAATAAAAGCTCATCTTTCGATTTAAAATATAAGTAAAAAGCTCCCTTAGATATACCACTAGCTGTCACAATTTCCTGCACTGATGTCGCATTTACACCCTTAGTAGCAAATAACTTCATAGCCGATTCTATAATTAAACGCTCTTTTTCTTTCATATCTTCTCTCCTAAATTTAATCTCGCATCTTATTATAAATGTATTATACCATCTCTTTTTATTGACGATTGACCAACTGGTCAGTTATATTATGTATTAGACTGACCAGTTGGTCAATATAATAAAAAGGGAGCGCAAACATGAACAAAATCATCAATTTCTCGTTAAAAAATAAGTTCGCAGTTTGGCTACTAACCATTATTGTTACTATTGCGGGGATCTACTCTGGACTCAATATGAAGCTGGAAACAATCCCTGATATTACAACACCGATTGTGACAGTAACTACGGTCTATCCTGGTGCTACACCAGAAGAAGTAGCTGATAAAGTTTCAAAGCCGATGGAAGAACAACTACAAAATTTAAGCGGTGTTAACGTTGTGAGTTCATCATCTTTTCAAAACGCATCTTCTATTCAAGTAGAATACGATTTTGATAAAAATATGGAAAAAGCAGAAACAGAAATTAAAGAAGCTCTCACAAATGTAAAACTCCCAGAAGGTGTTAAAGATCCTAAAGTTTCACGAGTAAACTTCAATGCCTTTCCAGTTATTTCGTTAAGCGCGGCAAGTAAGAATGAATCTTTAGCTACCTTAACTGAAAATGTAGAAAAAAATGTTGTACCAGGATTAAAAGGACTTGATGGTGTTGCATCTGTTCAAATTGCTGGCCAACAAGTAGATGAAGTACAGCTTGTCTTCAAGAAAGATAAAATGAAAGAACTAGGACTAAGTGAAGATACCGTAAAAAATGTGATTAAGGGATCGGATGTATCTTTACCACTTGGCTTATACACATTTAAAGACACGGAAAAATCAGTTGTTGTAGATGGCAATATTACAACGATTAAAGCGTTAAAAGAACTTAAAATCCCAGCTATACCTTCCTCACCTAACGGTCAAGGTAGTCAAAATGCTGGCGCTGGTGCACAAACGCCGCAAATGAATCCAGCTGCTATGAACGGGATTCCAACAGTTACATTAGACGAAATTGCTGACATTAAAGAAGTTGGGAAAGCAGAATCTATTTCTCGAACAAATGGAAAAGAAGCAATTGGAATTCAAATTGTGAAGGCCTCTGATGCAAATACAGTTGATGTTGTAAATGCAGTAAAAGATAAAGTAAAAGATCTTGAGAAAAAATATAAAGATTTAGAGATCATTTCAACATTCGACCAAGGTGCACCTATTGAAAAATCAGTTGAAACAATGCTGAGCAAAGCAATTTTCGGTGCTATCTTTGCGATTGTTATTATTATGCTGTTCCTACGAAATATTCGAACAACGTTAATTTCTGTCGTTTCAATACCACTTTCTTTATTAATTGCTGTTTTAGTCATAAAGCAAATGGATATTACGCTTAACATTATGACACTTGGAGCAATGACCGTTGCTATAGGCCGCGTTGTCGATGACTCAATTGTTGTTATTGAAAATATTTACCGACGTATGTCGTTATCAGAAGAGAAATTACGTGGAAAAGATTTAATTCGTGAAGCTACGAAAGAAATGTTTATCCCGATTATGTCTTCCACCATTGTAACAATTGCTGTATTTTTACCGCTTGGACTAGTAAAAGGTATGATTGGTGAAATGTTCTTACCATTCGCCTTAACTATCGTCTTCGCTTTATTAGCATCATTACTAGTAGCAGTTACAATCGTACCGATGCTAGCTCATTCCTTATTTAAGAAAGAGAGCATGAGGGAAAAAGAAGTACATCATGAAGAAAAACCAAGTAAATTAGCAAATGGGTATAAACGCATACTTGCATGGGCTTTAAATCACAAAATTATTACATCAAGTATCGCTGTCCTTCTATTAGTTGGTAGTCTTGCACTTGTACCAGTTATCGGTGTAAGTTTCTTACCTTCTGAAGAAGAAAAAATGATTATTGCAACATATAATCCTGAACCAGGTCAAACGTTAGAAGACGTTGAAAAAATTGCAACAAAAGCTGAGAAGCACTTCCAAGATAATAAAGACGTCAAAACAATTCAGTTCTCATTAGGTGGAGAGAATCCAATGAGTCCTGGTCAATCAAACCAAGCAATGTTCTTCGTGCAATATGATAACGACACGAAAAACTTTGAAAAAGAGAAAGAACAAGTCGTTAAAGATTTACAGAAGATGTCTGGCAAAGGCGAATGGAAAAACCAAGACTTCGGAGCAAGTGGCGGTAGTAACGAAATTAAACTATACGTTTATGGAGATAGCTCAGAAGACATTAAGCCTGTCGTAAAAGATATTCAAAATATCATGAAGAAAAATAAAGACTTAAAAGATATAGATTCTAGTATTGCAAAAACATATGCAGAGTACACTTTAGTCGCAGATCAAGAAAAGCTGAGTAAAATGGGCTTAACGGCTGCTCAAATTGGAATGGGACTTTCTAATCAACATGATCGCCCTGTTCTGACAACAATTAAAAAAGACGGTAAAGATATCAATGTATATGTAGAAGCTGAAAAACAAAATTATGAAACAATCGATGACTTAACAAATCGCAAAATTACAACACCACTTGGTAATGAAGTAGCTGTGAAAGATGTTATGACTGTAAAAGAAGGTGAAACATCGAATACAGTAACACACCGAGATGGACGTGTTTATGCAGAGGTTAGTGCCAAATTAACATCTGATGACGTTTCAAAAGCATCTGCTGCAGTACAAAAAGAAGTAGATAAAATGGATCTTCCTTCTGGTGTAGATGTTTCTATGGGCGGTGTTACTAAAGATATTCAAGAATCATTCAAGCAACTTGGCCTAGCGATGTTAGCTGCGATTGCCATTGTATACTTCGTTCTTGTCGTTACATTTGGTGGTGCCCTAGCACCATTCGCAATTTTATTCTCGCTACCATTTACAATTATTGGGGCTCTTGTTGCCTTATTAATCTCTGGTGAAACATTAAGTGTATCTGCAATGATTGGTGCGCTTATGTTAATCGGTATCGTTGTAACAAACGCAATCGTGCTTATCGACCGCGTTATTCATAAGGAAAATGAAGGACTATCAACACGTGAATCTTTATTAGAAGCTGGTGCAACACGCCTTCGTCCAATTTTAATGACTGCAATTGCAACAATCGGTGCTCTTATCCCGCTTGCATTAGGATTTGAAGGTAGTGGCTTAATTTCTAAAGGACTTGGCGTAACGGTAATTGGTGGATTAACAAGTTCAACGTTATTAACACTTCTTATTGTTCCAATCGTTTATGAAGTATTAAGCAAATTTAAAAAGAAAAAAACAAAATAACAAAAAAATAACCTCGCTAACTGCGAGGTTATTTTTTATTTCCAAACAAGATTAGGAAATCGCCATAGCCTTCTTTCTCTAATTCCTCTTTTGGAATAAATCGAAGAGCTGCGGAATTAATACAGTAACGAAGGCCATTTGGTCCTGGACCATCTGGAAATACGTGCCCAAGATGTGAATCTCCTTCTTTACTTCTCACTTCTGTACGTGTCATATTATGACTCACATCCATCTTTTCTTTCACACTTGCTGACATCACTGGTTTTGTAAAACTAGGCCATCCACATCCACTATCAAATTTATCTAGAGAAGTAAACAACGGCTCACCTGAAACGATGTCTACATAAAGACCTTCCTCTTTATGGTTCCAATACTCATTTCGAAATGGTGGTTCTGTACCATTTTCCTGTGTTACATAATACTGCATCTCATTGAGTTTTTCTTTTAAATGAGCATTATCCTTTGGCCAATGTTGCTTAATAAAAGCATCTCGTCCTGAGCCTTTACGATATAACTCATAGCGGAATGTGTTTTTCTTATGGTATCCTTGGTGATATTCTTCAGCTGGATAAAATGTAGCTGCTGGTAGTATTTTTGTCGCAATTGGTTTTGAAAAGCGGCCACTCTGCTCAAGCTCTTCTTTTGAGGTCTCTGCTTTTTTATGTTGTTCTTCATTATGATAAAAAATCACCGTTTCATAAGACTGTCCGCGGTCGTGGAATTGTCCACCAATATCGGTCGGATCAATTTGTCTCCAATATATATTTAACAATTCCTCATACGGCATTTTATTTGCATCAAATGTAATTTGTACTGCCTCATAATGTCCCGTCGTTTCTGAACATACTTCTTTATACGTTGGATTCTCTTTATGACCACCTGTATAGCCAGAAACGACCTTTATAATCCCTTCCATCTCTTCAAATGGCGAAACCATACACCAGAAGCACCCTCCAGCAAATGTAGCCAATTCTACCTTTTCATTTACAGCCATTACTTCACCCCTATTCTATGTTCTGCTTACAGTATGGCATAAGAAACATCATATTATAAAAGAAAAAGCACCGAACATCGATGCTTTTTCTTTACTTCACTTTATTTTTTCCAACATCCTTCTCCATTTCATCACTTGTCACGTCTAAAACATCTAATAAGAAGATGAAGATTGGAATACCGATAATTAATCCCCATACACCTAAGAAGTGTTCTGAGAAGATTAATACCATAAATGTATAGAAAATCGGTAAATTTGTTTTTTGCGACATAAACTTCGGGTTTAATACGTAACTTTCAAGCGCATGAATCACTGTTACGATAACCAAAATATAAACAACGTACATGATACCGCCAATATTGTAAGCAATCATACAAAGTGGGAATAACGAAATGATAACCCCTGCTACTGGAATTAAGCCAAGCAAGAAAATCATTAACGCTAAACCTAATAATTGTGGGAATCCTAATATCCATAATGCGATAACTGAAAGAACACAGTTAACAACAGCAATTAAAAATTGCGCTTCGATTACCTTTCCAAATGAACGTGCAAATTTCTTTCCGAAGTACTCAATTTCAGTATAGAAAATTGCAAGCCTGCTTTCTTTAAACTTTGCAGTAAAACCGACAATACGAGATTTTTCTAATAAGAAAAACAAACTCAAAATTAAAGAAAGTAAAACTTGAAGGCCAAATTTACCAACATTCGTAATCGATTTATACAAAATGTCTACGCCTTGTCCTACATATTTAGAAAGCTCCATATGATTGACAGCATTAACTGCATACTTAATTAGTTCACTATCTGGTGGGTTTCTTAAAAATACATTGAATTGGTAAATCAGTTGTGAAATTTGTATCGTCAATACTGGTAAATATTTAAATAGCGTAATAGCAATTCCACCAATTAACATTACATATAGAAATGCTATAATAATTTTTCGATTAATAGGCATGAAATGATCTAATTTGCGTGAAATAAACTTTTGGAATCGATCCATTAAATACGTGAGAATAAACGTAATTAATATTAAATTCAACATACTTTGCAGCCCGTATAACACGAGAGCAAGTATTACTAATACGAGTAACCTCTGGAATCCTTTGCTTTGAAACAGGTTTTTTATTTGCATAATCGACGAATACTCTCTCCTGTCCTATAAACTAAAACGTTAATAAGTAGATTTCTCTCTCTTTTCTACTTTTAATTATTCATTCATATTAAGATTTTTATAAACTCATTATATGCCTACCTTACCAGGTATATAGTAGCCTACTTCTTATTTTACAATACAATGACCTAATTCAAAACGTATTCTACATAGTATTAATGAAGATTTAAGGAAACTTACATTTTTTAATAGGTCTTACCACTACTGTAACATAAAAAGCAAGCTATCAGTAGAAATCTGTCCTACAAATAGCTTGCTTTTCTTATTTTTTAAGTAAGTTTTACTATCCAATGAATGGCATGAACATTGGGATGACAACTACTGTTACAACCCCAACTACCGTTACAGCAATACTTGCCATCGCTGCCTCTACCTCACCCATTTCAATTCCTACTGCAACTCCTAATGCATGACCCGCTGTTCCAAGTGCTAAACCTTTTGCAATCGGATGTTTCACTCTAAATGTTTTTAAGAATAATGCTCCTAATGCGTATACGATAACTGCGTTGAAAATAACTGCAAACGATGTAATTGCTGGAATACCACCAATACTTTCTGAAATTGGTAACGCAATTGCTGTTGTTGCTGCTTGTGGTAGCATTGAATTCATTACTGCTGTATCTAAACCGATTGCTTTTGCAACAATGAACACGACAATTACTGAGCAAATAGATCCAACCACGATAGCTGATAAAATTTTCCACCAATATTTTTTCAACTTATCAACTTGTTTATATAGTGGGATAGCGAATGCAATTGTTGCTGGCTCTAAGAAGAAACTAATCATTTTTCCGCCAGTATTATATTCTTCAAAAGTAAAGTTACCTACCTTTAGAAATACAATCCCTAATACCATCGCCACGAATAATGGTGTAAATAGGAAGAACCCTTTTGAATGCTTGAATAATAATTTTCCGATTCCGTATGCGATTAATGAAACGACGATTCCGAAATATGGAGTCATTGTGCTTGCCATGTTCATTACCTCCCAACAATATATAAATACAATGGTTACGCAACCTTTCCGTGCTTGCGTCCTTTATTTACTACTTTCAATTCTTTTGTATCTTCTGTTTCTTTTTCATCTTTTCCTAAAATAAATTGTGCAAATAATCCTGTTACAGCGAGTAAAATAACTGTTGCTACAACAATTACAGTTAAAATTTGTACAAAGTATTGTCCCATTACACCAAGAGAATTAATAACTGAAATACCTGATGGGACGAATAAGAATCCAATAATACCTGTTAAAGCTGTTCCGAGTGATTCAACTTGCTCCAATTTAATAACTTTTAAACATAATAGACTAAATAAAATAACTAACCCGATTACCGATGAAGGCATTGGAATTGGTAAATGTATTGCAATAATATTAGAAATTAACATAATAGCTGAGAATATGAATGCTTGTGATAAGAAACTATATACTTTTTTCGTACTCATTTTGGCCACCTCTTTCGATTTGGTACCTTTATTGTATAGGATATAACCGCCAGAGTAAGCGTTTACATAACAGAGCGTCAAATATACAGAATCAGTTACAAATATAAAAGAATGAAATACAAAAGCTGCTCCTTAAATACGAAGCAGCTTCTTGAGTTCTTTTGCATATGTACGGCTAACAGGTACTTTTGATCCTTCTTTCATGATTAAATTATAAGTAGAATTGAACCATGGCTGAATTTCAGTAATATGATTAATATTCGCAATAAAGCTACGATGGATGCGCATGAAACTTACTTGCGGCAACTTCTTTTCCAAAATCACAAGTGTATCGTGTGTTACATATGTTTCCCTCATTGTTTTTACTGTCACTTTTCCGTCCACAAGTCCTACATATACAATATCTTCAATATTAACAAGTACGATTGATTCTTCAATTGGTAATGCTAATTTATGCATCTCTACTGTTACATCTGTCCCCTTTATTTCGTGCTTCGTTTCTATTTGCGATTGTTTTTGTTTTTTATACTTCTTTAATGTCTGCACAATACGCTCTTCATCAAATGGTTTTAAAATGTAGTCTAACGCATCTACTTCAAATGCTTGCAGCGCATATTGATCATAGGCAGTAGCAAATACAATTGCAGGTGGATTTTTCATCTTCTTTAATATATTGGCGATTTCAAATCCGTTATCATCGGATAATTGAATATCTAAAAACACAATATCTGGTCTACTTTGCATTAGTTCTTCTAATGCGTCTTCCACACAATCAGCCTCACCAATTATCTCAACTTCTTTCGTTCTCTCTAATAAATACTTTAGTTCATCACGTGCTAACATTTCATCGTCAACTACTAATACTTTTAACAATCTGTTCTTCCTCCCCTACTTTTTTTGGAATAACAAAAGTAATCTCTGTCCCCTCATTTAATTCACTTTCGATATGAAGCATCGTTTCTTTTCCAAATAATCCAATAAGACGTTCATTAATATTATATAAAGCTGTTCCAGTCCCTTTCTTTGACGAAACTACCATCTTTCCTAATTGTTCTAAACGTTCTTCCTCAATTCCCTGCCCATTATCTTTTACTTCAAAATGAACCATACCCTCTTTTTCAAAAACATGCACTTCCACTTCGCATACTGGTTGCTTCTTCGGAAAGGCGTGTCGCAACGCATTTTCAACCAATAGTTGAAGAACAAATGGTGGTACTAAAGTTGTCTTTAGCTCGTCCTCAATATACATCTTTACCTCATACTTATTTGGGAACCTTGCTTGTTCTAGGGATAAATATGCCTGTACATGGTTTAATTCTTGTTCTAGCGGAATCAATAACTGACGTGCCCCTTGCAAATTACATCGGAAATATACGCTAAGCTGTAATAATAACTTCCTTGCTTTTTCTACATCTGTTCGGCATAAAGCTGATACTGTATTAATCGCATTAAATAAAAAATGCGGGTTAATTTGTGCTTGTAATGCCTTTATTTCCGCATCTTGCAATAATTTACTTTGCAACTCAGCTTCACCTAATTCAAGTTGTGTAGAGAATATTTTTGCTAATCCTTCTGCTAATTCCTCTTCCACACGACTTAACTGGTTAGGATTTTTGAAATACAGTTTTAATGTCCCTATTGTATTTCCATGTGAAGTTAGTGGAATAACAATCGCCGCTTGCAAAGGGCAGCCTTCATGTTGACAATTAATAACCTCACGTGATTTTGCTTTCATTATTTGCCCTGTATGTAACACTTCTTTCGACAAACCAGTTATTAAACTATGTGACGGAATATGGTGATCTGATGCTAATCCAACATGAGCTAATATTTTCTCTGTATCTGTTAAGGATACCGCATCTGTTCCTGTAAAGCGGTGAATAATTTGTGCCACATGCTTACACGATTCTTCTGTTAAGCCTTGGCGAAAATATGGTAACGTTTTATCTGCAATACGTAATACCTTATGAGTCTGAAGTGCCTTTGCGTTCTCTTCCTGACGCAAAATAGCTTGTATCATAGAAAGTAAAATAAAACTTCCAAAACTATTTACAAGGATCATTGGTATCGCAATTGTTTTCACAATGCTCATTCCATCCTCTACAATTAATAGGATCATAATCATTTCTAAAGAAACGATAAAAACACTTAAAATCGCTGAAAACTTAGGGGTAATTGTACGGTTATATTTTTTAAAAATGTATCCGATATAACCAGTTATAACGCCTGCTAAAATTGAAGAGATTGCACAACTTAGAGCTGTCGTCCCTCCAAGCATATAACGGTGAATACCAGCAATTGATCCTACCCCAATTCCAACGATAGGACCACCAAGCAATCCACTAATTCCAACACCCATAATACGTGTATTCGCAATGGTACTCGATGATGAAACACCTTGTAACCAATTTTCATTCATAATCGTATTTCCTGCTATTTCAATCCCAGTGTAATTGCTTACAATTGTAAATACCGAAAAAATACAAATAAGCTTAAGCTTATCTACATAGCCATCCTGTTTATGAAGGAGGCGTCTGAAAGTTTTAATATGAGAGAGTAAAAATCCTAAAATAACTATAAGTCCGACTCGTTCAATCATCATGAGTACTAAATTTAGCATCTTTGATTCATTCCTTTTTATTTAGTTAGTTTTATTATGGGAAAATAATGAAGTCGGCGTCAAGAAGAACGAAATGTTTTTTGAAATATTTTACACATAATAACTTCCTCTTTATTTGACAATACATATAGAAGAGTGCTAAAAATAAAGTAATATAATACAGTCCTTTAACCCAACCCCGTGAGGTTGAGAAGGAAGTCGGAATACAATATACGTATGTTCTTTTCTTGGGGATACGTATGCTTTTTTGGCCTTCTCATCATATCAGGTGAGAAGGCCTTTTGTTATTCTTCCATAGCGACTGTAGAAAATAAGGAGGAGTAATAATGAACGTCACTACTGATATACAACAAACAACAGAGGAGACAAAAGCGAAAAGATATAAAACATTATTTGGTTCTGCGCTAGGATATGCAGCAGAAGGTTTAGATATGTTGCTATTATCTTTCGTACTTGTCTATATTTTAAAAGAGTTTCACTTAAGTCCTGTTGAAGGTGGAAACTTAACTTTAGCTACCACAATAGGAATGTTAATTGGTTCTTATTTATTTGGATTTATTGCTGATTTATTTGGCCGTATTCGTACAATGGCCTTCACAATCTTACTGTTTTCACTAGCAACCGCACTCATTTATTTCGCAACAGACTACTGGCAATTATTAATTCTGCGCTTTTTAGTTGGAATGGGAGTTGGTGGTGAATTCGGAATCGGAATGGCCATCGTAACAGAAACATGGTCTAAAGAAATGCGCGCTAAAGCGACATCTGTTGTTGCACTTGGATGGCAATTTGGTGTACTGATTGCTTCACTCCTTCCAGCATTTATTGTCCCACACTTTGGATGGAGAGCCGTTTTCTTATTTGGATTAATTCCAGCTTTACTAGCTGTCTATGTCCGTAAAAGTTTAAGTGAACCGAAAATATGGGAGCAAAAACAACGCTACAAAAAGGAGCTATTGCAAAAAGAAGCTGCAGGTAAATTAACAACTACTGAAGCAGAACAACTAAAACATATAAAAAAATTTCCACTTCGAAAGTTATTTGCCAATAAAAAAGTGACAATTACAACAATTGGTCTTATTATTATGTCGTTCATCCAAAACTTCGGATATTACGGAATCTTCACATGGATGCCCACTATTTTAGCAAATAAATATAACTATACATTAGCAAAAGCAAGTGGCTGGATGTTCATTTCTACCATCGGTATGCTAATTGGAATTGCAATCTTTGGTATTCTAGCTGATAAAATTGGTCGCCGTAAAACTTTTGCAATCTATTATATTGGCGGTACAGTATACTGTCTCATTTACTTCTTCTTATTCACAGATTCAACATTATTATTATGGGGAAGTGCATTGCTTGGATTCTTTGCAAATGGAATGATGGGAGGATTTGGAGCAATTTTAGCTGAAAACTATCCTGCTGAAGCTCGCTCTACCGCCGAAAACTTTATTTTCGGTACAGGACGTGGATTAGCTGGATTTGGGCCTGTTATTATTGGCTTACTTGCTACAGGTGGCAACCTACTTGGAGCATTGTCCTTGATTTTTATCATCTACCCAATCGGGTTAATTACAATGCTACTATGTGTACCAGAAACAAAGGGAAAAGTATTAGATTAAACGTAAAAGAGGAAGCATCTCATTTAAGATGCTTCCTCTTTTACGTTTTTATTTATTTTGATTTACTAGCCTTCTGAAATAAGAATGCAGTTTTATCTTCTTCTTTTACAATACCTTGTTTTAATGCTAATTCTCCCGCAACTTTAGGCGCTAACCATAGCATTGGGAATAACAAAATTGATACCGGAACTGCCGTCACCACGATAAACGATTGTAACGCATTAATACTTCCTTCACCCATATATAAAAGAATTGCTGCAACTGCGCCCATAATAAGCGACCAAAAAATTCGCAAACTAATTCTAGGATCTCCGTCTCCAGTCACTGCCATTGAAATGGAATACGCCATTGAATCTCCTGTTGTCACTACAAATAAAATTGTTAATAAAAGAAATGCTGGTCCAATAATATTAGAAAGTGGCAATTGCCCTGTAATTGCAATCATAGCTGCCGGCATACCAGATTCACTTAATGCGTCCGAGATAGACCCAGGATTCATCAACTCATAAAACACGCCTGATCCACCTAATATAGTAAACCAAAATGTTGTAATAATAGGTGCGATAATTCCAATTGCAACGATGATTTCTCGAATCGTTCTCCCTCTTGAAATTCGACTCACTAAAATTGCCATCATTGGTCCGTATCCAATAAACCATCCCCAGAAAAAGATTGTCCAAGATCCTAACCAACTTGTATCACCACGGTATGTGCTCATCGGTATAAACTCATTTACATAAAATCCAAACGAAGAAACAAACGAATCAATAATAAATCCACCTGGCCCAAATAGTAATATGAATGCCATTAACACAATTGCTAATCTAACATTTAAATTACTTATAATTTGAATCCCTTTATCAATACCTGTTACTGCCGATATGGTAGACACGGCCACCACACAAACAATAATTGCTAATTGAGTAGTAAACACATCAGAAACTCCAAATAATTCTTGTAATCCATAACTTGCTTGTAAACCTAAAAATCCAATTGGGCCAATTGTACCTGCAGCTACTGCAATAATTGCAGCTGCATCAATTATCGTTCCAAGCAGGCTCTTTCTTAATTTTTCCCCAAAAATAGGATATAAAAGTGTTCGAGGTTTTAGCGGCATATCTTTATGATAATGTCCATACATCATAACTACCGCACTAATTGTACCTAAAATCGTCCATGCTAAAAATCCCCAATGCATATAACTTTGTGCTAAAGCAGGCATGACTGCTTCTTTCGTTCCAGCAGATATACCATCATGTATTGGTGGCACCGTCATCAAATGATACATTGGCTCTGCTGCTGCCCAAAAAACGCCACCTCCAGCAAGTAATGTAGACATAATAATAGCAAGCCATTTTGCCGTACTAATCTCAGGTTTTTCTAATCCCCCAAGCTTAACTCTCCCATATTTGGAGAAAGCCATACACATCGCAACAATAAATGTACCTAATAATAAAACTTGCCAGAAGGCACCGAAATATTTAATTGAAAAAGCGAAACTTTTATTAATCGCACTCTCTACATAATCCTTGTTCAAAAAAACTGCAATTACAAATAATAAAAGTGAACCACCACTAATAATAAATACAGGCCAATCAGTTTTTCGACTCTTCATCCTCATTTATACTTCCTTCCTCCTTCCTCAGCAATCTAAAAAAACAACTTTATTATGTTTTATTGTTTAAACCCAAAACATAATAATTATATATGCATAACATTTTATCGACTTCCCACATACTTATGTTGTCCCTAAAAATATGCCAAATCCCTTATTAAAAAGAAAAATTCTCTTCCTCTTACATAAAAAAGCAAAACAAAAGACCTTATATTTCTATAAGGTCTTCGAAACAGAAATTTGATTATAACATAAGGTACTCCTTGGTTCAAAAAGCCTCTTCCAAAAATAACCGAGAGTAAAGGCTTCCATTTGCTACATAACAGTAATTAAAAAAAATTATATTTCAAAGAAAAAACCTACACTAAATATTATTTATGAAAGAAATTTGGCTTCAAAATTTCATTCGGATACGGTTTATGATAAATGTGAGTGGTAGCTGGAGATAATGGCGGAATAAGCCATACCCAATTACCTGTTACAACACGACCACAAGCAGCTTCTTGCTTCTCAAATTGCTGAAATTGTTGTGCAGCAGTATGGTGATCAACAATACTAACTCCTTGTTTTTTAAAGGAGTGTAGTACGGCAATATTCAACTCAATTAGCGCCTTATCTTTCCATAAGGTACCGTTTCTCGATGTATCTAAATCCATCATCTCCGCAACAGCCGGAAGTAAATTATAACGATCATGATCTGCTAAGTTGCGCGCCCCAATTTCTGTTCCCATATACCATCCATTGAACGGAGCGGCTGTATAAGAAATACCGCCAATTTCTAAACGCATATCTGAAATCATTGGAACACCATACCATTTTACTCCAAGTGATGAAATAGGGTATTCTGGGTGTTCAATTGGCACTTCTTTTACTTCTTCTCTCGGAATTTCTTTATATGTAGGCGCCTTCCCGTTTATAGAGAACACAAGTGGCAATACATCGAAATTCGTACCTTCTCCTTGCCAACCAAGCCCCTGACAAAAGTCCGTAAATGTAGCGGAATGAGAATCACCAATCACTCCCGTTTCTGTTTTATATCCTGCATATCGAATCAATTGGTGATTATAAATTCTTATATTATTTTCTTCACCTTGATATTGCTTAAAAATCGTAATGGTTGGTTTAACTTTCCCGTCGTTCGTTGCATATTTAATATGATGAATTAATGCATTATATACACCCTCTTCATCATTTACTTCGCGCGCATCTAATATGTGCATCTTACTCCAAAATAGTCTTCCAATACATCTATTACTGTTACGCCATGCCATTCGTGAACCATGAACAAGTTCTTCAAATGTATGCTCATATGTCCCTGTCTTCTCTATCTCAATTTGAATTTCTTTTATACGTTCTTCTATCAATTGTTCTTTATGAAGCTCCTTATAACAAATCGTAATAAAATTACTTGCTTCCTCTATTAATTGTTTCGTTTTACTCATAAACAATCTCCTTCTATTTCAACAAAACCCTGCTACTTTACAGTATAAGCAAAAAGGATAGGAGTCACAAATGAAAGTGAGAGTGTTACTTTTATTGTAATATTTTTTAGAAAATTAATGGACTTACTATTGACTTATATGGAAAATGGGTGTATTTTTGACTCAGGTAAAGTATTTTTACCTAGACCAACTTTTTAAGTGGAAAGGAGGTAATGTTATGTCTTCATTTCAATTGCCAAATCTTTCATATGACTATGATGAACTAGAGCCACATATTGATAGCAATACACTTTCCATTCATCATGGAAAGCACCATGCGACATACGTAAACAATTTAAATGCTACTTTAGAAAATTATACTGAATTACATAATAAATCTTTAGAAGAATTGCTATGTAATTTAGATACTTTACCGAAGGAAATTGTTACAGCTGTACGAAATAACGGTGGTGGTCACTATTGTCATAGTCTTTTTTGGGAAGTGATGAGCCCACGAGGTGGCGGTGAGCCTAATGGAGACGTTGCAAAAGTAATTGATTATTATTTCAATACCTTTGACAACTTAAAAGATCAACTTTCCAAAGCAGCTATTAGTCGTTTTGGAAGTGGCTATGGATGGCTTGTTCTTGACGGTGAGGAACTCTCTGTTATGAGTACACCAAATCAAGATACGCCTTTGCAAGAAGGGAAAATCCCCTTACTCGTAATTGATGTATGGGAACATGCTTATTATTTAAAGTATCAAAATAGGCGCCCAGAGTTTGTTACCAACTGGTGGCATACAGTAAACTGGGACCAAGTAAACGAGAAGTATTTACAAGCAATTCAATCACAAAAACATTAGTCGTACGTATAAGGTAAATTTGGTAATGTAAAATCAGTATTGTCGAAATCCTCCAGAATCCCCCGGATTGCCACCGGGGGATTTATGATTACTTCATTGTATTTATATAATGTTTTAAAACATTTTTCATTTCTAGTTTCAGCTCTCGGAACAAAAATCCGAATTCACGAGCCTTTCCATTATGTAATGTACAGTTAGTTACCTCATTATAAGGAGCTATATTTTCCCCAGCTTTCTGAATGAGTGCTTTTATTCCTGTCTTCTCTTCTATGAAATGAATAATTTCTTCCGTAGAAACTACCCCGTTACTACAGGCGTTAATTGGCCCTTTCACATTTTCCATTCCGCACCAAGCTAGAAACTCTCCTGCCTCTTTTTCATGTATAAATGACAAAGTTCCATCTACATGATCCACAACGATAGGTTTTTGGTTCACAATACATTCAACGTAAAATTGTAACCTTTTCGTATAATCGTTTTCTCCAATAACAACTGTAAAACGAACTGCAACAACTGGGAATGTTGCTTGTTGAAATACAACGGCTTCAGCTAATCTCTTTCCTTCACCATAATTGAAGTCATTCCTATCTCCATACGCGATTGCATAATCGTGCGGATTAAAGTCTTCTTCTGATAAGCTTAGGGCAGGTTCATAGACGGCCATTGAAGATGTCATAACATATTTCTTCGTTTTCCCTCGTAACACTTCACATATTATCTTCGCTGCATTCGAGCTATAGCATAAATTATCGTATACAATATCATAACTTTTTCCTTCTAGACGCTTTTCTAGTAGCTTTCCATCTTCTCTATCAATAATTATTCTTTTTACTGCGCTACCAAAAGAATCTTCAGTAACTCCCCTCGTCGCAATCGTTACATCGTGCCCCTCTTGCAAAAGTGCTTCTACTAAATGTTTACCAAAAAATCTTGTTCCCCCTAGCACCAATACTTTTTTCAACTTCATCATCCCCATTTTAGCAAATTGTAAAATACTACCTCTCTATTATAAGTGCCAACATATAAAAAGCATGGAATTCGTTTAACGATTCCATGCTTTTCTACAGAAAATATATTAACGTACTCGATATTTATAAATACAATAACAGAAGTACAAAATAGAAATTACTGATACATAAACCCATAGTTCATATACAAATCCCTCTCCCCACACTCCCATAAAATAAAAGAGTGAAGGTAAAGTCAATGTTACCCATGATTGTACGAAGGCAATCCTTCCAAGATATTGATTAATGTTCTTCTTTTGTGTATTTAATACAAAGAATAAATACCAAAGTAATGCCCACATAAACCACGTTAACGCATTAACAACATCATGGAATTGAACAAATGAAACAACCATATAGAATAAGGCTATAATTGCTACCCAAATACAAAACCATCCTAGACCACTACTATCCATTCCTTTTATAAAAGTAACACCTACATATAAATAAGTTAATCCAAATAAGAAAGTAGCCGCATATGAATACACTGTCCAATTGCTTTGGTCAGAAATCATGATCAAATAAAACGGAATAATAATTTGTAGTGCACCCACAAATAAATTAAAAACACCCGTACTTTTCATCTCTGCTTTCCCTAATATAACAAGACTATTTAAAAATAAAGCTGCCCCTGAAAGTAATAATCCTACATAACCCATATATATTCGTGTGAAAATCTTTACCTTTCACACTTTTAACCTCCCCACACTATAAAGTGATACTTATATTATTTTTCTTCCCATTTAAAACTACATACATAATTTTTCATCCAAATAAGTCAGACCTCCTACCTCAAAAAGGAGCGAACTTAAAACGCTTTCAATAATAAATAATCCTATTAAAACATGAACTAGGATTCCTTGATTATAAACGGACTCTAGCAATGATACAAGTGTTGGAATACTTTTCAATAATACGCTTTCAATTTCTATAAAAAATTAATAAAATAATACATTCCTCTATCTCATTCTACTACCTTCTAGCATAAGATATTGTAAAATCACCTCATTTAAAACAGCGAACGTTCTTTTCTAGGTTCGCTAATAAAATTAATAAAAAATGACCTCTTGCTTTTATGCAAAGGTCATTTTTTTATATTCATCATTAAACTTCTAAATAGCCATTTTTATTATTTGATTGCCATTTCCAAGAATCTGCACACATTTCTTCTAATCCGCGTGTTGCCTCCCAGCCTAATTCACGCTTTGCTTTCGATGCATCAGCAAAACATACTGCCACATCACCTGGGCGACGCT
>NZ_JBQXON010000011.1:0-171328 GCF_052646455.1 Bacillus cereus group sp. Bce041
ACCATCTAAATATCGTTTCACCGCTTGGATTTTTTCTTTTGAAGAAAATTTAGCCATAAAAAATGCACCTCCAATTGTTAGACTGTGTCTAACAATTGGGGTGCACTTCATTCTAACTTTTAGAAAAGGTGGCTTTTTAACTCTTATCTCATTTTATGTACTTCAGCAACTAGCTTTCCACCCTGAATGCCCATATAAAGCTTCACAGGTGCATCATTCGTATTTTCAAATACTAAATCTAAGTATGGATATGCAATTGTAGCATCTCTTCCTTGTGGAACATAACCTACCGTTTTAGAATGTGTAGTTCTCTCCACCATTTTCAGACCAGCTTGATCTGCTGCATTGTATAAAGTTGAAGATGTTTGACAAACACCACCGCCATATCCATCTACTAATTTACCATCAACTATTTCTTTCCCTAATTGATATCCTTTATCTGGTGTTGTATCACCGATTAATGAATTAAAAGAGAAACGGTCTCCTTTTGCTAACACAACTCCATTTATGCTCGCTGCTGACAAACGAATATTCTCAATACGGCCACCTGTTGAACCACCTAAGTTCGTTTCATATCTACCAATTACCGTACCATTTCCTTGCGCATCACTTAATGTTGCGACTGGTTTTTTCTCCACGATCGGCAACTGATACGTAGCATCCCACATACCAACATTTAACAATTTATCTACTAATTCTTTTTCCATTAATTCATAAGAAGGTTTTCCTTCTTGCCAACTTCCATCAGGTGCTATACGTGAAGGAACCATTTTTTTGTCGACGCTTTTTCCAACCTCACCAACAACCTTTGTTACAGACTTTTTAAATTTCGCTTCATCTTCAAAATAGCCTAAACTAGATAAATCTAATTTTTTCACTTCAGTACCAGTTCGACCATCAACTAAACTAATAGTATCCTGCACTTCTGCTTTAGCCTCTACAGTATGCCCACCAATATCACTTACCAATGCAACATCACTTACTTTTGCACCACAGCCACTCATTATAGCTACACATAACACCCCAACCAATATACCCTTTACTTTACGGAACAATATACTCTCTCCCTTTCCCCAACATCACTATTATGTATTTATTTCATTTTCATGTATGTTTTGTTACAATCATTTTACAATATGTTTATAAAATGTTACAAGTTATTTTTCACTCTATATAAATTACTCTTTTCTTTTATAAATGTCTATACATATTTACATAAAAGTTTGAGTTTGATAGAATTGTAACTTTTATGTAAACTCTCTCTTTTATCCAGTATATACCATTAAGCAAAAGAAATACAAATCAAAAACCCTCAAGCTATTTTTTATAAAGTGAAACTGTAATCAGTGGGGGTTTTACGGGCATCCCGACCTTCTTTGTTTCTGCTGAATTTTGACATGGGGGTCTTATTGCCCAGCAAATAGCGGGATAAAGAGAAATCCCGTCAACATAAATAGGTATTTGCCGTGCCACCACTCCGCTTTTGCACATACATTATGGTGAATTCAACCTATTTTAAAGAAATGGAGGATGTTATTATGTATCCCTACAATCCATATGATCCATATAATCAATATGCGTACCAACAACCACAGTATGACTTACAAACACAATATCAATCTTATATAGATCAAGCAGAGCACACGAATCCATATGACCAAAATAGACAATTCCAACTTCCAATCTCTTTTCCTGGCACTGGAAATCGTCAATTAGAAAGACGCGTAAATGAGCTTGAACAAAGAGTTCGTCAACTAGAAAATACAGTTGAGCGCCATACACGTAGACTAAACCGCTTAAACCAACGTTTACGCACAGTAGAAAACAGACTAAACATTCCATTCGCAGCATTAGAAGACGGATTTTAATCGAGAAAATAAAGATTATATAAAGGAAGGGGCTTCCCCTTCCTTATATAAATTGACGAAAGTTTTTTCCATCTCTATACTGATAAGAGTTAATGAAATGAAACAAGGTGATAAATATGGATTTTGAAATAAATTATCTTTCCTTTTATGTTGTACAAGTAGAAGGAAAAGGTGAAGCAGTTGATAAACGCTACAAACATTTTCAAACTTTAGACGCTGAAGAATATGAAGATAGTTCCTTAAAAGAATTTTTGAATGGTGAGTTATTAAAAATATCGAAGCGAAAAGTAGAACGTCATGCAAAAACAGAACAAGCCCCAACAAAAATTGGTCGCTTTATTGTAGAAGAAGGGCACGAACTTGATTCAAACCCTCATTACAACCTTTTTAATCGTATTCGCTTTGCAGAAACAAAAGAAAACTTTAAAGATATGAGCGAACCTCTCGTTTATACATATCTTGACACAAGCGCTGTACGTGGTGGTGTATTTTTAATTGCTCAGGCAAAACTACGCAAATACTTTGATGATCCATTCGTATTCGTAATGAAATGCGACTTTGAACCAAAGGTTGCTTCTATTTCTGATGAATCAACACTGATTCGTAACGTTGAAATGGCCATCACAACAAAGAATATGAAATCTATCCAATATCCGTACATGCCTGAAGAAGGTATGGTTGAAGTAGGCGAACTAAAAATACACCAAGCATCACATGCCCGCTACTTTGAAGACTTCTTAAAATTCGTCGAATACGAACGCTCTATGCCTGAAATTATGAAAACACAAGTAATGGACATGGTATACGACCAAATTGAAGATGTATTTGAAGAAGGTACGGAAGAACGCGAACAATTCGACCAAGCGATGGAAGTATGGGCTGCCAGTCCGAAACGCGAAATTATGGAACAATTTTCAACCGAAGAAGTAATGGAAGCAACTGCTCAAATCGTCGAGCATGCTCCTGAAGTCGAATTAAAACTAAAAGCAGATCATATCTCTGTGAAGGCCCTGCTTGCTGATTTCGGGGATCAAATACATATTGCGAAGGTAAATGATCGATATGTACTTATGATTGAAGCAGACACACTTACATTTGAAAAAGGCTTCTCTCCTATTGAGTTTCTGAAGCCAGATGAGCTGCAAGATGTGATTGAGCGGATTGAGAATAAGCAGCAGTATTCGTTTGATCCGAGCGGTATTGAATAAAGTGAAACTTTAATCAGTGGGGTTTTGTTCATCCCCCACTAATTATTAACCCTCACCAATCGGGCTTTTACGGGATAAATACTTCCATATAACTGTTGTTACTGGGCGCTTATAATAAGCGCTCTTTTGTTTATATTAAAAACCGATTCTACTAAGAATCGATTTTTCTGCTTTATAATAAAACATGTTTATTTTCAAATTTTTTTGATGCAAGATGACATTTGTTGCAGAATCAAATACATCCCTTCCTTGTTATACAAGCTTATTTCCATTAGAAATATCTACTTCAATATTTCTAGTTGACCAAGTCCTTCTATAAGTTGTTAAGATGCAAATTTCACTTTACTACCTCAAATTTATTGTACTCGTAAAAAGATAATTGAAAACGATATTCCGGATGTTCTCTCACCCAATCGTAGGCTTCTTCTAAAATTTCCATTTTGTTTTGCAAGTCATTAAGTTCACTACATTCGTCCCTTTTCTGTTTGCACAGAGGGCAGAATCCATTCACTATTTCCGCACTCGTCGCCCTAATAGTTTTACTTTCTAAATCAACTACTAGACGAAGAATAACAGAATGCTCTTCTTTTGTAGTCACCTTCATTTCAGCAATCCGATCCTCATTCCAAAAGACACCGTTTAATTCCATCTTTACTGTGACATCTTTAATATCCAAGTCTACCACTATCACACCTCCCTTGTACAAAGCTCAATCTTACTCTTCTATTTTAAACTTTAATACACCACAACTTAAAGAGATATTAAGTTTTTTCCAATTCTTCTTTACTATGAAAGAAAGTGTAGTTAATGCTAATTGTGTGGTAAATATTATCCCAAAAACTAAAACAGTTAAAATGTTAAAGATTGTTTCCATTAAACTACACTCTTTTATTTATATATATATATTTATTTTATTAATACGATTTAAAGCTCTTATTACGTCTTAACACTCCCAAAGCAATTATAATGCACAATCACAACAACAAGTTGATGCCTATTTAATATCAATACGCTGTTATTACATGTATGTAGTTAGAGGTGGAGGAGAAATTCATTTAACCTCTGTATTCTCCTCCATCTCAGCCAAATACCTAATCTGCCGTTCCGCTTTTCTCACTGCTGTACGAAAATGTTTTTTCAGGAGTTCTACTGTATTTTCACTTATATAATATCTTTCCGTTATACTTTCCCACGTGTCACTACTTTCAAATGTACTCCATTCAAAAGGGCGTTCTGTATTTTTCTTTAGTTCTTTAAATACCCATTTTCGCATCTTTTTTTTCGCTTTTTCTGTTAGTTTTCCGTTTTTTACAAGTTCAAGTTCACCATGTCTTTTGTATCGCTTATTAATATCTCTCTCGCTATATACTTTAAGAAGTATATTTGCTGTATTTTCAGCATCTGCTAAAGCACGGTGCTGTTTTCCTTCCCACGTTAAAGCGAGCTGTTCTACCGCAAAGTGTAAACTTGGCGTATGTTCAAACAATTCCTCATATGCTTGGAAAACAAATTTTTGCAAATCAATTCTATTTTCTTTTTCTATACTTGGGCATTCAACACCATATAATGTACAATCATGAGATAGAAAGCGATAATCTTCTTTTCCCCATGAAACAAATATAGAACCTTCGCCGATGAACTGAATAAATTTCTCTATAATTTGAGGGAATTTTTCTACACCCATTAAATCTTTTTTCGTAATACCGGTTAATTTTGTTGTATGACGAGTTAATCGTGCACTTGGTTTTACTAACTCCGAAAATTCTTCAATTATCTTCATTGTACCTATTTCTATTTTTACAGCTCCGATATCAACTATTTCTGATGGATCTTCTGATTTATACGGTCTGAAATTCCTTTCAATATCAAACACAATGAAATGTGTAGCGTTTTTCAATTTATTTACCTCTTTCTAAATTCCTTTTCACACAAACACTTTATTTTCAGTATTTATTTATTCATGTACTTTATACAAAAATACTCCGAATAAATAAATGAAAATTCAGTCTTGTTATGATATGTAAGTAGGAGGACATCTATAAAAATGCAAAAAAAAAGAAGGGCGAGCCCTTCTTTTTTCAAAAATTACTTCTTGTTTACGTTAGTAGCTTGAGGTCCACGGTTACCTTGTTCTACTTCGAAAGTAACTTCTTGACCTTCTTCTAAAGTTTTGAAGCCTTCGCCTTGGATAGCTGAGAAATGAACGAATACGTCTTCTCCGCCTTCAACTTCGATGAAACCGAAACCTTTTTCTGAGTTAAACCATTTTACTTTACCGTTTTGCATGAAAAAAATCCTCCTACAATGTACCTATATGTACATATTCATTTTCAACCACCTTACAATAATAAGCCAGATATTAAAAAACTGCAACCCCTGAGGAGATTTAACATTGCTATCCTCCTCGGAAGTTACAGCTCATTTAAATCTCTATATTATTAAAAGTAAAATGGTTTAAATATACTATATCATATCAATATAATAAAAGTAAAGTTTTTTTCTTAAATTATTTTTTGTTCCCACTGCATTGCTTTTAATTCACCTGATCCGGCTACTACATAACCATCTTTTTGATTAACAATGCGCCATCCGTGCCCTTTAACTGAATCACATACTGTAACAATACCTTCTTCAAGAAGCACACGGCACACACTACTAATCCCCGCCTTATTTTGCGTTGAAGTTGTATATAAAACATGTTGATCTACACTTAAGTCTAAATAACTACTTGCTTTCTGCTCACTTTGACATGTATGCCAATATATTTTTTCACTTGCAATACTTTCATCTATTTTACAATAAGAAATATTTCCGCTAACTCCCTTGCACGATCCACTTGCCGCTACTAAATAAGAATTGTGTAAAGTCAACGCGGAGATCATTTGATTCATCGCAATTTTAATCCTCTTTAATTTACGTGTCTTCAAATCAAAGAGCCAAACACCACCATATTTAGCATGTATTTTCGTACCAATAAATAAGTAATGTTTATATAAAAATAATGATCGAATAGACGGTGCCGCACTGCCATACTCAAGAAACGGATGAATAGTTTCCCATGTCAAACCGAAATTATTAGAAAGATACAGCGTTTTTTCTCCATGAGCAACAACAGTTCCTTGTACATTGCTACATACATTCCAACTCGTTGCTTTTGTTGGAAAACGCTGAATTGTCCAGTTCTCTCCACCATTCATACTGCGAATAAAAATCCCTTCGTCACCTACACCATAAACTACATTATCTTCGCTATGTAAATCCCTAATTCGTTTTTGAAAACCATTTAAAATTCGTTTCCATTCTCCGTCTTGTTCAACAAATAAGCCATTATATGTAGTAGCTAACAACAGTTTTCCATCTCTTAACTTTGTAATAGCAGTTGCACTTAACATTGTCTCCACGTTGACACTCCCATTCTTAGAACTTCTCAGCAAATGCAATTGCAAAATTACTGCATTTTTCAACATCCTCTTCATCTTCTGGAGCTAATTCAATTTTCAGCCCTTCTTGTACAAGCTCTGCACCGCGTTCCACAAGACGTTCTTCAAATATCGTTACCGCTTCACAAAACAGTTCATACGCCGTATCACCCGATCCGAATACCGCTACCTTTTTCCCAGCTAAATCTATATTTTCTAAGTCATCATGAAAATCTTCCGCTTCAAATGGTAATTCACCATCGCCCCACGTATAAGATCCTAAAATGATTCCATCATAAGCTAATAATTCTTCAGCGTCCATGCCTTCCATTTCTTGCAATACTACTTCATGATCAAAAGCATCTAAACTAACTTTAATTAAATCAGCAATACTCTCTGTATTTCCTGACATACTTGCATAAGCTATTAAAATTTTTGCCACTTTGGCATCCCCCTCTAACAATAAATGATTCTCATTCTCATTATATTAATAATGATAATCAATTTCAATTTATTTTTTCTACTTTTATTTACATTTCACATTACTTATTTCAAATAAGGTGAAACTTTAATCAGTGAGGGTATTCATCCCCCACCTAACTTCTTTGTTTCCGCTGAATTTTGAGGCGGAGGGGGGCTTACTGCCCGGCAAATAGCGGGATAAAGTGAAAGTTTAATGAGTCCTCACCAATCAGGCTTTTTCAGACAACCCACAAAGAGCGGAATAAATAAAAAAGCACAGATGACTATACAATCATCTGTGCTTTTTTATTATTTTTTAAAAATACCAAAAGGCTTTCCTACTGGTAAAACAACTTTTCCGAAGTGTGTATTTAACACTGCTGCTGCTGAACCGTAGAAAGATAATAATGAAATAAGAAGTTCAGAATATGCTGCTAAATTATGCATTGCATGCGGCATAACACCTAAAGTACTTAATGAAAGACCGATAAATAAGAAATCAATAAGGACGAAAATCATAAATAATACTTTATGTGTTTCCATTGCACCAATTGTCATAAAGATTGTGAAAATCAAATATCCGATAAAGGCTACACCAAGCTGTTTTGAATCTGCAGCTTGTGCTAATTTTTCGCCAAATACTCCAAGTTGAATTAACCAAGTCATTCCAACACCTAGCCAAAATAGACCGTACGCACCGAATGCTGTTGTACCGAATGTATTGTTATGCTTTGCATCATGAATGCAAGCAAAGATTTGTGCAAATCCTCCTAAAAAGATTGCCCACGGTAATACAAGTGAAACGCCATCTGTTAAGCCTAACTTTTGAGATGATGCTACAAGTGTTACCATCGCTAATCCAAATAGACCAATTCCAGATGGATCCGCTGTTGTCATTTTCACATGATGTGTAGTAGTTTGATTGCTCATATAAACCTCCTGATTATAAACATACTCGAATACAATACTTAAATCAGAAGACTATGTCAATGGTTTTTTTTGTATGTTGTCAGACGTTATATTTTATAATGATTAAATATATTTCTGACCACTTCATAAGGTTTTATATTCACTTTTTCCAACTCGTTTATCGGTAGCCATAACGGAATATAATTTCCCCTACCTTCCAGCTGAAATTCCTCAGCTGTTCCGCTTCCGAACACTCCGCCTGTAATATAGGCAGCATAATAATATTCATTTCCTTTATATTTTACCTTTGCAATAAGGTGCTCCACTTGTATATGTACCCCTAATTCTTCGTATACCTCTCTTTTCGTTGCCTCTTCAGGCGTTTCACCTTCCTCAATCCCTCCGCCAGGAAAAACATAATATCTTTCCTCTTCTCGAATACGTTTTATAAGAGCGATTTTTCCTTCCTGTACAATGATAGCGGCTCCGCGATTTCTTATCATTTTATTACCTCAATACGAATCGCAACTGTTCCCCACTCTTTTTCTTGTTCTTTCGTATATATTTTGTATGTACTTTCTAACATTTCCTCTAAACTATCATTTTCACAATCCAATAATTTTTTATCGATTTGTTCATATATAGCTTTAAAGCTCTCGTATCGCTTTATTTCCGTTACTTTTACCGTCATCATTTCTGTTGTCTTAAGATTCGTAAATACGATTTCATCGTCTTTGTTTATTAGTTGACGTTTTTTATCGTATAGGCGTACTTCATATACTTTTTCCCCTGATTGAATTGACTGAAACCCATTTCGTATCGCATACATCCCACTCCCTTTTGTTCATTTCACCTATTAATACAGTTCACATTACTACATCTTGCATATAATATTCCATACGTATCACTTAATTGAGAAAGGAGGCTGAAGAAGCATGTTATATTTAAATCAAAAACCTGAATATAATAAATATGATATTGGTGATTATACTTATAGTAAAGTAGGGCCAACCATTTTTTCTTGGAACGATGAAACAAAATTGAAAATAGGTAAGTTTTGTTCATTAGCAGAAGAAGTCGTTTTCATACTTGGCGGTGAACATCGCGCAGACTGGATAACGACTTATCCATTTAATGCACTTTTTGATGAAGGAGCACATATTACTGGTCACCCTTCTTCAAAAGGTGATATCGTAGTTGGCAATGATGTATGGATTGGTTATCAATCCTGCATTTTATCTGGTGTTACAATTGGTAACGGTGCCATTATTGGTGCAAAAAGTGTTGTTACAAAAGACGTCCCTCCATATGCAATTGTGGCTGGTAATCCAGCAAAATTTATTCGATATCGTTTCCCGCAAGAAACAATTGACAAACTAGAGAATCTTGCATGGTGGGACTGGGACATTTCTGTTATAAAAGGAGCTATTCCATTACTACTTTCCAACAAAATCGACGAATTTTTCACCTCGCCCGAAAAAGAATCTACATGATTAATGAAGAAAGAGCATCCTTCTCTTACAGGATGCTCTTTCTTCATTTATTTTTTCTTTATTTGCAAATGATCACACGGAGAACATTGAAAAGGAATTTTCCCTAAGCAATTAAGATTCGTTTCGCAAATTTGTTCAATCGTTGGAACAAATGGAATGACAACTATGTTACTTTCTACTATTTGTGTAACAGGTGGCAATACTGTGCCTACTTGATGTTCAAAACGAATACTCGCTTGATTTATATAATTTCCTGAACCATTTGGCGCGCTCTGTACTGCTACTTGGAACGAAACTGTCCTTGCTTCACCAGGATTTAAACTTCCGATAAGAAACCCTACTGCCGGGCTTACATTCGGCACTGGCGTATTATCAACCGTTACACTTCCAGGAACAAATCGAACACTACTATCTAACATATCTTGAAAACGAATATTTTGCATTACAGTATCACCCGTATTTGTGATGACTGTCGTAAACGTAATGACATCTCCAATTGTTGCTACCTGTAAATCTGCCGTTTTTACGACTGTCGTTGAGACATTTTGAGGAATAAACGGGATAACAACTGTATTACTATCACCTTCAACTACTACTGGCGGCTCATTCGGATTTACAGTTGCAAGCCCATTCGCTGTAGCAGTATTTGTAACTAAATTATTTACTTGCCCTCCTATTATTACAACTTGGAAATTAATAATTGCTGCATCATTTGGCTGAAAATCACCTAACGGAATACCAGTATTCGGATTAGCAAATGGAAGAGGTACATCATTTACCGTTACCGTACCATTTATAAATAGCGTATTCGGATCAATGATATCTGTTAACACAATATTGGTCACAGGAACTGTACTATCATTTATAACAGCGATTCCGTAAGTGACAACATCCCCTATCATTGCTACTTCAAAGTTTGCTCCTTTTGCAACAAATAAGATTGCAGTATTTACCGTCACTATAACTGTATTGCTTGTATCCATCACTGTAACTGGCGGCTCCCCTGGTACTAAAATATATTCTGCTAACGCCCCAGCAACGTTCACTACTGTACCACCATCCGGAAAACTTGTAATCGTAGCTTCATATGTTACAAGTGCCGTCTCACCAACTGGTATATCAGGTATCGTAAATCCAATCTGCGGATTTACCCCCGGTTGCGGAACCCCATTTATCGTTACACTATTTGGAACGAAATCAGCTTCCTGAGATAGCACATCGATAAATTGAACATTCATTGCATCAGCAGTACCAGTATTTAATATACGAACAGTATACGTTACCGTTTCTCCTACACCAACAACTGAATGGTCTACTTCTTTTAGCATATCTAAGCTACCTCTATTTACCGGCGTAACCGTCGTATTACTTGAATTTGTAATTGTAGACGGAGGTTCTCCTGGAATCAATTCGAAATCACCCGTTACTCTTGCTGTATTCATAATGCTACTAGAAGGCGGAACTGCGATTACATTTACTTCAAATGTAATTAATACACTATCCCCTACTGCAAGATCAGGCAATGCAAAGCCTACAAATGGATCTAAACCTACTTGCGGAATCCCATTTATTTGTACACTTCCAGGAACGAATTCTAAACTAGGTGATGGAACATCGATAAACTGAACATTCGTTGCTGTTACCGTTCCCGTATTTGTAACTTGCACACTATACGTTAACGTATCTCCTAATCGTGTCGCTTCTTTATTTACAGATTTTATAACGCTGAATCGTCCTCTATTCACTCTAGTTATCGTCGTATTACTCGGCTCTGTTACTACAACTGGTGGTTCTCCTGGCACTAAAGTAAAGCTTCCTGTTATATTTGCAACGTTCGTAATTGTTCCTGATGACGGGATGTTTGTAACTGTCGCTTGAAACGTCACTATAACCGTTTCACCAACTGGGATATCTCCAACTCCAAATCCAGTAATCGGATTTAAGTTTGGTTGCGAGGCTCCATTTATCGTTACACTATTTGGTACAAATGACGCCCCTGCTGAAATGGTATCAACAAACTGAACAGCATTAGCTGTTACTGTTCCAGTATTTGTTATTTGAACCGTATACGTTAATATATCTCCAACGAGAGTAGCAACCCTATTTACTTGTTTAATAACATTAAATTGCCCTCTATTTACAGTTGTAAGTGTTGTATTGCTCGGCTCTGTTACTATAACTGGTGGTTCTCCTGGTACTAATACAAAACTTCCAGTTACATTTGCCGTATTGGCAATTGTTCCGTTTGATGGCGCACTAACAACGGTTACTTGGAAGATGACTTCTACACTTTCACCTGGGTTTATATCTGGAAGCGGGAATCCATTATTCGGATTGAATCCAGGTTGTAACACACCGTCTATCGTTACAGTGTTCGGCACGAATGCTATAGAGGAAGGTAATACATCACTATATTGAACATTCGTTGCTGGCACTGTTCCTGTATTTTGAACTACTGTTGTATATGTGACTGTATCGCCTACTACAACAACCGGCTGACTCACTGATTTTAAAACATTCAAACCAGGCTCATTGATTTCTGTTAATGTCGTATTACTTGTCGTTATTTCCGTAATAGGCGGTTCTGTTTCACTTACAGCAAATGTAGCTGTAACGTCTACAAAATTAACAATCGTTCCACCTTCTGGTATGCTTGTAACCACTTCCTGATATGTGACAAGTACAAAATCATCGACAGGTATATCTGGAACTGTAAAACCAATGAAAGGATCTAATCCTGGTGCTGGTACCCCGTTTATGCTCACACTTCCTGGTACAAATGCTACACCCGCGGAAGTAGTATCGATAAATTGAACATTCGTCGCTGGCACTGTTCCGAAATTAAAAATCAATACATCATACGTTAATATTTCTCCTACCGTCGCTACTTCTTTATCTACTAGTTTCAATGGAAAAATAAAGGCTATATTAATTGTCGTAACGACTAAATTTGTTAATATCGTTTCCGTAATCGGTGGTTCCTGCGGATTTGGTTGTGAAGTAAATGTAACATCTGCATCATTTAATATGACTTCATTATCTGGAATTTCTGTAATCGTCACTTGGAATGTGACCTCAATACTTCCACCAGCGATTAATAATGGAGTAACTGTAAATCCTATTTCTGGATTTAAACCAAGTTGCTGCACTCCACCTATCGTTACACTATTGTCAACAAACGTCGTTCCTTCTGGTATGACATCTTGGAAGAACACATCTGTAACAGGGATAATTCCTACGTTTGAAATGAGCACAGTATACGTTAATACATCCCCAACGGCCCCAGTTGCAACATCAACTGTTTTTGTTGCAGTTACTTCACCAGGAGGAGGTAACGGTATTGTAACTACCGTTGTATTACTTGAATTCGTTGTTGTTACAGGTGGCTGTAAAGGATTTAATAAGAAAGTGGCTGTAGCAGATGCTGTATTTAATACCGCTCCACGTGTAGACGGTGCAACTACCGTAACTTGGAACGTTACTGTCAATGATGTTCCAGCTGCAATATTAGGAAGCGGGAAACCAACATTTGGGTCAAATCCAGGTTGTGGCGTTCCATTTATCGTTACACTATTTGCTACAAAAGTTGTTTCTAAAGCAATTGGATCAAGGAAAGAGACATTCGTTGCTGTTACTGTACCGTTATTTCGAATGACAACAGAATACGTGTAAGTTTCTCCAAGTGCTGCTTGTTGTACAGATGAAGATTTTTGTATATTTAACTGTGCTGTGTTTACTTGCGTCACTACAAAATTACTATTTGTAACAGTCGTTATTGGAGGGTTTGCTGGATTTATAAGAAAACTTGCAGTAACGTTCGATTGGTTTCTTATATTTCCACCGCTCGGAACACTCGTCACTGTAACTTGAAACGTAATCGTAGCCGTTTGCCCGACCGGAATATTTGGTACCGGGAAACCTAGCATAGGATCCGCGCCTTGCTGTACGACTCCATTTATCGTCACACTATTTGCTACAAAGGCAGTACCAGACGGAATTGGATCTTGAAAAACAATATTCGTTGCAGGAACAGTTCCTGTATTTTGAATAAGAATCGTATACGTTAACGTATCTCCTACACCGGCTTGTAGTGTATTTACACTCTTCATTACATTAAGTGATCCTACATTCACTCGCGTCACAACAATATTACTAATCGTTACAATTGTAATTGGTGGCTGGAGAGGACTTACTTGGAAATCAGCAGTGACATTCGCATTATTCGGAAGAACTCTATTTGGTGGTACACTCGTGATTGTCACTTGAAAAGTGACCGTCACCATTCCTCCTACTGGAATATTAGCAAGTGGAAATCCAGTTGTCGGGTTTAAACCTGGTTGAGGCGTCCCGTTTATTGTTACACTATTCGCTACAAAAGTGGTTCCAACTGGAATCGGATCAAGGAATGATACATTTGTCGCTGTCACCGTTCCACTATTTTGTATACGAACTGTATACGTTAACGTATCTCCTACACCGGCTTCAGTAGCACTTACACTTTTCATTACATTTAACCCTGAAGAATTCACGATCGTCATAACAGTATTACTTGGTACTGTTACAGTAATCGGCGGCTCTGTTGGATTTACAAGGAAATCTCCAGTTACATTCGCATTATTTACAACATTATTTCCTTGGGGAATTTCATCAATTAATACTTCAAATGTAACAATAACACTGGCGCCAGTAGGCAAATTATTTAATGGGAATCCAAGTTCTGGATCTGCCCCTTCTTGTAAAACACCATTCACAACTACACTATTTTCAATAAATAATGTCCCTTGGGGAATTGAATCTTGGAAAAATACATTCGTAGCTGGTACACTACCTGCATTTATGACTTCTATTGTATATACTAAAATATCCCCTACTGTTGCAACATCCGTATTGACTGCTTTCACAACTTCAAAGTTTCCTGATTGTACTGTCGTATTCACAACATTACTCGGTACATTGATTGTTACTGGTGGTTCATTCGGATTCACTTGAAAGCTTGCTGTTACATTTGCTTGATTTAAAATATCTTCATTTTCTGGATTCTGTACAATTACTACGTCAAATGTGACTACAACCGTTTGAGCCGCAGGAATATTCGGAAGAGAGAATCCTGTATTCGGATTTAGTCCACTTTGCTGTACTCCATTAATTGTTACAGAATTTGCAACAAATGAAACAGCAGAAGAAATAGGGTCTTGGAAAAATACATTTGTTAACGGAACATTCCCTGTATTTTGAACGGCAATTGTGTATGTTAAAGTGTCTCCTACTGCCGCTTGCGTTGTATTCACTTCTTTTATTACATTTAAACCGCCTGTATTAACTTGTGTCACAACTGTATTCGTTTGTCTATTAATCGTTATTGGTGGCTGATTTGGAATAACGACGAAATTAGCAGTTACATTTCCGCGATTCGCAATTGTGCCTCCTGATGGCGTTGATGTCACTCGTACTTGAAAAGTCACTGTCCTACTTCCGCCGGGAGATATATTTGCTACTGTAAACCCAGTCGCTGGATTTACCCCAGGTTGTGAAACCCCATCCACAGTCACACTATTTGCTATAAATGTCGTTCCAATTGGTATTGGATCTTGAAAAATAACGTTCGTTGCAAGTACATTTCCTGTATTTTGAATTGTTACCGTGTACGTAAGAACATCGTTAACCGTTGCAAAAGCTCTATCCACTGTTTTTCTCGTTGTTATATCAGCTATATTAATTGTCGTAACTACAGTATTACTTGTCGCTTGCCCTGAAACTGGTTGTTGACCAGGCACTGGAGTAAAGGTAAATGTTGCACTTGCACGGTTTGGAATTGGATTGACAAGAGGGTTCGATGTTACTCGAACTTGAAAGCGCACTACAGTCGTTTGCGAAGCATTAATACTTCCTAGATTAATACTACTTGCTGGATTCGCTCCTGGACGCGCTACTCCATTTACCGTAACGCTATTTGCGACAAATGTTGTTCCAGCAGGGATACTATCAACAAAAATAACATTGCTCGCAGTGACATTTCCATTATTTGTGATATTAACTGTGTACGTTAATACATCATTAAGCGTTGCCGTCTGTAAATCTACAGATTTCTGCATACTTATAGTTGCTTGATTCACTGTCGTTTGTACTGTGTTTGAAGAAGACGTACTTGTAATAGGAGGACTACCAACGAAAGGACGAAATTGATATGACACCATTGCACGATTTAAAATAGGATTGGGATTCGGGAATGATATTATTCGAACTTGAAATGTAACAATTCTTTGCGTGTTATTTGGGATTGTACCTAAATTAATTCCATTAGAAGGGTTTGCATTCGGCTGTGTTACTCCCCCTACCGTAACACTACCTGCAACAAACGTCGTTCCGTTCGGAATACTATCACGTAATACAACGTTTTCTGCACTTCCTGTTCCTGTATTTGGGACCGTAATCGTATAAGTGAGAATATCCCCTACCCCTGCGACTGTTCTATTAACTGATTTAACAGGATTAATAATTGGACCTGTTGCATCAATTTGAACACCAAAACCAGCTGCTGCGTATCCATCTCCATTTGTAACAAATCGAACCGTTGCTGATGTTTGACTGTTTACTAAAGATGAGGAGGCATCTACATTCGTAATATCCCACCCTTGTCTTCGGACGGCCAAAGCTACCCCTAACGGCTGATTCAAATCTCCAAACGTGCCGCTCGTATCTAAATTTCCACTATCATTACAAATTTGTGACTGAAAGAAATTATTCGCAGGATTTCTCGGTCCGAATAATGCAACTGTAGCATTTGCATTCGGCCCAAAGCGAAGTTGATCTCCAACAATGTTAGAATCACCTTCTTGAGCAGTTACGAGCACTCTTCCTGTAACAGCTCCTGTTGCCGGCGTAGCAAAACCTGAAATTGTAGCATCAACTGGCGGGGATGAAGCATCGATAATTTCTTGACCTGCATATACTGACAAATTTCGAAGTGGTAAACTTGCATTTTGATACACAACCTCAAGCGTCCATCCAGCTGAACGACTGATTGTCGGGTCGGCTGAAGTTCTTGCAGCTGGCACAGCACCCGTTGTATATGTGCCTGCTCCACCTGCACTAACAAGATTTGTTACATTGGCAGAGCGAGCATAATAAAACTGATTTCCTACTGAACCTTGCTGCGCGGTAGCAGGATCTGGCGTAACAGAAAACGTCCCTGCTGGCGTTGTAAATGTAATGTTATCATTTAAAAATGGTAACACATCTTCCGTATCAGTCCGGAAAGTACCAGCCCAAACTAATTCTGCATATAATACACTGCTTCCCGCTGGAAGATTTAAAATTGCACTTGAAGAATTCAATTGCCATTCATCTGTTGTCCCTGCTGGGAACCCTGGTACTTGCAATGCTGTATTTACTGTCGTAAATACAGCAAGTGTACCAAAAATATTACCTGGTGCAGGTGATGTAGGGCTAAGTCCCAGCGTATTCCCAGTAAACGTGACGGCACCAGGTACTGTTGTCGTAAACCTATTTATAAAAGGCACACAATCATCTCATTTCAATTATAGTAAAAAGTGCTCTATACTATAAAATGTAGACAAACTATACAATGTACGTTGTCCAACAAAATTCCGCACATATGAGAGGGGTTTATAAAACTATGCGCTACGTTATCATAACAGGAACTTCACAAGGTTTAGGTGAGGCAATCGCTACGCAATTATTAGAAAAAAATACAACTGTCATCTCTATTTCTAGAAGAGAAAATCAAGAGCTTACAAAACTTGCAGAGCAATATAACAGCAATTGCATTTTTCATTCCCTAGATCTTCAAGATGTACATAACTTAGAAACTAACTTTAAAGAGATCATTTCATCTATTAAAAAAGACAATGTATCCTCTATTCATTTAATTAATAATGCGGGTACAATTGCACCTATGAAGCCAATTGAAAAAGCTGAAAGTGAACAATTCATTACGAACGTTCACATTAATTTACTTGCACCTATGATTCTTACATCTACATTTATGAAACATACGAAAGACTGGAAAGTAGATAAACGCGTTATTAACATTTCATCTGGCGCAGGAAAAAATCCTTACTTTGGCTGGGGCGCTTATTGTACAACGAAAGCTGGTGTAAATATGTTTACACAGTGCGTAGCAACTGAAGAAGTGGAAAAAGAATATCCAGTAAAAATCGTCGCTTTTGCACCTGGCGTTGTTGATACAAATATGCAATCACAAATTCGCGAAACAAATAAAGAAGATTTCATAAATTTGGACCGCTTCATTGCATTAAAAGAAGAAGGAAAACTATTATCACCTGAATATGTTGCGAAAGCTATTCGTAACTTACTAGAAACTGAGGACTTCCCTCAAGGCGAGGTTATTAGAATCGATGAATAACAAAAAGGCGTGCTAAAATAGCACGCCTTTTTGTTCTACTTCTCTAAAAATATAAGCACAGACTCCGCAATTTGCTCATAACCAATTTCTTGATAAATTTTATTCGATGTCGGATTCGCTAAATCAGTATATAACGTAGTCGTCTTGTACCCTTCATCTAACATACGTTGACTAAGTGCCGCTACACACTTAGATGCGTATCCCTTTTTCCTTGCTTCTTTCGGCGTATATACAAAATTAACTGTTATATTATTTTTAGTTGGTCTCGTTTTTGCAGCTACAGAAACGAGTTTCCCATCCACTTCCAAACCAAACAGTCGATTTGTAGTTATTAATGTATATGCAGTTTGTTTTGCTTCTTCTTTCGTAGTAGGAAGCTTTACATCTTCACAAAATTGATATATCCACTGTTCTATTAATGGTAATTCATCATTATTTACCGCTCGAAAAAGTCCATTCGCATTACACTTCTTCTTTACTCTGTTCAACTCATACACACCTTGCTCCATTGCAACATTCATTTTCTTATTTTCTAATACCGCAATCTCTTCCGCTAATTTCTGTACAATTTTCTTATTACCGATCAATCCAGGAATATCCGGATATACTTTCGTTAACTCTTTTGCAAGTTCCTCAATAGCTACTCCCGAAATTTCAGAAGTTGCAACAATGATTTGTTTCTTCTCTTCTGTTTGCAGAAATACAACCGCAATGTCTTCTCCTTGTTTCGCTATCCCCATAAATATCGGTTCTTGAACCATTTGTAATACACCTAATATGAGATTGTTTTCCTGCTCATTCTTTTCTAGAAATGGTGTAACATCTTCTTTAAAATGAAAAATCTCTTCATATACATGTAATTGAATCATCGACAATCTCTTCTCTCTATTTATATTTTAATTAAGTATTGGCGATTAATTCATTAAATCCCTCTTTTACGATTCAATAATATTCAAAGCTAATGTATTCAAGGCATTTTCAACTTGTAAAATTCTCTGTTTTTCCTTTTCAAATACATCTTCTTCTTTTCGAAAGGACTCTTTTCGATTTTTAATCATACGCTTCATTTCTTTTTTACTCGGTCCACCGTATACATTTCTTTTTTGAATAAAAGCTTCTGGCGATATAATTTCTTTCCACTCTTTTTCTAATAAATTTATTTTAAAATGTTCTTGCAAATACATATTTACATCTTTGAAGTGTAATTCATGTAGTTCTTTTTTCTGCTCCAATGACATATTTGCAATAGCACTTGCTGCATGATGAGCATGCCGAAATGGAATTTCATAGTTTTTTGTTAAAACATCGGCGAAATCCGTTATCGTTATTGCATGTTTATAGGAACGACTTTTTAACGTTTCTTCTTCTACTTTCATCGTTCGGATCACTGCATTCATCATACAAAAAACACGAATTGCCTTTTCAATCCCTTTATATAAATATGGCTGCAAGTCATCTTCCGTATCGACAATATCACCAAATGGTGTATTATGAATCATTTGAAATACTGTAAATGCTTCTCCTAAAGCACTACTTGTAATTGCACGAGCGTGTTCAATTGAAACCGGATTTCGTTTTTGCGGCATAATACTACTGATTTGTACATATGGCTTTGCAACAGTAATACCGTCATATTCTTTCGTTGCTAACAACAAAAAGTCATGAATCCATCTACTCGTATTCGTCATCATTACCATAAGTAGCGAGCTAACTTCTAATAAATAATCCGCTCCAGCAACAGCATCATATGAGTTCTCAATTACATTTGTAAATCCAAGTAGATGAGCAACTCGTTCTCGTTTAATCGGGAAACTTGTTGTAGAGAGTGCAGCTGCCCCCATTGGAGACTGATTTAAAAGCTGGTACGTTTTTTTCATTCGTTCTAAATCTCTTTGCATCGTATCATAAATTGCTAACGTATAATGACCAAATGTTGTTGGCTGTGCTGGTTGTGTATGTGTATAAGCTGGCATGATCGTTTCCTTATGATCAACGGCAAGTTGCAGTACACTTTCTTGCAATAACAAATGATGTTCTATTAATCGTAATACATATCGCCTTAAACTCATGCGATACATCGTTACGCCCATATCATTTCTACTTCTACCAATATGCATATTACTTACAAAATCGCATTTCGCTTCTTGAGAAATTAAATGTTCGACTAAAAAAAAGAGATCTTCATGCTGCTCTGTATAGAGCAATTGCTCTTCTGGAATTCCCTCTACCTTTTTTAATGCGTGTAATATAACTTTAGCTTCTTCCTTTTTCATTAAATTTTCTTCCGTCAGCATCGTAATATGTGCTTTATGCACTTGAAACATATCTTTCAATAAGTAATTTCTTTGAAAATGAAATACATGTTGTAATACACAATCCACATATGTTTTCCCAGGGAAATCAGCGCCTTCACTCTTTATAAACTCTTCTTTACTTTGTTTCATCACCTTTTCCCCTCTCACCTAAGTATTACTACCCATCATACCCAGAGATAGAAAAAAAGTGCTTGTACATAAAAATAAACTCGGTGCTCTCTGCACCGAGTTTATTTAATAAAAGTCGCATCATACTTATCACTTTGCAACACTTGGAAATGTAAGTTTGCTAAATGTTTCCGTATTTCTGCACTATCGTCTTCATTTAAATTATTTGCCAAAAACACAATCTCCGTACAGTTTCCACGTTTATCCATAGCGTAAACTGCTTTTGTAACCGTCCATGGTGTATAACCATTCTTTTGCCCAGCATGTCTAAATGTTTTACGGTATTTCTTGGCACTCATGTCTGTTTCAACGATATTTGCCCACACTTTTTCTTCAGCTTCTGTCAAGCCACCTTTATGGTTTGCCTTTTGAAGTAATACCATATAATCATTTGCAGAAGCTGCTGGTAATCTATCTGACCAAATTTTGTCGTAACGTTCCTCTAAATAAAGCGGAATTTCCTTCTGTAATAATGGTCCCTTCTTCTTTAAGCGTTCATGAATAATCATCGCATATTCACGATATTGCTCTTGAGACATTTCTTTTAACTTTTTCTCTATTTTATATTTTGGAACATGTAATTCTTTATGCAAATATCCCGGGATATACAAAGATGAAACGATTGGAAATAGTGGTTGATGTGCAGGAAGTGATAAACTTTGTAAATTTCGATTGATGTTATCTAATCCTAACAATTCCATTAAGTATTCAGCATTTGCATTCGAACTAAACTTAACCATTCCTTTTGCCACTTCTTCTAAAGAAACCGCTCCTTCAGTTATCTTGCCCGTTTTCTCCAAATACTTTTGCCATCTATCTTGTGCACCACCATCTGTATTCGGCACATAATAGCGATTCACATCATTAATCGACACGAAACTAGAAGAATCAATTTTCCCTTCAGTAACTTGTTTCGTATATTCAAGCGCCACAATTAATTTCATCGTACTAGCAACTGGCAATACAACATTTGGGTTTACAGAATAAACAACTTTATCATTTCTCTTTACTAGAAGCGCACTATTTTTTTCATCTTTATGTTCTTCAATAAAAGATGCAATATACTGTGCATCATCATTATTTGAACTCCACACTTTTTTCACTAAAAAGTTACCCGATATTAGCAAAACAAAAATACCCACAATTACTGCGCATACTATAGTTTTTTTCAAGTAAAATTCCTCTCCTATTGTGTAACTCTTCTCTATTTATCATTTAAAAACAAAATAATGGAGATGGTCATTTACATAACCATCTCCATTATTTTAACTTGTATGCTCCTATTATGTCTACGTCATAAATTTCACAAAATCCTCAAGAAACTTTTTATAATGTAACGACCAACCAATTCGCACCCAATTTTTTAATGCTTTTGCATCAGGTTGAGGCCGAAAATCAGCAATACTCTCTCCTTTTGCAATTCCAGCTGTATCTACATCGACACGACGATATACATAATCTAAAAGGGATGGATTTGCCGCAACCATCATTGTAACGACGTCATGTACTGGACTTCCTTTTATTTTCGGATTTAACTTTCTATAAGCTTTATAATAGTACGTAAATATCGGCTCGATTAACTTATTAAAACTCGTTTTAGAGTGTTTCGTAATATATTTTACCATTTCCGGTGTAATAATTGCTTCAGATGTAACGTTAAGTGGCACTAATGTCACATTTTTGGCATTTTGCATAACTAATTGTGACGCAATGGGATCACCATGAAAATTCGCCTCTGCGACTGGTGTTACATTGCCAGGCATTAAGAAAGCACCGCCCATTATATAATATTCTTTCACATACTTCATCATCGGCTTTTCTAAAATAAATGCTGTCGCTAATGTTGTTGATCTACCAGCATCGACTATTATTAATTCTCCTTTATATTTTTCAAGAAGATCAAAAAATGTACAAAAAGGCTTTATATTTGGTGAAAAAGTTTTTGGAGGTTTAATTGGCCCTAAACCGTCTGTCCCATGAATTTCTGGATAATACGTCGTAATATCTCCGGATAAAGGAATTTTCGCACCATTAATAACAGGTATATCTTCCCGTCCTGCCATTTGCAATAAATATGCGGCATTACTTGTCGCCTTTTCTTGTGTTACATTTCCATATCCCGTTACTACACCAACAATATCAATATCAGGATGCAACAATCCATACATAATTGCTAAAGAGTCATCAATTCCTGGGTCTCCTAAAAATAACACTTTTTTCATCGACCTCAACTCCATCCCCTCAGTTGTTATTAATTTATGAATAACCGTGGATATACAGAATAAAAAAGAACAAATTCATACGAAAAAACGCAGTCTTATAAGGACTACGTTCTTCAGCTAACCTATACTGTTTTTTTTACAGCACTCATACTTCCAATAACATAAGCGATAAACGCAAAACAAATCGGGAAGACAACTGTATGTATACCGAACGGATTTGGATAGAAAAGATGAATACACATATATGAGCCTACCCCAACTAAAATAGACGCAAGCGCTCCTGTAGCATTTCCTTTCCTCCAATATAACCCTAATACGATTGGCCAAATGAATGCTGCTTCTAATCCACCGAAAGAAAATAAATTTAGCCATATTAAAAAATCTGGTGGTTTAATCGCCGCTGCATAAACGAGTAGTCCTACAATACCAGTAATCCACAAACTTCCTTTTTTTATCGTACTGTCTGCTGCATCTTTATTTATGTAATTTACATATATATCTTTAATAATTGACGAGCTTACAAGTAATAATAAAGAGTTTACTGTAGACATAATCGCTGCCATCGGTGCAGCTAAGAAAACTCCAGCTAACCAAGGAGGTAACACTTCCATCGCAAGTAGCGGCATTACTTTATCTGGTACCGTTATACCTGGAAGTACTACTCTTGCAAATACACCAGTTAAATGCATACCGATCATAATTGTGCCAACGACAACGGTTCCAATTATTAAAGCTTGATGCATCGCTTTTGAATTTTTATAAGACATGGCACGCACGCTAATTTGCGGTAAGCCGACAACGCCAATTCCAATTAAAATCCAAAATGATGTAACATATGATTTCGTTAAACTGCCATCTGCTCCGAATGGTGTAATTAACTTTGGATTAATTTGAACAAGTTCCTGCATAATCTTTTCAATTCCACCACCAGCAATGACAGTAGCAATTAAAATGATTGTCGTTCCAACTAACATAATGATTCCTAATAATGTATCTGATAGAGCAACTGCACGAAATCCACCAATTAATACGTACACAAGTACAGAAAAAGTAAATAAAAATAGTGCTGTTGTATACGATAGACCAGTTAGTGACTCGATTAATCGTCCACCACCGACCCACTGGGCTACTGTCGCTGAAAATAAAAAGATAATAATACATAACGCAGAAAGTATAACAACTGCTTTATTATTGTATCTCCCTTTTAAATAATCGATAAGAGTAATTGCTTCCATCTTCCTAGCGATAATTGCAAACTTTTTACCGATAACCGTTAAAACGATATAGCCTGTTACAACTTGAATCGCAGATAACAGTACCCATCCAAGACCCATATTGTAAGCAATACCAGGGCCACCAATAAAGCTACTTGCACTACCGTACGTAGCAATCATTGTCATCGCTAATAATAAACCGCCTAGCTCACGCCCACCAAGAAAATATTCTTGTAAAAATTTATTATGAGCAGTTGCTTGCACACGTCTTGAAGCATATACACCAATTAAAAATACAACGATAAACGAAATTATCATTGGAATGATTACATACCAATTCATCTATTATTCCTCACTTTTTTCTTCCTCATCGAGTGAAATATCTTGAAATACAAAACGAACAACTAAACTAAGTAAAATAACCATAACGATAAATCCAACGATACAGCTATAAAAAAACCATGCGGGAAAACCTAATACATATGTATATTCATTCGGATTTTTACTACCAAGCCCATAAGCAAATCCGTACCATATTATAAAATTAATAATAGCAAGTCCAAGACCAATTAACGCTTCTCTATGGGCTATTCGAAAGCGTGGATCATCATGATAATCTTTCATTTTTACCCCTCCTCTCACGATGTATTATTGTACCATTGTTCTTCTAGTTTTTCCTACTAGAAAGCAAAAACAAGCAGGATTTTTTATAATCATATAGAAGATTCTCTTACATTACATATTTTTTACAATTGTAACACAAATGAAATTTGAATTTTCAGTATTTCTTAATTATGATTTTAATTAGAGGCTTTCCATCTAGTTTCCACATCCTTGATTTCGGAATAAGCGCCGTCTCGTACTGCGTTTACATTATATTTTCAAGGGGGTTATACAATGAGTCAACTAGCTGTAAATCTTCATGAAAAGGTAGAGAAATTTCTTCAAGGTACAAAAAAGTTATATGTGAATGGATCTTTCATTGAAAGCGCTTCCGGTAAAACATTTAAAACACCTAACCCAGCAACTGGTGAAACACTTGCCGTCGTTTCTGAAGCTGGTCGCGAAGATATTCATAAAGCTGTAGTCGCAGCTCGTATGGCTTTTGACGAAGGTCCTTGGTCTCGTATGAGCACCGCTGAGCGAAGCCGTCTCATGTACAAGTTAGCTGATTTAATGGAAGAACATAAAGAAGAGCTTGCACAGCTCGAAACATTAGATAACGGAAAGCCAATCCGTGAAACAATGGCAGCAGACATACCACTTGCAATTGAGCATATGCGCTATTACGCTGGATGGGCTACGAAAATCGTTGGTCAAACAATTCCTGTTTCCGGTGATTACTTTAACTATACACGCCATGAAGCTGTTGGTGTCGTTGGTCAAATTATCCCTTGGAACTTCCCGCTTCTTATGGCAATGTGGAAAATGGGAGCAGCGCTTGCTACAGGATGTACAATCGTTTTAAAACCTGCAGAACAAACTCCACTATCTGCTCTATACTTAGCTGAATTAATTGAAGAAGCTGGATTCCCGAAAGGTGTTATTAATATCGTACCTGGATTCGGTGAATCAGCTGGACAAGCTCTCGTTAATCATCCACTCGTTGATAAAATTGCATTTACCGGTTCTACTCCTGTCGGTAAACAAATTATGCGACAAGCATCCGAAACATTAAAACGCGTTACACTTGAATTAGGCGGTAAATCACCAAATATCATATTGCCAGATGCTGATTTATCTCGCGCGATTCCTGGTGCACTTTCTGGTGTTATGTTTAACCAAGGACAAGTATGCTCTGCTGGATCACGCTTATTTGTTCCGAAGAAAATGTATGATAATGTCATGGCTGATCTCGTCCTCTATTCTAAAAAACTAAATCAAGGTGTCGGTCTTAACCCTGAAACAACAATTGGCCCTCTCGTTTCCGAAGAACAACAAAAACGTGTAATGGGCTACATTGAAAAAGGGATTGAAGAAGGCGCTGAAGTCCTTTGCGGAGGAAGTAATCCATTCAATCGAGGCTACTTCGTTTCTCCTACAGTATTCGCTGACGTAAATGATGAAATGACGATCGCAAAAGAAGAAATTTTCGGTCCAGTTATTTCTGCAATACCATTTAACGATATTGATGAAGTAATTGAACGTGCAAATAAATCACAATTCGGCTTAGCGGCTGGTGTGTGGACAGAAAATGTTAAAACAGCACACTATGTTGCAAGTAAAGTACGTGCAGGTACAGTATGGGTAAACTGTTATAACGTCTTTGATGCAGCATCTCCATTTGGAGGATTTAAACAATCTGGTCTTGGCCGTGAAATGGGATCTTACGCATTAAATAACTATACAGAAGTAAAGAGCGTTTGGCTTAACTTAAATTAATGAGAAAGAACCTGACCTACCTGGTCAGGTTCTGTTCATTATGTATTCCTTTAAACTTGCAGTCCTCCGCTCACATTTAATACTTCACCTGTAATATAAGATGCGTATTCTGATGCTAAAAAGGCTGCTGCGTTCGCAATATCTTCTGGCGTTCCAATTCTACCAACTGGAATAGCGCCAACCATCTTTTCTTTCACTTTATCTGGTATCGTTTTGGTCATATCTGTATCCATAAACCCCGGACAAATCGCATTACAAGTAATACCGAAACTTCCAACTTCTTTCGCTGCTGTTTTCGTTAATCCTACAACTCCTGCCTTTGTAGCCGCATAATTTGCTTGACCTATGTTTCCTTCTCTACTAATTGAAGATATATTAATAATGCGTCCATACCCTTGTTGTCTCATGTAAAGAAGCGCGGGTTGCATACAATAAAAAACTCCAGTTAAGTTCACTTGTAATACTTGTTCCCAAGCAGACTTCTCCATTTTATGTAACATTGCGTCTCTTGTAATTCCAGCATTATTCACCAAAATATGTAATGTACCAAATTTTTGAACCGCATATTCAATTAACGACTTTGCTTCATTTTGATTACTCACATCACATCGATATGAGCACACTTCATATCCTTCATCTGATAACTCACGTGTCGTTTTTTGTAGATTTTCTTCATTTACATCGCTAATTAATACTTTCGCCCCTAGTTTTGCATAAACCCTTGCAATCTCTTTTCCAATTCCCTGTGCAGCTCCTGTTACAACAGCTGTTTTCCCATTTAAAAACTCCATTCCTATCCCCCATTTCTATTACTTATACTGTATATTTCGGCTCCTTGCTTTCCAATTCCTCTTTGTATAAAAAAGTCTATTTGTGTCAAACTAACTTTGCAACGTCGCATAAACGCAAGGAGATTGTGTCGAATGAACAAAAAGAATTTCAAACAAAGCAAAGCAACTGATGGCATTGATGTTGAGTTCTCTCGCGAACTCGCTGACCACAATGACTTAGAAGCAAACGCACGTGCAAATGCCGCTGATGCACGTCAAAAGCGCCAATCAACCGAAAAATAAGGTACATCACAACCTTATTCTTTTCAAAAGGGACCTACTACCCAACAAAATAAACCGAGAGACATCTCTCGGTTTATTTTCTATATTTTTTTGCATAATGAGCCAAAGTAAGCAATGGATATATATGAGCATAACTATGATAACGAATATAAAACCCACCTGGTAAACCTGTTCCAGTAGGATATTTTTCATTTATATAAGAGTTGGAGAGCAAATATGAAATACCTTTTCGAATGACTGGCGTTTCTTTATCATAGTAAGAAATGAGGGCATCTAACGCCCATGCTGTTTGGGATGGTGTACTAAATGGCAAAGTAACAAATCTTTTTTCCACACTACTTTGGCAAGATTCTCCCCAGCCACCATCTTCATGCTGTATATGTTCAAGCCATAAAGCTGCTCGTTTCACTGATGGATCGCTAGATGGTATTCCTAGTGACCGTAAACCAGTCAACACTGCCCACGTACCATATATATAACAAATTCCCCATTTCCCATACCACGATCCATTTTCCTCTTGTACATTCATTAACCAATTTATCGCACTTTGTTTTTGTTTCTCGGGCAATTCATTTTGCGTATACGTTCCGAAAAATTCTAATACTCTTCCTGTAATATCTGGTGTAGAAGGATCTGTAATCATATCACTTGCATTTTCGATTGGTAAATTTGCTAATATATGGCTCGTTACCCCTTTTTCAAAAGCCCCCCAACCACCATCATTATTTTGCAATCCTTTAACCCAATTAACCGCTCGCTTCCAAGCAGTGTCTACATTTTCGTTCCCTCTACTTCGCGCCAATGCTCTTAACGCAGCAGTTGTATCATCAACATCTGGAATCGTCGTATTCACATCCGAAAAGCCCCAACCACCCGGGAAGAGATCCGGTGCATGTACACTCCAATCTACTTTCTTCGTTTGCTGTTTTCTTAGTAAATATGCTGATGCATTGTGAATCACTTTACTTGCTTTCGGAACTTGAGCTTCTTGCAAAGCATAACTGAGTAAAGCTGTATCCCATACAGTTGATGGAGAGTTTTGCAAATGGCTCCCTCTCTCCATCTTCCATATATAAGATGTGATTCCCGTTATAGCTTTTTGAATAATTGGTGATTGAATAGAATGTCCTAATGCAAGTAAAGCATAAATCATATAAAACGAGGCAGTTGCGTAGCTATATAATGTTCCATTTTCATCAATACGCTCTTTCATAAAACGTTCTACTTCCTCATATCCTTTATGATGCAAAGAAAGTGGATACGTTATAATTTTCTTCACGTCACTTACTAACGTTTGAAAAACTGGAGACCGATCCTCCCGAAACCATTCTCCGCCCCCGCCTGCAATGTGATTTAAATTTGGCAATAACTTTTTCCCTACTCGAAATCTTTTATTTAAACACAACATCATCGGAATTAAATGAATACGTGCTGAGCTACTCAGTTCAAAAATACTGAGAGGGGAATCATTCTGCAGAAACATAATTGGTGTTGGCAAATGAAAGAGAGAAGGATATTCATATTCTCCATGAATCGCTAATAAAAACTTCGTCATAAAATGAGCACGCGCTACCCCACCGCGCTCATTTATAAACATTTCCGCTCGCTTCATATTCACATCTTCTTTTGTATATTTTTCCGATGCAAGTAAGGCAGCATAAGATTGAATTGTAGCAGATAAATTACCACCCACTTCATCTTCATACAATTTCCATGTTCCTTCATTTGTTTGGAGTGATGCTAATCTTTTTACAAACGGTTCTATCTCTTTATCTTTACCTAATAATTTTAATAAAAAAATCATATGACAATCTGTTAGTGGCGCTCCTTCAAAACAAAACCGCCACGTACCATCTTGCCGTTGCATTGTTTGAAGTGCAGTTGTTCTTCTCGCTATTTCTTCATGCACTTTTTCATATAATAACAAGTTGCTCACCCACCCTTTCGAAATCCGTATAACGATATTCAAAAAGGTAGCTGAATATGTATAAAAACAAAGAAAAGCAGAACATATAAAATGTTCTGCTCATAAACAATACCCTACTCCGACAATAATCCCTAATAAAGCACCGACTACTACTTCATACGGTGTATGCCCAACAAGTTCATTTAACTTCTTATATTCTGTTTCTCTACCGTGAAAAAAATCATTCAATATTTTTGCTTGTTTACTTACTGCAAGCCTTACTCCTGAAGCATCATACATAACAATAATGGCAAAAATTGTAGCAACCGCAAACATCGAGCTTTCCACACCTTCCACTACTCCAACTCCTGTAGCAAGCGCTGTAACTGTTGAAGCATGAGAACTTGGCATCCCACCTGAAGCAAAAAACTTTGCAAAATCAAATTCACCTGTTTTAACTAATTTGAAGACTACTTTCGTTAATTGTGCTAAAAACCATGAAATTACAGCTGCCATAAGCGGATCATTATGTAAAATTGTTTCCATGTTCTCAGCTCCTTACTGACTATAATGGAAATTCTATATAATATAAGTATAAAGAAAAATGCGTAGAAAATACTACGCATTATGATACTTTTGCTGATTTATTTTTTATAAATTTCGGTTGTTTCTGCACTAAAAACTTAGTCTTCGCTACCGAGAATACAAATAATGCAACCCATATACAGAAAAATGCAATCATATGAGTAGATGTGAAATGTTCACCAAATACGAATACACCTAAAATTAAGCTAATTGTTGGTGCAATATATTGTAAAAAACCTACCATATAAAGTGGAATAAGTTGGGCTCCTTTTGCAAAATAAAAAAGTGGTAGAGCTGTAACAATACCTGCTCCTATTAATAGTAATGTCGATAACATTGAAATAGATCCAAATGAGCCGAAACCATGGGCGCCTGTCATAACAAGGTAAATGATTGCAAGCGGTGTCACTAACATCGTTTCCATCGTAAGTCCAATTGTAGCATCATAGTTTAACAGTTTTTTCGTTAATCCGTATAATCCAAATGAAAAGGCAAGTGAAAGAGAAACCCACGGAATAGATCCGAAACGCACTGTTAAAATGATAACCCCCACTCCAGCTAAACCAACTGCAACATATTGCCAGAAGTTTAACTTTTCCTTTAAAACGACTGTACCAAGTAAAATACTAATAAGCGGATTAATATAATAGCCAAGACTCGCTTCAATAACATGATTATGATTAACGGCCCATATGTAAACAAACCAGTTTCCGCTAATCAAGACTGAAGCTATTGTTAATGACATTAATAATTTAGGTCGTTTAAAAAGATTCACAAATTCCCCAATAAACTGACGAAACCTCTTCGTAACACCTAATACGAGTAACATAAAAACAAATGCCCAAACGATGCGGTGTGCTAATATTTCATCTGCTGGAACTTCCTCAACCCATTTCCAATAAATCGGTAGGATTCCCCACATCGTGTAAGCACCAGCCGCGTATAGTATCCCTTTTTTTTGCTCTGCTGATTGACTCCCCATCTTCCTTTTTCTCCTCTTCTCATTTTTTCTCCATTATACGGTCTCACATGCTCACTTTACCAATAATCAATCTGCATTTCTTTCGACATTTCTCATACAACGAATAATAAACATACCGTTATTACAACAAGTAACGGTATGCCGAAAACAAATTTCTTTTTATGAGTTTTATGATGAAACATATACATGCCGATCCAAGCTCCAACTGCTCCTCCAGCTGCCGCCGATAAAAACAACGTACTTTCTGGCGTTCTCCACTGTTTCTTCTTTGCTTTTCGTTTATCAAGCCCCATAAGGCTAAAAGCTATAACGTTAATAATAAGAAAATAAATCCATTTCATCGCTTTCTCTCCTTATGAAAAATTCGATTAATAGTAACACGAAAAAACGACGGAAACAACTGAAGAACTCTTTTTATCCAACTAGTTTCATTCCTTTTTCTTAATTAGTTACCTTCATATTTACATAACCAACTAAAATCGCAGTTAAAGCATTTAATATAGAAAAATGTTATGAGTAGAATCTTATATTTCATTACATTCATCCACTACCATATCATCAAAAAAATTGCTCTCAATCACTTTCTCATCAAAACGAAGAACTACAATTAGCCCTACATATAAAGAAACAAAATTTAGAAACCATTCCCCATTCTCATCTTTCTTAGCTAAGCATTTAAATATCTCTTGAAATTGCACCCGCTCGTCTGCAGCAACAATGTGACGTACACCAAAATATTTCAATACAAGATTCAGCTTCAGCTGTACGGATAATGATAAAATATATTTTAATAGCTTCGTATACTCTGCACTATCTTTTTGACTATACAACTTCACAAGCTTTGGATGTAAATTCGAAATCGATAATTCCTCGTCAGTCACTCTAGTTACTTCTATCGTTTCAATCATCTTTTTCATATCCATCACATTCACCCCTTCTGAAAAAATTCTAAAGCCAAAGAGTACTTAATTCAAAATGTACAACAATTGTGCGTTTCTCGTCTCTCGTTCTTCCTCACTGACTAAATCATACTTTTTTAGGAGGTGAAAAACATCATTTAATAATTTCTGTGAATGAATACCTTGCAAAAAACTCTTTAACTCTTTAAAGATCCCTTCAGGTAAAAAATTCTTTTGACTTTCAAGCTTATTCATCACATCTTCAATAGAATGATCAATGTTACATACCATACTAAACTTCCCCCTCTATCCTCTATAAATAATATCCTCAGCTAACGATGTAAACACTTCTCCAACAAGAGAATCTTCATCATATACAGATGAACCATTATTTTCTTCACGTTTCGCAAAAGGTATTTTGGCAATTACTTCTGTTTGCAATTGTTCTGCAAGCATTTCGCCGCCGCCTTTTCCGAAGAGATAATTTTTCGATCCATCTTCTTCTTCATAATAAGCCATATTTTCCACAATACCTAAAATCTCATGCTTCGTATGTTTTGCCATTACACCAACTCTTGAAGCAACGAATGAAGCTATATTGTGCGGAGTTGTAACAATTATTTCTTTCGCTTGCGGAATCATCGCTGCAACATCAATCGCAACATCTCCTGTACCTGGTGGTAAATCAAGTAATAAATAATCTAATTCTCCCCAGTGCGTATTCGCAAGGAAATTTTGAATCCATTTATTTAGCATCGGTCCGCGCCACATCACTGGGTTATTTCCTTCTGTAAAGAATCCCATCGACATGATTTTAACACCGTGACTAATGACTGGAATTGCCGTTTGATCAATCATCGTTGGTTTCTTATTCGTTTCCATCATAGCTGGAATACTAAAACCATATATATCTGCATCTAATATCCCCACTTTTTTGCCCATACGAGCTAGTGCAGTTGCAAGATTAATTGTCACCGTTGATTTTCCAACTCCGCCTTTTCCGCTCGTTACAGTAATAAAACGTACTCCTGAATCCGGGCGAAGCATGCTCGGCATACCAGTTTCTGTTCTAGTATTTCGCTTTAACTTCTCTGTTAAAGCTGCACGTTCTTCTTGTGTCATAGAACCAAATGTTACCTCCACTTTAGAGGCACCAATTGCGTGAAGCGATTCTTCAATATCTTGTTGAATTTTTGCTTTTAACGGACAACCTTGGATTGTTAGTACTACTTCAAGTTTAACCTCTGTTCCGTTCATTTGTATATTTCTAACCATATTTAATTCTACAACACTTTTGTGTAACTCTGGATCCTCTACATGTTTTAATGCATTCATTATTTGTTCTTGAGTAAGCATAGAACTCATCCCTTCTCTTATTCTAATTTATATACAACATTTTCTTGGCACTTCATCTGGTGAAAAAGCTTATTATCCCCCGCTAACGGGTGGGATTAATGCGACTATATCTCCGGCTTTTATCATCTCTTCATTTATTACAAACTCTTCATTAACAGCCACCATCACTTTATCCAGCGATTGTAAACAATAGCTGGCTTTGAGCCATTCTTTTAATTGCTGCACTGTCATTTCTTGCTTTTCTGAAATTACTAATCGATCCGATCCAACTTCCTCACGCAAATTTGCAAACAGTAAAATTGTAATCATTTTTTCATTCTTCCTTCTTTGGTTTTCCTTCTGGATAAGGTGTGTTTTCAAGTTGATCTCCAACCCACATCGTTCCATCTTCCCAAAATTCTTTTTTCCAAATTGGAACGATTCGTTTTATACGTTCAATCGCGTACTCATTCGCTTCATAAGCTACTTTACGATGCGGTGATGAAACTGCAATGACTACCGCAATATCCATTATTTCTAGCCGCCCTACACGGTGCGTAATTGCTACTTTTGCATCCAGCCATCTTTCACTAATTTCTTCACCAATTCTCATAAGTTGTTTTACTGCCATCGGTTTATATGCTTCATACTCTAAATGTAGCGTTCGTTTTCCTTTTGTTAATTCTCTCACCGTACCAATAAATGTTGTAATCGCACCTGCTTCCCTTCTTGCGACTTTATTCGTTACTTCTTCAACTAAAATCGGTTTATCTACAATCTCAAATAGCACTTGTCCCATTAAAACCACCTCTCACTTTATGAAATGTCCAAGGCCATTCACTACCTTCGTTATCTTCTAATAAAAGAACATCGACAAACATATCTTTTTTATATCCTCTTGTCCCGCCCGGCAATACGATAAACGCGTTGGATTCTGCCAATGAAGAAACTGAGCTAGATTTATCAAACCCTGATGGATAAGCGATTAATTTCCCCTCATCATATTGCAATTTTGCTCGTACAAATCTTGTAAATGGATTCGGTTTTAGAAAATCTTCTCCTAATAACGCTTTTTCTCTTTTTAAATGTACTTTTTCACTAAACATATACGTCCGAATACACGGTCTTACGAATAATTCAAACCCTACGTAACAAGCTGATGGATTCCCTGATAAACCAAATAATAACTTGCCATTTAATTGTGCTACAGTCGTAACACTTCCTGGTCGCATTGCAACTTTATTAAAAAGAACAGATGCACCTAACTTTTCGTAAATAGCTGGTAAATAATCATAATCTCCTACTGATACACCGCCCGTTGTAATTAACATATCTACTTGGCCAAGCGCTTCTTTCACAGCTGTAAAACACGTATTAAAATCATCACTAAACTTCCCAAAATATTTTACTCTTCCGCCCGCTCTTCGAATTTGAGACAATATCATGTACGTATTACTGTTTCGGATTTTCCCTGGCTGTAATGAATCATTGACATCCAGTAATTCACTCCCAGTCGCTAACAGTCCAATTACAGGCTTTCTCGCAACTGGTACTTCACTATAACCGAATGTAGCAAGAAGAGCTGAAATACCTGGATTAATGTACGATCCCTTCTTTGCAAGAACTGTTCCTTTACGAGCATCTTCACCTTGAAAAGAAATATTGTCGCCCGTTTTGAATGATCGCTTCACTTCCATATAATTGTTGCCATTCTTCTCATATTGACGAGTCAGCTCTAACATAACAACCGCATCACACCCATTCGGAATTTGTGCTCCTGTCATAATTCGAACTGCTTGAAATGGACCTACTTTCTCATGGAATAGCGATCCTGCACCAATTTCACCCACTACTTCAAATACAATTGGCGTTTCATAACTTGCTAAATTAGTATCTTCTGCTCGAATAGCAAATCCGTCATACGGCGAACGATTAAATGACGGTACATCATGGTCAGCTACTAAATCCTCTGCTAATATACGTCCATAAGCTAATTCAATTGGTAATAGCTCCTTTAAGCCCTTATCAGCAAATCCCATCACTTTACGAACAGCTTCTTCAACCGTAATTGGCACTCTTCTTTCCATTGTTGACATCCTCTCTATTAACCGAATACGCGATAATATAGTTGTTTCGCTTTCGAAATATCATTTGTACCATGAATAAAAACACGACCATCCCGAAAAAAAACGATGCGGTAATCATCGAATTGGCAAGATAGTAAATACGGATTCCGATCTACTTTTCCCAGTTTTTTTAATACTTTTTCTATATCATCAAAATTGTATTTCCTATTGTCTACTGTTCTAATTTGAACTGTATTTCTTCCGCATAAAACAGCTGCTTTCGTTTGATTTTCGTATGATAAATAAGGATAAGTTCGATTCAAACCGCATGAGAGACAAGCGTCTGTTTTTATTTTCCCTAATTTTATAAAATGATTTTGATTACTCCATATATCAAACATGAAAAATGTTTTTCTAATTGCTGAGAAATCTTCCACTAAAATTTTGAGCGCTTCTGCCACTTGATATGCTGCGACGATTTGAACAGTCGGGCTAATAATCCCAGCAGTATCACACGTCACACCTGTAACAGGGATATTTTTCAGCATACAATGTAAACACGGTGTCTCTTGCGGAATAATTATATAACTCATACCATATGATCCAACGCAAGAACCATATACCCACGGAATATTATGTTTTTGTGATAAATCATTTATTACAAATCGAATATCAAAATTATCTGTTGCATCAATGATTACATCTACATTTTTTAATAGACCTTCCATATTTTCTGAAGTTGCATCCATTACGAAAGCATGTATTTGTACTTCCGAATTAATTTGTTCTAGCCGATTTTTTGCAGCAATTGCTTTCGGCATTTTCTCTCTCGCATCTTGTTCAGAGTACAATTGTTGCCTTTGTAAATTACTCCATTCAACGTAGTCACGATCGATAATCGTCAACTTACCAACACCTGCACGTACGAAACTTTCGGCACTTGCACTTCCTAATGCGCCTGCCCCTACAATTAACACATGTTTATTTCGAATTTTTTCTTGTCCTTTACTCCCAATTGGTTTGAACAACTGTTGTCGTGAATACCGATCAGCCATTACATACCCTTCCTCTCAAGAACTCTATTTCATATTAGAATGTTGTTTCTGATAACAAGCAAAGTAAGCAAAACCAACAAACCCAGCTCCTCCAATTACATTTCCGATAAAAACAGGAACAAAATTTTTAGCCAGATCCATCCACGTTAGATGACCAGCAAAAATAACAGCGGAAATGACAAACATATTTGCTACTACTTGCTGAAATCCAATCACTACAAATGCCATAATTGGAATCCAAATTCCGATGATTTTCCCGACAAAATCACTCGTCCCGTAAGCGAGCCAAAGAGCAAGACAAACGAGCCAATTACAACCAATTGCTAAAATCAAAGTTCTCCCAAATGATTCATGTAACTTCCCTTCCGCTATCGCTACCGTTTTATTTAAATACTCTCCCTCTGTTAATCCGCCAAGATGTCCAAAGCAATACGCAACGAAAATTGCCCCAATAAAGTTCATGAGAGTAATCCAAACCCAGTTATTCAGTACACTTATTAATGTAATTTTCTTTGCATAAAGCGCCATAGACAGTGACATCATATTTCCCGTAATTAATTCTCCTCCTGCTAATACTACGAGCATGAGTCCAACAGGAAATACTGCTCCTCCTAAAACATTCACTAGACTTCCCCAGCGCTCAGGTAAATTCCCTAAAACTCGAATGTTAAGTAAAAAACCTATCGCAATAAACGCTCCTCCTAAAAAACCGAGAATAAGCATCGCTGGCAATGTCTGTCTTACTTTTTGAACACCGGCCTCAATGACAAGCTCAGCAATTTGTTCCGGCTTATGAAATGCCATTACCCATTCCTCCATTTTCTCCAAATAAAAAAGCAGCTTCAAAAAACCTCCTCAAAATAAAGGTTTTTGAATGCTGCTTAATTTCTCTGCACATCTTTTACAGAGATATCAATCATCACTTTTACTATAAAATAGAAAATCCACAACTCTTGTAAATTTTCCATTTTTCACTATGACGCTAGCTATATATATTAACCACCGATATGTGACATTTCAATTTTAGGTATTGTTTTCTTATTTGTATGATTTAAGCGTTCATCTGAATAACGATCTTCCCTATTATTCCATATATCGCGTACTACATCTGTAATGTCCTCATCTGTATGTTCAGAACGAAGCAATTCTCTTAAATCATTTCCTTTAGAAGCAAATAAGCAAGTATATAATTTTCCTTCTGCAGAAATACGAGCTCTCGTACATGATGAGCAAAAAGAATCTGTTACTGATGAAATAATACCTATTTCCTCATCGCTTCCTATATAACGATACCTAGTAGCCACTTCACCAGAATAATTTGCTTCTATCCGTTCTAACGGCATAACTTGATGAATCGTATCTACTATTTCTTGTTTAGAGACGACCTCTTTTAAATCCCAACCATTATAATTTCCAACATCCATATACTCAATAAAACGAAGAATATGCTTATTTTCCTTAAAATATTGCGCCATCTGCAAAATGTCCTGTTCGTTTTTTCCCTTTTGAACGACCATGTTTATTTTAATTTTCATTCCAACTTCAGCTGCAGCCTGTATTCCTTCCAGAACCCTTTGCACTTTGCTCCTATTACCATTTAAATAGAAAAACCGCTCTTCTTCTAAGGAATCTAAGCTAACTGTTACACGTGATAGTCCCGCCTTATATAAATCAGGAGCAAACTTTTTAAGTAACGATCCATTGGTTGTTAAACCGATATCTTCTACACCATCAATTTTATTAAGGCGCTCAATAAGCTTTGGAAGCCCTCTTCGAAGTAACGGTTCTCCGCCTGTAATCCGTAATTTTCTCACACCTAAAGAAACGAAAATACGTGTTATCCTTTCAATTTCATCAAAAGATAAAATTTTATCATTAGACAAAAACGAGTAATCAGGACCAAATATTTCTTCTGGCATACAATATCGGCAGCGAAAATTACAGCGATCAGTAACTGAAATACGTAAATCCTTTAACGGACGTTGCAACTTGTCTAATGTAACTGATTTCATCTTCATTGCCTCACTTTTATTTTATATTTAAAACACGTTCTGGATGGGTATATACATTTAAGGAGTGATTACGAATAAATCCTATTGTCGTAATACCTAAATCTTCCGCTAGTTGCAAAGCTAACTCAGTTGGAGCTGATTTTGATAGTATAATTTCACAACCGATTTTTGCAACTTTCAATAATATTTCCGAAGAAATACGACCACTAAAAACAATGATTTTATCTTTTATAGAAATATCGTTTCTTAAACAATAACCGTAAATTTTGTCTAGTGCATTATGCCTACCAATATCCATTCGGCTTAAAATAATACCATTAACATCACATAAAGCTGCATTATGAACCCCACCAGTACGATGAAACGTATCCGCAGATTGCTGCATTTCTTTCATTAACCGAAAACAATCATCGGCAGCAACCTGTACATGGACACCCTTCATTTTTTTTGCACTTAGTGCATCATTTGCAAAAACAAACCCTTGCCTACTCATACCACAACAAGACGTAATATAGCGTTTATTTTGCATTTGTTCATAATACGGATTTACTTTTGTCGTTGTTATATGCACAAATCCTTCTTTCTCCTGCACCCATACACTATCAATGTCTTCATACTTCCGAATGATTCCTTCAGACGCCAAGAAGCCTATTACCATATCTTCTATATATTCTGGAGTACTAACCATTGTAACAAACTCCTGTCCGTTCATTTTAATGGTGACAGGAAACTCTGTTACAATGCTGTCCTCTATATGTTTAAATGCTCCTTGTTCATAACGAAAGATTTCTCTTTCTACCTGTATCGGTTTCACGATCAGTATCCTTCTCTCACGTTATATTTTTATCAAAAACAAATACAGAAACTGCAATATCTTCTTCTACTTTCATATCTGAAAACAAATTCACTAATTTCGCTCCAACAAGTTCCTCCAAATGTTCACGGGAATTCGCAGCATACACTTCTTGAATCATTTTCGTTCTAGCCATATGAACCATTTCCGCACCGTCCATCGTACTTGAAATAAATTTTTCAGTAGGTGTTAAGTTTCCATAAAGAGTCGCTATAGCCATATTTTCCGCAAAAACAGTATGAATTCGTTCTGGTCCTTTTCCGAAAAGTTCCTTTCGAAGTTTTCGTATCATATCATTAAATTCATGTACTTTTTTTGACATACAATTATACCTCCCAAAAGCCTCATTTTACTCTATTATATATTTTACCAAAATGAGCCTTCCGCCCAAACTATTTCCTACAAATATTTGGGCGGAAAGGTTCACTTCATGAAGTTTATTCGTCTTTTAACCCTTTCCCCATACCTTTTAAGAAATGAAGCCCAAACCCGATAGCACGGTTAATATCTGGGTCTTTCAATACTTTCATAAGATCGAATACCCCTACTTTTTTATTACTTTCTAGATGTTCATTACCTTCTTCTAGCCCGACTAATAAACTACCTATAAGCTTTTTCGTAAGTTCTGGGTCAAGTTCAGTTAACGCACCTGCAGCGCCCATCATATTATTAATTAAATTTGTAACAGGCTCACGAGTTACTTGACCTAGAACAATTTTCGCAATTGGTTCTTTCGCTTTTAGCATTGAATTTGCAGCTTCTAGCATTCCAATGTCATTTAATTCCCCTACTATATTAAACATCTGATTTAGAGCTTCTTCATTATTAGTTAGAAGCTCTTTTAAATCATCTAACTTTTGCTGTTTTATTTCTTCCTCAGTTAATTCTTGTTTTTGAATCATTTTTATAGGTGCAGCCATAGTTTTCTCCTCCTACTTATCCGTTAAATGCACATACCCTGGACGTGCCCACTTACGATGTACCTCAATTCCAGCTTGAGGGTGACGTTTTTTATTGCGTGGGTTCGCTTTTGGCATCGGATTTTCGCCATCAACTTCTAATACTTCCATACGTACTTTTGTTTGTTTATACGCAGGTGTATTCGTACGTACATCCACAGCAGGACCTGTTAAGAAATTAATTGCCGTTTCGTTATCTGTAGAGTTCATCGGTAAATATAACTCATTCGCTTTTACACGATCTGTAACGAGTGCACGTAATTTTAATGCTCCAAAAGGAGAGACAAGACGAACTAACGAACCTGTTTTTACGCCACGTTCTTTTGCAAGGTCTGGAGAGATTTCAACGAAAACACCAGGTACTTTCGTTTGAATACCTGTTGATTTATTTGTCATATTCCCTTCATGGAAATGTTCAAGCATACGACCGTTGTTAATGTGAAGGTCAAACTCAGCTGGAAATTCAGCTGGACGTACCCAGTCAGCAATCGCAAAACGAGCCTTTTTATCTGGGAAGTTAAATCCGTCTTGGAACAGAAGTGGTGTATTCGTTCCATCAAAACTTCCCCAATGGAAACTGTTCCATCCTTCAAGCACTTCATAGTTCGCTTGCGAGAACAATGGTGATAAACTTGCCATCTCAGCAAAGATTTCACTTGGGTGGCTATAATTCCAGTTTGCACCTAGTTTATTCGCAACTTCCTGGACGATCCACCAGTCTGGTTTCGCATCTCCTAGCGTAGGAAGAACTTGATATAATCTTTGGACACGGCGCTCTGTATTTGTGAAAGTACCTTCTTTCTCAAGAGATGGCGCTGCTGGTAATACAACATCTGCATATTGAGCAGTTTTAGAAAGGAAAACATCTTGCACAACGAAGAAATCAAGGCTCGATAACACTTCATGTACATGATTTGCATTAGAATCTACAAGAGCCATATCTTCTCCGACAAGATACATTGCTTTCATTTTTCCTTCGTCAATTGCGTGAAGCATTTCGATATTATTAAGACCTGGTTCACTATCAATTTTCACTCCGTAAGCAGTTTCAAATTTCGCACGTTCCATTTCGTTAGTAACGTGCTGATATCCTGGAAGCCATCCTGGTAAAGTACCCATATCACAAGCACCTTGTACGTTATTGTGGCCTCGAAGTGGGTATGCGCCTGCTCCTGGACGACGGTAGTTCCCTGTTGCAAGAAGTAAGTTTGAAATTGCAGCGGAAGTATCAGAACCACCTGTATTTTGCGTTACCCCCATACCCCAAAGGATACATGTACCATCTGCATCACGAATCATTCCAGCCATTTGAATAAGCGTTTCTTTTGAAATGCCTGTTACTTCTTCTGCATATTCAAGTGTATATTCCTCTAGGCTTTCTTTGAAATCTTCAAAGAAGTTTACATTCTCATTAATGAATTCCTGATCATGCCAACCTTGATCAATCATATATTTCGTAACAGCCATTAACCAAACTTGATCTGTTCCTTGTTTTGGACTAATAAAGACATCTGATCGCTCTGCCATTTCGGTTTTACGAAGATCAGCTACAATTAACTTTTGTCCGTGTAATTTATGTGCACGTTTAATACGTGTAGCTAGAACAGGATGACCTTCTGTCGGATTACATCCTACAATAATAACAAGACCAGATTGCGCAATATCTTTAATCGTTCCGGCATCACCGCCCATACCAATTGTACGGAACAAACCATCCGTTGCTGGTGATTGGCAATAACGTGAGCAGTTATCAATATTATTCGTTCCAAATACTTGTCGAGCTAATTTTTGAATTACATAATTGTCTTCATTTGTAATTTTAGAGGAAGAAATAAATCCGATAGAACCTTTACCGTACTCTTCTTTAATAGCGCCTAATTTATTTGCAACTACATTCAGTGCTTCTTCCCATGTAGATTCAACAAACGTTCCATTTTTACGAATTAAAGGTTTTGTTATTCGTTCTTTAGAATTTACGAAATCCCAACCAAATTTCCCTTTTACACAAGTGGAAATTGCGTTAACTGGTGCATCTGAAGATGGCTGTACTTTAAGAATTTTACGCCCCTTCGTCCACACTTCAAACGAACAACCTACACCACAAAATGTACATACTGTTTTCGTTTTCTTCGTACGAGTATCACGCATGGCCGCTTCCACTTCTGATACCGCAAAAATACCGCTATATCCAGGCTCAACTTCTTTAATTAAATCTACCATCGGTTCAAGAATATCTGGTTTTAATCCCGTCATAAATCCAGCTTCACCGAGCATCGTTTTCTCCATTAAAGCGTTACAAGGACAAATCGTTACACATTGACCACAGCTAACGCATGAAGAATCATTAATATTTACTCCTTCATCCCAAATAACTCGTGGGCGTTCCGCTTCCCAGTCTATCGATAACGTTTCATTTACTTGTAAGTTTTGACACACCTCAACGCATTGACCGCATGCAATACATTGATTAGGATCATAGCGATAAAACGGATGCGTCATATCAACTTCACTTACATCTACTTTCGGTTCATACGGATATTTTTGATGTTCAATTTCCATTAATTCTGCTGTATTATGCAGTTTACAGTTCCCATTGTTGTTGTCACATACTGTACAGTATAATAAATGATTTTCTAGTAACCGATCCATCGCCTCTGTTTGTGCTTCTTTTGCGCGAACAGAAGCACGTTCAATGTTCATACCTTCCGTTGCTATCGTCGAACAAGAACGCATTAACTTTCCGTCAACTTCTACAATACAAGTGTCACATGTTTGAATAGGATCTACTTCTGGCACGTAACAAATTTGCGGATGTTCAATCCCGTTCTCATTAATAACACCCAATATCGTTGAACCGGGCTCCGCTGTATACTTTTTTCCGTCAATTGTAATATGAACCATGTTGTTATTCATGGTCTTTCCCCCTTTTTGAGAATAAAAAAACTCCACCACGAAAATATACGCACCACATTTCGGCACGTTATTATCATGGTGGAGTAGTTTATTAGCACATCTTGCTAAAATACCAATCCATTTATTCATAAATAAAACGATAGAGTCATAACAGGTCATATCACGATTCCATCTTTAACACTATAATTATAGCGTTAAAGTTAAAAATATACAATATAAAATTTAAACTACGCATATGTCAGCTTGTAACTATCCATAATAACCCATATAAAGTGAAACTTTAATCAGTGGGGGGTTTTCTTCATCCCCCACTGATTATCAGCCCTCACCAATCGGGATAAAACATAACAAGGAGTAAGCGAACAAATGGGGTCTTTTAATAAATGGATTCGTGGTGAAAAATCTCTTTCTACCCAAGAGCAAGCTGATTACGCATTAAATAAATCTATCTCTTCTTCCCTTTCCCTTAATTTAAAGCACTTGTCCAAACTGTTTAGCGGTATTCCAGAATTAATAACACGCACTTTTCCATTAAAAAACGGACAGGAAGCTGCACTCATATATATGGAAGGACTTGTAGACAAAACTGTTATTAACGTAAACATTCTTCGTCCTCTCTTATTTAAAGAGTGGAATGAAGACGATTTTTGGAAAGCCTCTGTTTCTATCGGAAATATTAAAAAAGTTCAACAGTGGACAGACATTGAACAATCTCTTTTACACGGCAAAAGTATTTTATTTATAAACGGACAACTATCCGCTTTAGAGCTCGATACGCAAGCGGCACCAAAAAGGAGTATTGAAGAACCTACAACAGAGAGCTCCATAAAAAGCTCACACGAAGGATTTAATGAAGTAGCGAGCGACAGCCTTGCACTTATTCGTCGATATATTCCAAATCGCGAACTGAAAGTGAAGGAATTCACTGTTGGTGAACGAGCTACTTCAAAGGTTTTTTTGCTTTATCTAGCAGATGTTGCGAACGAAAATGTCGTAAAAGAAATGGCATCCCGTATCGAGTCAGTAAAAGTTGATGCGATTCTTACTACTGGTGAATTAGAGGGGGTTGTTGAAGATAATTCATTTACTCTCTTTCCGCAATTATCAATAACTGAACGCCCCGACACAACAGCACATCATATTCTTGATGGGCGAATTGCCGTTGTTGTAGATCGCTCACCAGGCGTATTAATAGGACCTATGACCTTTTCATCCTTTTTTCAGACGATAGATGATTACAGCTTCAGACCTATGATTCCATCTTTTATACGACTCCTTCGTTTCACTGGGCTATTTATTGCAATATTTGCTCCTGCTCTTTATATTGCTATGATTTCCTTCCATTATGAAGTGATTCCGCTCAAATTGTTGTTAACGATTGGAGAATCTCGAGCCAAAATTCCTTTTCCTCCCATATTAGAAGCTTTATTAATGGAATTAGTTCTCGAAATGCTCCGAGAAGCAGCGATTCGGCTTCCTGGACCTGTTGGGCAAACAATCGGCGTCGTAGGAGGAATTGTAATTGGACAAGCTGCCGTTCAAGCTGGGATTGTTAGTAACGTTATGGTTATCGTCGTATCAATTACTGCGGTTGCCTCCTTCATTATTCCTAACTTAGAAATGTCAGCAGGAATTCGGCTTCTTCGATTCCCAATGATGATAGCCGCCTCTTTATTTGGCGTCATTGGAATTATGGTTGGGATGGCGATCATTATTATTCATATACTTTCTATGGAATCTCTCGGTGTTCCTTATGGTAGTCCTTTTTCTCCGTTATTTGCTTCGGATTTAAAAGATACCCTTGTACGTTTCCCATGGAAAATTATGAAGAAACGGCCACTATCTCTACAATTAAAACAAGATAACCGGCAAAGAGATGTTGAGGAAAAGGAGGATAATAAGTGACAAAACGTGCAAAGAGGGAGATTAGTTTATTTCAATACATTTTAACGATTAGTGGTGTTCAAGTAGGATTCGGTGTCCTTACACTTCCGCGTGAAGTTGCACAAGGGGCAAATACAGATGGCTGGATGTCTATTATTATTGGATGTGCTCTCACTACTTTAGTCAGTTTATGTATTGTGAAAATTATGGAAAAGCATCCTGGATATACTTTACTCGATGTGCTAACTCGTTATCTTGGGAAGTGGCTAGGAAGAGTAGGAATGATTTTTTGGATTTTATATGCTGTCCTTGCAGCTATTTCCTTAATTTTTTCCCTCTTATACGTTATTCACATTTGGATTTTACCTAGAACTCCAATGTTTTTAATTATGATTTTACTATCTATTCCAATGTTAATGCTAGCATGTAAAGGCGTTCTTATTATAAGTCGCTATGCTGTTTTCACTGTATTTTTCACACTATGGATGCCTTTTCTATTGTTTATTCCGCTTAAAGATGGGCATTGGATTTATCTTCTTCCTCTTCTTAAAGAAGGCTGGATACCAGTTTTAAACACAGTAAAATCAACTATCATTGCGTTTCTCGGATTTGAGTTTGCATTTGTCCTTTATCCTTATCTCAGTAATAAATCATCTGCAAAAAAAGGAATTGTTCTTGCGAATTTGATTACGCTATTTATTTATCTTCAAGTCACCTTTGTCTCTTTTGTTTATTTTAGTCCAGATGGTATAACAAAGTTTTTATGGCCGACTCTTTCTCTTGTTACACCGTTTCACTTCTCATTTCTTGAGCGATTTGAAATTATCTTTTTGTCATTTTATCTCTTTATTATTTTTGATTCCTGTATTCCTTATATTTTCACTGCTTCAGATGGAATTAATCAATTTCTTAACAAAAAAGGCAGTTCATTACCTATTTATGTTTTATTATTCGGGTGTATTTTCATCTTATTCTTTTATATCCCTTCTTCTTATCAGATAAGTGCGTTGCGGGAATTTTGGGGAACTGCTAGTTATTTTATCGTTTTTCTATTCCCAGTCGTATTTCTCTTATACATGACACTTTATCAGCATTGGAAAAGGAGAAGAGTTTAAATGAGGCGCTTTATTCATTTCACTATACTTTACTTTCTCATAACCTTTTTAACAGGCTGTGGAGATCGACTCGACTTAGAAAAACAATCGATTTCATTAATTTACGGCTTTGACGCAAAAGCAAAAGGAAAATTAATTGTGTACCACGTGAATCCTATTTTTAATGAAGACGTAGAAAAAAAGTACGAAACACATGAAGCGAAAGTACGTACACCTCGAGAAGCAAAAGCAACGTTTAATAGCTCAAGTGGCGGTTTAGTATCTACAGAAAAGTTACAGCTCATTTTATTTAGCACAAATTTTTTAAAACAAGAAGGGGCTATGCCTTACCTTGATGTTTGGTATCGTGATCCTAAAAACACTGGAAACATGCGCATGGTTGCAGTAGACGGTCCAATTTCTTCAGTTATATATAATAACTTTAAAGATAAGCCTGCCCTTCCCGAGTATTTAACAGATTTAATTAATACGAACAAACTGTACAATCGGACCGTTTTTACGACATTCCATGAATTTCACAGGCAAACGTTTAATAAAGGTATAACACCTGCTATTTCAGAAATAAAAAAAGGTAAAAAGGATGTTATCGTTACTGGTTCCGCGCTATTAACTTCTCGCGGAATTTATAAAATGTCATTAAATCGTTATGAAAGCGCCCTTCTTCTTTTGTTACAAAAGAAAGCGAATACACCGGTTTCGCTTACATTGAAAATCCCTTCTACTTCAGTTGAAAGTAATAGTGATTTAAAAGATACCGATGGCGGCGATTTCGTAACAATAAATGTTCTTAGCATGAATCGTGATATCCATACAGATTATAGCGATAACCACTTCAAATTTCATGTTAAAATGGATTTAAAAATTGCTGTCTCTGAACTTACATTCAATATGGATATAGACAAAGATAGAAAGAAATTAACTTCTCTTATTACAAAACAACTAAACAAAGATTTGAACGATTTAATCCACAACATTCAAAAACAGCAACTTGATCCATTCGGATTTGGTGATTATGCGAGAGCGTTTCAATATAAAGAATGGAAACAAGTTGAAGATGATTGGCCGAGTGCCTTTTCAAAAGCTAATGTGAAAGTGGCACCAACTATTAAAATTTTAGAAAATGGGATTATTAAATAGAAAAAACACGCTACTTGTTCTTATATGAATAAGTAGCGTGTTTTCATTTCCATTACAAGTATTATTTCAATGGACTATACTTTATTTCTATTTCTAACATTACTATGTTTTTTAGCATATACAAAATATATGAAAACACCTACTATAATCCATGCAACAAAACTAATTAAAGTAAGCTTAGAAAGGTTCAAAGCTAAATATATACAACTTACTATCGAAACGATAGGTAAAAAAGGTACTAGAGGAGCACGGAATGGCCTCTTCATATTAGGATGTGTCTTTCTTAATACAATGACAGCTATAGATACAAACACAAACGCTGTTATCGTTCCCATATTCACTAAATTAGCTAATAAATTCAAATCCACTAATCCCGCTAATAAAGCTGCTAGTATACCTGTAACCCATGTATTAAAAAATGGAGTTTGTAAACGTTTATGAACACTTGAAAGTCTTTTTGGTAACAATCCATCTCGACTCATCGAGTAAGATACACGAACAAATGCAAACATAGCTACTAACAGAACTGTTGTTAGCCCTGCTATCGCTCCGACCGATAACAACCCAGCAATTCTATCTTCTCCTACAGTGCGCAACGCATATGCAACCGGATCAGCAACATTTAATTCCGTAAACGGAACCATTCCAGTTAACACGAATGAAACACCTACATATAGAACCGTACAAATGAACAAGGAAACAAGTAGCCCAATTGGCACGTTACGTTGTGGACGCTTCACTTCTTCTGCGGCTGTTGCAACTGCATCAAATCCTAAAAAAGCAAAAAATACAGTAGCAGCGCCTCCTACCACACCGTGAAAACCAAACGGTAGAAATGGTTGCCAATTCTCTGGTCTTACATATTGTGTCCCTACAACAATAAATCCTACAATAACAGCCAGTTTAATAATAACCATTATATTATTTATTCGTGCACTTTCTTTTGCACCACGGCTTAATAAAAATGTAACAACTAAAATAATAAGAACTGCTGGTAAATCAATGATTCCACCCTTCCCCATTCCTGGTGCCGAAGCAAAAATCGTAGGAATGTGAATATTAAAACCTAGTAGCAATGACTGAAAATATGCTGACCAGCCTGCTGCAACCGCAGAAGTCGCTAATAAATACTCCAGCATAACACACCAGCCAACTATAAATGCAAAAATCTCACCTAGTGTCATATATGTATATGAATATACACTTCCCGAAACTGGAACTGTAGATGCAAATTCAGCATAACAGAAAGCTACACATGCACATATAATTGCCGCTAATACAAAAGATAATACAATCGCTGGACCAGCATGTTTCGCTGCTACAATACCAGTTAATACGAAAATACCTGTACCAATAATTGCTCCAATTCCTAAAAGAGTTAGATCAATCGCTCCTAAAGTTTGATTCAATACTTTTTTCTTTTCTTCATCCATTGCTTTCTTTATGAAAAGACTCATTCTTTGAAACCTCTTTTTCAAGTTTATCTCTTACTTGTTACATTCTTTATTACTGTTCTATTTTAAAAATAAAAATATACATAGTTCACTTCCCCTATAGACTTAGTAACCCACTTAAAAAAACAGAAAAATCAATCTCCTTATGACATATTGAATTTTCAAAATATTAATGGTACAAAAAAACCATTAAGAATGCTGATTGAATTTATTATACAATTAATTATATTGTCAATAATAAATCAATCAAAAATAATCGGTTGATTATGTATCAAATGTTATTTTTATACATAATTATTTTCTCAAAAACATTGTTGTTTTCCACCTTAATATTCATACACATTTTATTACATTGATTTTCATACAATTTTCATTGCATACAATGCAATGAAAATCATAATAACCTCAAATGAATTATTATTTAAAAATAATAATTCATTTGAGGTTATTTTACCATTTTAATACTAACAAAAAAGTGCAGATTTTCATCTGCACTTTTTTTATTCTTCCGCTTCAGCTTCTGCACTACTAGTTTCAAGATGCTCCTTCTGAGCTTCCTCTTGCAGCTCCGCTGAAATCATCCCATAATAAAGTTCCGGATATAACCCAAATATTTGATATACACTTCCTAAAAACGGCATCAGAATCCCTCTTTTCTAAAGTTGTCTTGCCACTTTTAAGGATTCCCTTTTCATTCATTATACATTCGTTTTTGACATTTCTTCTTCATCTTGAACACCTAATAAATTTTGCCATTTTTTATACGGAGCGCTATTTGGATCTACATATCCTTTTGCATGCGAGCGATCCCACAATTGTTTAATAAACATTTCTTTCTCTTTCTTTGCCACCATATCGGCACCTGTACCGTAATAGCTCTGGAAATACAACTCGATTTCATCAAGGAATAGTCTTAATAATTCATCTGATGTTTCTTCTAACGTCGGATCATACTTCGCTTCACGGTCATACATTAAAATCATATCTAAAAGATTGTGGACATGTTCTTTTCTAAGCCATCTTACATCTTGGGCTCCTAATACGAACGGATGTGTATATAAATGTCCACCTTGTATCATCGCCTTTTCTTGCTCTTCTTCAAATCGTGACAAGATGTTTTCATAAATAAACGGATTATGAAGCAACGCTCTGTGTAATTTATAACTTTCGCTTGAAATATTTTTCCCCATCGACTGAATTAAAAAGCTACGTCCTACACCGTTATATTGATACACAAACTGTCCATCAACAGCAACTAAACTAATCCAGCGATACATATATGCGTATAGTAATGCACGATTACATTTATCATAATCTAATTTTGTTTGAGTCGCGTTTAAATCTGGCATAAAGGCTGGTAAGTGCCAATACTTATCTAAATGCGGCGTTAAACTAGATTTTTTACTATTTAATTTGTTTACACGGCGATAATACGATTGGAAATAGTCACCTTTATCATTCATAAATCCATTTGAAATATGTCCTGATGATAATTTAGGAAAGTCTTGCAGCGATAAGCCGTAATGCGCTCGATAACAGATCACTTCAAATGGCGAAAAGGCTTCATGTACTGTATCTTTTTCTTTAAACATTTCTTGAATTAATTCCTCTTGCAACTCTTTCTTTAAAGAAGGATGTATACCCCAATATTGTAATTCCCTATGATGAGCAACTTTCGGAACGAATGGACTCGCTAAATGGAACAGGTCTTCAATTTTTTCACGAACGTATTCATCGCGATCACGTTTCTTATAATCTGCTTCTTTTCGCAACGCTTCAATAATATTCAGTTCTAATTTATCACGATAGCGTACTTGCAGTTCGTCATAACAATAGCTCAGTATATGTTCTCGGTAGAAATCCTCTACCTTTTTCGACTGAATCTCTTCTGTTTTCGCATCACGACAATATTCCCCGTACAAACTCATATAAATTTCCGCTGATATATCTTTCGGTAGTACACCTAAATTTAAATGTTGCTGCATATCTTGCCATATCTTTTCTTGCAACTTCTCTTCAGCTAATACGTATACATTCGTTGGGTTTGTTTTTCCTTCAAATTCCTTGCTTCGTTTTTGAATTTCGAACAGTAAATTTTCACGTGTTTCATGTAAATTATCAAAAAATCTTTCCCAATATTGAATCATTTTATTAACTGCTTGATATAGCGATTGATATACAAGTTCTAATAGCATTTCTTTTCGATATTCATTTAATTTGTGTACATATTGCGTTACGATGTCTTCAAATTCTCTTTTGAATAAACGTTGCTGATTATTAATCATTTTTCCGAACCAGCCTTGTTGTTGAGCAATTTCTACTCGGCGTACAGCCGTTACCGTTCCATCAATATTACCCACATTAAATTTTTTATCGTAATTTTGAATTACATTACGCTTTTGTTCATTATTTTCATGTAGTCGATTCATTTTTTCTACTAACTGCTTTCGAATTTCATATAACATAAAACGTGCTGCTACTGGGTGAACGGGATCTGTTTTCTTTAAAAACCATGTATTTAATTGATAGGACTGTCCTTCAGAACCACTTGGTGAAAAGCGGTCTGATTCAATCATGTCATATAAAAGTGTCGTTACATGTTCATGTACCCGGCTCGGAATCGCATACGCATATAAACGAACCGCATGATCCACTCTTGCCACTTCACCCTTCATTTGTTCCATCATTTTCAGTTTCGTAGCTGAAATTTTACACTCATGTTGCAGACGATTTAATTCCTCATCTTTTTGCACCGTTCGTTGTACATAACTTTCTACAGCTTCTAAAAACAGTTTTGATTTCGCAACTCCGAGCTTACCACCCTCTGCTCCTTCACGTGTTTCATTGTACATTTGTCTATAGAAAATATGAGCTTGCTCTGGACGGGTAGCAAGATGCTCCAAGTCCTCTAAATAACTTTTACCTCTCTCCGGCTTTTCACGTTGCATCCCACGTTTTACATCTTGATCGTATCTTTGCTTCTTCTCTTGAAACAGTTGATCTAAATGAAGCCACGATTCATCTAAACCTTGCACAGCCCATTTTAAAGCACAATATTTTAACACATGTTCATATGGATAAATGAGTTTTGCCGTTCCTGCCCCGCAATATCGTCCTTTTCCGCTTGATTCTGCTAATTGCTGAATTTGATTGTCTTCCTGTGCAAAATGACTTGTGGACATCGGGCTAAATAACTGTAAATAAATTGTATTTGCCATCTGTTCCATATAGTCTGATAAATTGTGTAAATGGTGTCCATGTAGGTTTTCGTAATCGTATAAGAAACAATAATTGTAAGGTAAATGATGTTGTTTAATTGTATGATTCGTTCTTCCGTCTTCATCTACTTGATCAGGGCGATACTCTAATTCAATTGTTACACCGCCGCGTTTTGATAATTCTCCAGTAGACCCGAGCGTAATAGCATGTAATTCTTTTAACGATGCATAGCCATTTGCTTGCACCGTTTCAAATTCTTTCGCGCTAACCGTTCTCGTCTTTACTAAAACATCCGGCATTAAAAACGCACCGCGTATTAAAATGTTATGATGCTGCAATTTCTTCCGAAGCATTTCACGTAAATATAAAGCAATTTGCAGAAACATCCCTGAACCTGTTCCGCCTGCTAGTGATGTTACTATAATGACACGCACACCATATTCCGTTTGATCACTTGTAACCGGAAAGATTTTCTCGATTTCTTGCCAAAAAGACGTCAATTTATCTTCTTTCATCGCAGCACGTAACGCTAAACGTGAAATGACGCGTAACTGTCCTGCTCCTTCTGTTAATGGTTTATCAAGTATAGTCGGATCCATCGGAAACCACTCTGGGATCGTTGGATCTCCCGCAATATACTCCCTAGGCGTTTTACTAGAACTTGTTTGTGTCTTAAACTTTCGAATATGATCGAATTTACTTAATGTATTCACATCTGTATCAAATACGTGCATTGCTACCTTTTTCCGGCGCTCTTCAGGCAGTTTTTCATATATTTGATGCGTCACAGTACTACCGATTCCACCTAAACCAATTAATATTGTTGGAACTTGTAATGTCATGTGAACCACCTTCCTATTCTTGCTTGTTTGAAAAAAGGGAAAGAGGATCAATACTCCATCCCCTTCTTATCCCTACCTACTATTCACATTCGTACTTGTAAATCTCTTTACCATATCCCCTATCAATTAGTAAAAGTTCATTTGGATATAGTGTCTTATGTTCCATTCCTACTTCATCCTCTGTTATAAACATTCCATCAATAATCATTCCAACTACTTGTGATTCTTTCGCTACAAAGACAGATTTCGAACCTTTCTTCGCTATAAACGTAACGGATTGCACGGTTTTTCTTTCTGCTCTAAATGGGATACCAAAATAATGGTTCCACCATTTATTTCGAAGTAATTCTGGTTCAGATTGATATAGCCAATCTTTCGCTACCTCTTGATCCCATTCATAATACAGTAGTGCTTTCCGGTGAAATCTTGGCCGAACAATCCATCCTAAAACAATGATTCCTACTACTAGCAGTAATAAAGTGATAGGAATGACAAACTTAAAAATAAGCGCATATTTTTCATAAAACAGAGCATCTTGAATATGGAATGTTATGTTTTTCTTTACTTCTTGTAACTTTGAATCCTGCATTACGATGGTAGCTTCTACGGTGCCGGTATCTGTAAAATTAAATGTGTCGGAGTAATAGGGACGAGGATAAACATAGATTTGATTTCCATGTTGCTTTATTTCATAATTGATTGATTGTTTAGATGTGACACCAGTAGATTTTAATAGTTTTTTTACAGCTTCTTCTGTCATTAACTTACCATCTAACTGTGGTTGTAAAACAAATGGTTTACTATTCTCTAAATTTGTCACTTTTTCTTCATAATCTTTTGTAACAGTTTGAAGTGATAATTTCGGTTTCTCAGCTGTTTCAATTTTAAATTCTTTCGTCTGTCTATAAAACCCCTTTATATTCATATGAACTTTCCCGCGTACTAACCCTTTACCAAGCTTCGTTTCGTAATAAAACACATGCCTTTTATCGTTCCACTTCATTGCATATTGTTTTCCATCTATTTCTACTTCTGCCTGAAAGTAAGAAGACTGAACTGGCAACTCCGTAGGCTTTGCTTCAATAACAGCAGTAACACCTTCGTACATTTTCTCTACATTTTTTTGACTACTATCATCTTTGTCATAAGTAGAAACCGTATAATTAAGCGCTGGTTCAACTAATACTTGTAGTCCTTCTTTCTCAATGTCCTGATCCACTTCTATCGTATAAGTTCCTGGTTTAATAACTTCCTCATTTTCCGTACTTATATGAACTATATTTCCGAACAATTTTGCTTCTCCTGGTGCATGTATGGAAAAAGAAGATTGTAATTGTAATGGTTTAGAAATTTGTGTGACCTGATAATCGGGCAGAGAAGGCGATTGTCGTACAAGCGTCATACGCTTTAACGGAAATGGTGTTGTAATCTCTACTCTTTTCCCCACTACTTTCGTTTTTACAATCGATTCAACAGAGGAGAATGGATCACGATTTGCAACTAATGCTGCCACTTGATTTACACTTTTTACAATGCCATCTTCTCCGCTTGACGGCATCGTAACACCATTTATCTCTTTCTTCCATATTTCCTTGAACGTATTTAGTTGTTCTTTTTCTTGTTGTCCTAAATCTTCTTCCATCGTAATTAAAACTGGATGTAACGATATCTTTTTTGTATCCATTTCTTTCTTAAACTGGGCTAATTTCTGCAAAATTTGTTCTTTTCCGCCAACCTTATCTTTCTCTAAATCATTAAATGCCCCGTCAGTTAAGACAATAAGCCAAAATTCACGCTTCCCATCTATATCTGCTTCCTTTTTTATAGATTGCATCGCCGTTTCTACTGCGCTAAACGGAGTATTTAAATACGTTTTCCACGCTCCAATTCCCTCAATTTCCATTTGTCTCTTATCCTTCGCTAACGAAATGTTTAATGGATCATTCGGCTTACTCATTGGAACGTAAGAAAATTTATCTTTTTCATCTAATAGCGCAACTAAACTTTGCAAAGCATAATTGGCATATTTCCAGCGATCGTTATTTCTCATGCTGCCCGAATCATCATATACAAGTGAAACGACCCTTTCCTTTGCCTCCTCTCCTTTTGCAAAAGTCCAAAAAGGATGTAACCATATAAATAGAAACAACATGAATGTGGCACAAATTCGAATTTTCATGATGAGGCTTCGCCACCTTTGTAGACAAATTCCTATGTTTAAATTTATGAGAGGAAACAAGATATATGACTTGTATTTTAGGACAACTAACCCACCATAACTTTATTATGTAAACAGATCATACACTTGGTAATATTCCTTCTAGCATTCTCTATCCAATTATATAAGTAAAAAAGCCTGTTTAAGCTCCACGCTTAAAACAGACTTTTCCTACTTTTTATTTTAAAAACACATGACAAAAAGTTTGATTTTTAACTTAACACATCACTTCTATTGTAAATCCACCAGGTGCTTCAACGTAAAACGTATACGCATGGGCATGCTTAGGAGGCTCGACCAAAAATCCATCTTCCTTCAATCTTTGATTTATCTTATCTACTTGTTCTTCACTTTCTTGTGGAAATCCTACATGAAATGTTTTTGGATACTGAACTTCTTTTCCTTTCATTAACGTTAGTATAAATCCATCATTATCACGCATAACTGCAAAGGCATTCCCCCTTGTTCCACTACAAGTTAAGCCAAAATACTTTTCTAAAAACTCTCTTGCAGCTACTACATCTGCAACTGTTAAATTAAGATGTTTAATTCCCAATTCATCACCTTCTTTCTTAATTTTCTAATATTTTATCATACAATTAAAAAACACGCCTTTCACAGCGTGTTTCCTTGCTTTACATACACTTCAACAATCGGATTCTCTTTATGATCCGCATGCAAGCGTATATTCTCTTCACTTGTATTATAAATACTAGCTAATAACATTATCGTTAACACATTAGGTGTCTTCGCATCACTTCCGTATTTTCTCTCAAGCGCTTCCTTATATTCAAAATCTAAATCCCCCTGCACATATGTATACACTTCAAAACCATCTTCTAAATTGCAAACTACTGTATCAATAATATCTGCCCCTACTTGCTTCTTCATTTCCTCTCGCAACGCTTCAATAAATTCTTCCCACGGTACTTCGTATGTCTGAAACTGATCTGTAGATTTCATGCCTTTTCCTCCTTATATATCCTCTTCTTATATTTCCCCTTTCCTATAACAATTATGATAGATAGGGCATTCGTACAAGCCGCACTTGTCCCCCTTACATATCGTATTACTGTAATGCGGAAGGAGGAAAGAACATGCATAGACAAAAATGTTATGATACATGCCGACGTTACTTCGGAAAAGTTGTTCGGATTGAAGACCGTGATGGCCGTATACATTTAGGGAAAATAATCGATGTGACACAAAGCTCTGTATGGATTGAACCGGTGCAACAGCGCTCATCTTTTGATTCAGGATTCGGCTACTATGACGCTTATGCAAACGGTGGTTGTGACCTTTGTGGAGGCCTTAGCAGGTGTGATAGTTGTGGATTCGGATGCGGTGGTGGATTCAGCAGCTGCGGATGTGGTGGTCGTGGTTGTAGTAGTTGTGGTTGCGGTGGCTGGGGAGGCGGCGGTTGTGGCTGGGGTGTTGAACTCGGATTTGGTTTCATCTTCGGAATTACATTAGCTGCATTATTTTTCATTTAACATAGTAAAGAGTTGGCTACCTTTAGCCAACTCTTTTTCTTTATTTTTCACATATAAAAATACGATGCCCTAAAATGTGTTGGTACATAAGCCGTATATTTTCATGCTGTACCCACGCCTCATATAACTCATTCGGAATATGTGAGGATACATTCCATTCTGGCTCTTCTACATAGCCAGAGATCGTTTCTGCAATCGTGCCACCGCCAGCAATTGTAATTCTTTTAAAATTTGCTTTCTGAAATAATTGTACCCACTCATTCTCAGTTAATAATTCTTTCATACCATATAATTGGGCGATTTTTTCTTCCTCACCCTTATCAATGTGCCTATCAATAATCATTTCAATGACAACAAGCTTACCGTCCTGCTGTAATACACGATAACATTCCGAGATAACCCTTTCTTTGTCTGTAAAAGCGATGATTGATTCTCCAAGTACGAACTCAAATGAGTTATTCAAACACGGTAAATGCTCCACATTTCCTTCAATTAATTGTATATCTAACCCTTCAAACAACCATCTATCTTTTGCCTTTTGAATCATAATTTCATTCTTTTCAACCGTTGTTACTTTATAACCAAATTCCCTTGTCATATATGCCGCTGTTTTCCCCGTACCGCAACCTATCTCAAGGACATTCGCTCCATATTTAAAAGGCAGTTGTGCTAACAATTGTTTTGTTAACGTAAAGCCACCAGGATGAGCGCTTCCTATTCCGTAATAAGCTAGGAAATCGATGTATGTGTTTCGCTTCATGGGATTCTCCCTTTTTTATTTTATATATTCGAGCAAGGAAGAAAAGTGCATAGAAAAAAGGGCGTATTGTACGCCCCTCATCTTACTTATCCTCTGTAATATATGCCCATTTATAGCTGTAGTCTCCACCAACTGGATGGTGAACAATACCTTTTACTTTCTGTCTTTGAACGATAGCATCACCACGTTGATATAATGGTGCAATTACAGCATCATCAAGTAACATTTTCTCAGCTTTTAGTAAGCTATCCCAACGTTCTTTCGTTTTCGTTAATAGCTCGCCTTTACCTTTTTCTACAATTTCATCATATTTTGGATTTGAATATCCAGTTTGGTTATGAGGACCATTTGTAACGAACATATCAATGAATGTCATTGGATCTAAGTAATCAGGGCCCCAACCAGCGTAAGATAAATCATAATCTAAATCTGATTCTAATTTTAACTTTTGTTTAAACGGTTGATTTTTCAAGTTCACTGTTAACCCTGGTAAGTTTTTCTCAAGTTCTCCTTTTAAGAACTCCCCTACTTTTTTCGCATTATCGCTATCGTAGTTTAATAGCTCAATCGTTACTTGCTCTTTTCCAAGTTCTTTTTTCGCTTTTTCCCAATGCTCTTTTGCTTTTTTCACATCTGTTTTTAAAATATCTCCGTTATCTTTACGGAAGTCTTTTCCATCTGGACTCTTCGCAAATTCTTTTGGTACTAAGTAATCTGCCGGTGTAGATCCGTCATTTAAAATAACGTTCGTTAAGCCTTTTTTATCATATGCCTTTGCAATCGCTAAACGTAAATCTTTGTTTTTTAATACTGTATCTTGCCCACCACGTTTTTGGTTTAAACGTAAGAAGAACGTTGATGGTGTTTTTTGTGTATAGAAGTCTGGATTTGATTTATATTTGTCAACCATTTCAGATGTAAGTCCCGCACGATCGATTTGTCCACTTTCATATAAGTTTACACGTGTACCGCTATCTTTTACTACGTTAAAGTTGATTTCATCTAACTTAACTGTTTTATTATCCCAATATTGTGCATTTTTCTTTAATTTCCATCCTTCTTCATGTTTCCAGTCTGTTAATGTAAATGGTCCGTTGTATAACGTTGTATCTGCTTCTAAACCAAATTTTTCACCTTTTTCTTTTACGAATTTTTCATTTAACGGATAGAATGTTCCGAATGAAGTTAATTCTACAAAGTAAGGAACTGGATTTTCTAATTCTACCTCTAATGTGTAGTCATCTACAGCTTTTACACCTAACGTATCAAGTGGTGCTTTCCCATCATTAATTGCTTTTGCGTTCTTTAAATCAAACATAATGTATGCATATTCCGCTGCTGTATTTTTATCTACCGCACGTTTCCAAGCAAACACGAAATCCTTCGCTGTTACAGGGTCTCCATTTGACCATTTTGCATTTTTATTTAATGTAAATGTATACTTTTTACCATCATCACTCTTTTTATATGATTCAGCAACCCCTGGAGCTGCCTTATTATCTTTATCAAGTCGATATAAACCTTCCATTACGTTATTTAAAGCAAGAAACGATACTTGGTCTGTCGCTTTCGAAGAATCCATAGATGGAATTTCTTGGGCTTCTGTTAAATTCAATACTTGCTTAGCTGCTAATTTTCCACCTTCTTTTTCACCACTTTTCGGTGTTGTGCTTGCCTTCTCTTTATCTCCTGATCCAGAGCAAGCTGTTAATGCCATACTCATTACTAAAACTGGTGCTACGACCGCTGTCAATTTTTTCATCTTTTTTCTCTTCATTTTTTGTACCCTCCCCAATTATATGTACGATATTAACATTTAGAAATTCTCTACTAACTTTCGTTATCAGAAAATTCTTATTAATTAATATTCTACTATTTTTTTAGATTTTGTAAAGTATTTTTGTAAATTTTCTAAATATTTATTTTTTTATTATAGTAACTTGTTGTTTTAACTACTATATGAATTATCCCCCGTCTACTATATGTAAACATCCCTCCCCTTATTCCAATCTATTACTACGTTCTATATTTTTCTTATTAGCATGAGGTCTCTTACTATCATTCATCTGTCTTACTACTTACTGACCTCTCTATTTTCCTCCGATAGAACCTTCCTAATTACCTACCCGATTCTCAATAGGCTAACGAGATTTATTCCCTTATGCATACTAAAAAGCATTTCAAAAGCAGCTCAGCCACTTTTGAAATGCTTTCACTTTATTTTTTTCCGCCATCCTCAGTTACATACGCCCACTTAAAGCTATATTCTGGACTGATGTTATGTTTCACAATTCCTTTTACATTCGGTTTCATTACGTACGATCTTCCTGTTTGATATAAAGGAACTAACCCTGCATCTTCTTCAAGGAATAACTTTTCAGCTTTCCCTAACGTTTCCCAACGTTTTTTCGCATCACTCATTAATTCATTACCTGCTTTTCCTACCATTTCATCGTATTTTGGATTTGAATAACTCATTTGGTTGTACGGGCTCTTCGATTCAAACATATCAATAAATGTCATTGGATCCGCATAGTCTGGACTCCAACCTGCATAAGAAATTTCATAATCTTGCGCAGTTTCTAATTTTAATTTTTGTTTGAACGGCTGAATTTTTGTATTAATCGTTACACCTTTTAAATTTTTCTCAATTTGATCTTTTACATAGTCAGCAATCTTTTTCGCAGTTCCATCATCATAGCTTAGCAATTCAATTGTAACTTGATCTTTTCCAAGTTCTTTTTTCGCTTCTTCCCACGCTGCTGCTCCTTTTTTCGGATTATATTTCAGACCATTTTTAAATGTATCTTGATAATCTTTACCATCTGGCCCTGTCGCAAGCCCTTTTGGAACCAATTGATCTGTTGCTTTTGATCCATTATTTAAAATTACATTTGCCAATCCTTTTTTATCAACTGATAATGCAATTGCTTCACGTAGTTTTTTGCTCTTTAAAGGCGTATCTTGTCCGTTACGTTTTTGATTTAAACGTAAGAAGAATGTACTTGATTCCGCATACTCACCATATTCTTCTTTGTTCGATTTATATTTATCTACAAACTCTCCTGATAGTAATGTAAAATCAATTGATCCTGTATCATATAAGTTTACTTTCGTTGCAACCTCTTTTACTACACTATAGTTAATTTCTTCCAATTTCACAGTCTTTTTATCCCAGTACTTATCATTTTTCTTCAGCTGCCAACCTTGTTCATGTTTCCATGAAGACATAACGAATGGACCGTTATACACAGTTGTATCTGCTTCTAAACCGTACTTATCACCTTTTTCTTTTACGAATTTTTCATTTAATGGATAGTATGATGGGAATGCTAATAAATTTAAGAAATACGGTACCGGTTTTTCTAATTCTACTTCCAGCGTGTAATCATCTACCGCCTTCGCTCCTAATTCAGTTACAGGTTTTTCTCCTTTATTAATCGCTTCCGCATTTTTAATATAGTAAGCAATAAATGCATATTCTGCCGCAGTATTCTTATCAAGTAAGCGCTGCCATGCGAAAACGAAATCTTTCGCTGTTACAGGATCACCATTTGACCATTTTGCATCTTTTCGCAGTTTAAACGTATACTTTTTACCATCTTCACTTTTCGTACTAGACTCTGCCGCAGCAGGAATTGGCTTATTATCTTTATCAAGGCGATATAGGCCTTCCATCGTGTTCCCTAAAATTTGCGCACCTAATGTATCAGTAGATTTAGAAGTATCCATCGTCGGAATTTCTTGGTTTTCCGTACGATTTAATACTTGTTTCGCTGCATATTTAATATCAGATTTTTTTTCTTCCCCACTATTTGATGTAGTAGTCGTTTTCTTTTCCCCACCTGACCCAGAACATGCTGTCAATGCAACACTCATCGCTAAAACTGGTACTACAACTGCTGTTAACTTTTTCATCTTTTTTCTCTTCATTTTTGTACCCTCCCTAATTATATGTACATTACCAACCCTTGAGAGACCCCTTACTAAAGATTCATTTTTCTGAAATTTACAACTAATGTTATTCTACTCTTTTTTTCGCATTTGTAAATAGTTTAATTTTAAATATTCTGACTTTTTTATTTTAGTAGGATTTATCCCCCATCTACTATATGTACATACTATACACCTTATTCTCCTCTATTTAACCATACTAAAAATTAGTATTTTAAGCTCACAAAAAAAGCATTTCAAAGTAGCCAAGCTACTTTGAAATGCTTTTTTAACTCTATTATTTTTCAGTTATATATGCCCATTTAAAGCTAAATTCTGGACTGATATTATGTTTTACTACTCCCTTTACATTTGGTTGTAAAACATAAGAATCTCCACGTTGATATAAAGGTACAATCGCTACATCTTCTTCAAGTAATGTTTTTTCAGCTTTCCCTAACTCTTCCCAACGTTTTTTCGCATCGCTCATTAATTCCGTTCCAGCTTTTTTCACCATGCCGTCATATTTAGGGTCAGAGAAGCTCATTTGGTTATGAGAATGTCCAGTCTCAAACATATCTAAGAACGTCATTGGATCTGCATAATCCGGATTCCATCCGCCATACGAAATATCATATTGTTGTTCAGTCTCTAATTTTAGTTTTTGCTTAAATGGTTGAAGTTTAATATTAACTGTTACACCTTTTAAGTTTTTCTCAATCTGATCTTTAATATATTCGCCAACTTTTTTCGCATTACCAGTATCGTAGTTTAAGAATTCAATCGTAACTTGATCTTTTCCAAGTTCTTTTTTCGCTTCTTCCCAAGCTGCAGCAGCTTTTTTAGGATTTGGTTTCAAACCGTTTTTAAATGTTTCTTGGAAATCTTTACCGTCCGGTCCAGTTGCTAATCCTTTTGGTACTAAGAAGTCAGCTTCTTTTGATCCATCATTTAAAATTACATTTGCTAAATTCTTTTTATCAATTGATAGCGCAATTGCTTCACGTAATTTTTTGCTCTTTAATGGCGTGTCTTGTCCATCACGTTTTTGGTTCATACGAATGAAATACGTACTCACTTGTGAATATGTGCCAAATTCATCTTTCTTGCTTCTATATTTATCTACGAACTCTCCAGTTAATAAAGCAAAGTCAACTTGACCGCTATCATATAAATTGATAAGAGTTGCTGGTTCTTTAACAACACTGAAGTTAACTTCTTCAAGTTTTACAGTCTTTTTATCCCAATATTGATCATTTTTCTTTAATTGCCATCCTTGTTCATGCTTCCAATCTTTAAGAACGAACGGTCCATTATAAACTGTTGTATCAGACTCTATACCGAACTTCTCCCCTTTTTCTTTTACGAATTTTTCATTTAATGGGTAGTACGATGGGAATGCTACTAAGTTTAAGAAGTACGGTACCGCTTGCTCTAATTCAACTTCAAGCGTAAGATCATCTACCGCTTTCACTCCTAATTCAGCTACAGGTTTTTCACCTTTATTAACCACTTCTGCATTTTTAATTGGGAATGCGATAAATGCATACTCAGCAGCTGTTTTTGGATCTAATAGACGTTGCCAAGCATATACGAAATCTTTCGCCGTTACTGGATCTCCATTTGACCATTTTGCATCTTTACGTAGTTTAAATGTATATTTTTTACCATCTTCACTTTTCGTGCTAGATTCTGCTGCAGCTGGAATAGGCTTATTATCTTTATCAAGACGATATAATCCTTCCATCGTATTCCCTAGCATTTGTGAAGATACTGTATCTGTTGATTTAGAAGAATCCATCGTTGGAATCTCTTGGTTTACTGTTCGATTCAACACTTGTTTTGCCGCTAATTTTCCCTCTGACTTGCTATCTCCACTTGAGTTTGTGCTTGTCTTCTTATCTCCACCTGATGTAGAACATGCTGTTAACGCCATGCTCATTGCTAAAACCGGTGCTACAACTGCTGTTAGTTTTTTCATTTGTTTCTTTTTCATTTTGTACCCTCCCTAATTCTTAACGATAGCTATTAAAGAATTTTCTGATAATTCTGTTTTTCTCTATATATTTATCAGACGATTCTTACTAATTCTTATTCTACTAATTTTTTAATTTTTGTAAAGTATTATTATTGAAAATTTTTAAAAAATTATTTTTTTACAGTAATATTCATAAAAATTCCATATTTTGTTCAAACCTTATTTCGCATTCATACACATTCGTTGTTTTAATCACTTTCATCTCATTTACCACTTGAATACTTGTTAATTATTGCTAATAAATAATGCATATATCTAAAAACATCTTTTCTACAAAAATAAAAAAGTCAGCAAAGCTGACTTTTTACCCGACCATTTTTTCTCTTTTCATTTCCTCTACTACTCTCGTATACTTCTCATCATCAAATTCATTTTCACTTTTCGCAACAACTACAGTTGCAATACCGTTACCAATTAAATTAACGATAGCACGTGCTTCTGACATGAAACGATCTACACCAAGTAATAACGCTAAACCTTCTAATGGGATAACATTCATTGCAGATAGAGTAGATGCTAGTACAATGAATCCCCCGCCGGTTACTGCTGCTGCTCCTTTAGATGTAACTAACAAAATAGCTATTATAGTTAATTGTTGACCTAGTGAAAGATCGACGTGAAAAACTTGCGCTAAAAATATAGTTGCCATTGATAAATAAATCGTTGTTCCATCTAAGTTAAAAGAGTAACCTGTTGGAATGACTAAACCTACTACCGGCTTCGAACACCCGAAGTCTTCCATCTTTGTCATCATCCGCGGCAGTACTGATTCTGAAGATGATGTCCCGAGAACAATAAGTAATTCTTCTTTAATATACGCTAAATATTTCCACAAACTAAATTTATACAATTTACAAATAAAATTTAAAACAATAAAAACAAATAATGCCATTGTCACATATACACAAATCATTAATTTACCAAGTGGTATGAGCGTGCTTAAACCATACTTCCCAATTGTAAATGCCATCCCACCGAATGCTCCAACTGGTGCTAATTTCATTACAATTGATAAAATGTTAAAAAATACTTTCGATAATCTTTCAAAAAAGTCAATAACCGGTTGTCCATTTTTTCCTAACATCGTTAACCCTGCTCCGAATAAAATGGAGAAGAACAGAACTTGTAAAATATCACCTTTGGCAAATGCTTCAAACATGTTAGACGGCACGATATGTAAAAAGAAATCCATCCATTTCATTTCTTGCCCACTTTGTACATATTGTGAAACATCTCCGCCTTTTAGTTTTGAGGGATCTAATCCATCTCCTGGACGTACAACATTCGCTACGATGATACCAATAATTAAAGCCGCTGTTGTAACAATTTCAAAATATAATAGTGCCTTCCCACCAACGCGGCCTACCTTTTTCATACTTCCCATACTTGCAATACCGAGCACAATTGTTAAAAAGATAATCGGTGCAATAACCATTTTAATCATATTGATGAATGTTTCACCAATTGGCTTCATTTGTTGTCCAACACTCGGCCAAATTGCCCCTACTGCAATACCACAAATAATAGCCACAATAACTTGGAATGTTAAATTCTTTACAATTCTCATTTTTGATACTCCCCTGTATTTTCATTTCTCCCATACTATTTCAATAATTGCTAATGATATATTCTATGTAATAGCCCCCCTGTTATTTAACTTAAACTATAAATTTATGTTACACTATTATCTTAAACTTGAAAATAGTATATAATATTTATGAATAAAAGACATACTATTTAACATAATAAAAAAGCAGACATTACATCTGCTTTAATTCTCCTCAATCTGTTTTTCACTTAATCCTAGATGTGTTCTAAGAGTATTACTCAAACTCTGTAGATCTTTTTTATTAGGATTATAATAATATACACGTTGCCCGTTTGGGCCATTAGGTAAGTATAAATCATCACCAGCTAATTGTATTTTTTCAACTGAACCGTTTAAACCGTATTTATAAAAAGATAAAATATCATCCATTACTAAATTTGTTTTAAAATCACCATCAACCGCCTCAACTATTTTTTCTAGCTTCGTAATCGATCCTACACTTTTTAATTTACTTAAAATCGCTTCAATAACAAGTTGTTGGCGCTGTCCTCTCATTGCATCACTATCAATATGGCGCGTTCTTGCTAGTGCAAGTGCTTCTTCCCCATTTAATTTTTGTAATCCTTTTTTCAAATGAATCGCATCAGGTTCATCTTTACTATTTTGCTCCGTAAATTCAACTGGGACATCCACTTCAATACCATCTAACCCATCAACAATTTTAGTAAAGGAACCAAAATTAAATTTCACAAAATAATCAACAGGCACCTGTAACAATTTTTCTACTGCTTCCACAGAAGCTTGCGGTCCTCCATCTTTACCATTTTTAACGAAACCACTTCCATATGCATGGGTTATTTTATCTTTTTTCTTTTCAACTGGAACATATGTATATGTATCACGCGGTATGCTCGTTAATTTCACTGTTTTATCGTCTTTATTAAAAGTCGCTAACAATAATGCATCTGTATGAAATGCACCATTATATTCCTTTTGTCGTTCTTGATTTTCATCAATTCCCATAATTAAAAGTGAAACATGATTTGCAATTGGCTTTACAGATTTCTCACGTAAATTGGATTTTTCACCTCGTGCTAAATTCAAATTAGATTTTTGTACAAGACTAGAAGTTTTCATATATACATAGGCTCCATAGCCAATTCCACAAAATAGTAATACCGCCAGTAGTAAACTTATTATCGTTTTCTTTTTATATTTTTGCTTATTTTTCTCTTCTCTTAAAGATGAATGATTACCCATTTACTCTCCTCCTGTTTCTATTCATCCAATATGTTTTTCATTTTTTCATATTTAGCACTATCCTTTTGAAACATACTTTCTTTCAATCCCTTATCTATTTGTATCCATTCAGTCGTAACTGAATATTGAATCAAGCCTTCTTGAAAACTAAGAAATTTCAACATAATCCCTGTATTTTTCTCCACAACCATTTCGAATTTCCCTCTTAAATCTTCAGAGGTGCTAACAGGCATCTCTATGTTTATAACTCCTTCAATTTTGTAACAATCTAATCCAAGATATTTCGTTTCTTTATAATTCCAATCTTTATATCGAATTAATAAATCTGCGAATTCTGATTGAATACTATATTTAGCTAGCCCTACATATTCATCATCATATCTCTTTTTCTCATCTGATTTTCTCACTAACCTTTCCGTAGGATTTAATTTTAATAGTTCATTGTTTCTTTCTTTCGGGTTCCATTTTTTCTCTTTATAAGTATACTTCTCATCATCAAATTCTTTTTTCTTCCCCTCGTTATATATAATTGTTCGTTTTTTGGCTAGTTTATCTTCTTTCGAAGAGATACCTCTTTGTTTCTCCGTATCAATCGCATACTTATATGTTGTAGCAATTCTTGATGAGCTAGAATATTCCTCAAATTGTCCTGAAATATTTTTAAAATAATCAATAGAATCTAGCATTTTTTGATGAATCTTTTCTTTATCTGGATAATGTACATTCGATTTTATTTCTTCTTCATTTTCATAATCAGAAAACGCTTTTTTCTTTACATATTCAAATACTCCACCATTTTGCGCAAAACTTTGTATAGAAAACTCAGACATAGATACCACTGAAAGTATACAAACCACTGCACTAATTATCATCATATGAATTTTGTAACTCTTCTTTTTTACCTTAAGATTATGTAGCGTGCTATTAATCTTTTCATTTAACTCTGGAGGTACTATAACATTTTCATCTTTTATTCTCTTTTTTAATTTCTCATCAAATAATTTTTCATTATCCATCCTTTACACCCCCTATTCCATCTTTAATCGTTTTTGTAGTTGTTCCCTCGCACGTGATAATCTTGATTTCACTGTTCCTTTCGGTATTTCTAACAGCTTTGCTATACTCTCTTGATGCATGTCTTCATAGTAATAAAGCACCGTAACAGCTCTTAATTCTTCATGTAACGATTGAATCGCATTACACAAATCTATATCTTCATACTGATCACACGCACTCATAATGTAATCATTCTCTTCTGTCACAATTACATTTTTATACGCTCTAATAATATTGTTACACTCATTTATTAGTATTCGAATTAACCAAGTTTGAAAAAATTCTTCTTTTTTTAATTTTTTTATATTTTCATAGGCTTTTAAAATTGTTGTCTGTATCGCATCCTCTATATTTGTCTCATCACGTAACATCGCCTTTGCTATTCGATACATCTGCGCTTTTTCTGTATGTATAAGCGCTATAAAGGCTTCATGATCACCTTTTTTCGCTAAAGAAACATCCGTTTCTTCTTTTACAATCATTTTATATAAAGGGATTACTTTCACAATTGCTCCTCCTGTTTCATCCTCACTTCATCACTTCCAATTTAACTTTACATGTATTAGACGTATGAACCTAGAAAAAGGTTCATTTTTTTGAATATTTTCTTAATTAAAAAGATAAATATCCTTTATAAGTGTTATGCGATAAACATACTAGTTTAAATTTACAAATAAAAAAAGCCCACTTTCTCAGTGGACTTTCTACTCTATAACGGTAAATCCCTCTTCCTAAATAATACAATCGCTACGATAAAAATACAAAGCGCTACAGTAGTTAAACCTATACTTACCGGCCATATATTATATGATCCTTCAGCAATTTCTTTCGGACGAAACAGCGTGAATAATGATAGGTTTTTCATCCATTCTAACTTATCACTTAACTTCCCTACCATATCCAATACGAAAAATAAAATAGTTAAACTCGCTGAATAACTTAGTGCTTTTCTTTCGTCATTACATATACAAGAAAAGAAAAATGAATACGCACTAATGACTAAAAATATGAGCCCTCCGACTACATTTATCTTCAAAAATAATTCTTTATTTAAGTTGTTATCTTGTAAAAACCATTCTGCACCTACTAACCCAGCTACATACGTAACAGATACAATAATTAGAAGTCCCAATATGAGAACAGCAGCTTGTGTAATCGCAATTTGCACTCTAGATACAGGTGTTGCTAGCAAGTATGCCATTGCTCCTTTATCTACATGACGAGCAATTAAATGTGTCGCAACTGTTACGCAAAAAATTGTTAAAATGATAATAAACAATAGACTATAGTATTCGCCCGCTAGAAAATCCATTACGTTTTGAATCGGACTTTCCATACCAACGATTTTTTTCACACTATCAGGCATGGCAGCTATTAATTCATTTAGCCCTTTCGCTGATACCATTGACGGGAATATCCAAATTAATAACCACAGATATAAAGCTGCACCAGACGCATAACTCAAAATACTTTTTTGTGTTTCTTTCAAACTAGCTAAAAATAATTGCTTATTCATGCGTTACCCCTTCTTTCTTATCGTAATAATGCATAAATAAATGTTCTAAATCCATCGCTCTCGTTTGAAGTGCCGTTACATTATAGTTTGAAAGTGTTTGTAAAACAGTTTGATAGTTTCCTTGTACAATGATAGATGCCTCTCTACCTTTTACCGCTTCAAATTGCAAATTACACTTTGTAAGGGACTCAATCTCTTCTTGTGATGATACTGTTACATCTATCACCTGTCTTCTCATACTTTGTAAATCGTGAATATTTTCAACCGTTACGAGTCGACCATCTTTAATAATAGCTACTCTGTCACAAGTTCTCTCAATTTCAGTAAAAATATGTGATGACATTAGGATTGTTTTTCCTCTTTGCTTTTCCTCTAATATTAAATCTATAAACACTTGTTGCATAAGTGGATCAAGTCCAGATGTTGGTTCATCTAAAATTAACACCTCTGGATCGTGCATAAATGCAGCGACTATCCCTACTTTTTGCTTCATTCCTTTAGACATTTTGCGAATCGGTGTTTTCACATCAAATTGCAGACGCTCTATCAGTTCATCTCGTCTTTTCGTATCCTTTAATCCACGCATTCCCTGCATTAATTTTAAAAACTCTAATCCATTCATTCCTTCAATAAAAGAAATTTCACCTGGCAAGTAACCAACTTCCCTTTGAATTTTCGCTGCTTCATTCCAACAATCTAATCCAAAAATTGTCGCTTTACCAGCTGTCGGTTTTATAAATCCCATTAAATTACGAATCGTCGTTGATTTTCCGGCACCATTCGGTCCTAAATAACCAAATACTTCTCCCTCTTTTACATCAAATGTAATATGAAACAAACCTTTTCCATTCGAAAACTGTTTTGTGACATCTTGAACTGAAATCATAATTCCACCTCATTTTTTGAAATATTTAATGTTTGATATTTCAAAATTATTGTACTCCTCATCTTCCATATTCGCAACAACTTTTTGAAATATTTATTAGTCCATATTTCAAAATTATTGTTTTCCATTATTTTTTCTTGTATATTTTAAGTGAGGTGATTGCATTGAACGGCTTTGAAAGAGTAAAAGAAAAGAAAAAGCGTGCCATTAAAGAAGCAGCATTCGTATTATTTTCAGAACGTGGATTTAATGAAGTGAAAATAGAACATATCGCAAAAGAAGCAAACGTTTCTCAAGTTACAATTTATAATCATTTCGGAAGTAAAGATGCGTTATTTAGGGAGCTTATACAAGAATTTATCATATCTGAATTTCAATATTATAAAGAGCTTGCAGAAGAAAAATTACCTTTTCATGATATGATGCAAAAAATGATTGTAAGAAAAATGAATACTGGCGGATTATTTCAACCTGATATGTTACTACAAATGATGCAGAGGGACGAAGAACTCCGTAAGTTTATTTATAGTTATCAAAATGAAAAAATCCTACCCTGGTATTTAGAAATATTAGAACAAGCTCAGCGCAAAAACGAAATTAATCCACACCTTACTAAAGAAATGATGTTACTTTACATTCAAATGTTTACAAAATTAGGTGATGAATTTGGAGCACAACTTCTTGAAGGAGATCGGGAAAAACATATAAAAGATATCGTTACGATGTTCTTTTATGGACTATCCGTCCCAGAAAAATAATTGTTTCTAAAAAACAAATACAATCACCAAAAAGCCCTTTGGATATTTAAATCTCAAGGGCTTTTTCATATCAAATAAATAGCTAAAACTAACTTTATCTTAAAGAAGTTAAATGCTGCTTTATAGATAACACCTTATTATAGATTAACTCTTTTAGCATAACAGGCTGAATTGAAATAATCGTTTCACCGAAATTCAGAAAATAATTTGAAATAAAATCAGATTCTTTCTTGTTAAAATAGCCTGTTATAATGTAATTTTCATTTTCCTTTTGCAACCTCATGGAAGGGTAATTCTCTTTATCAAAAATGTCTTTTCCTTTTTGATTAACAATGACGCTAAAATCAATTGCATCAGACTTTCTGTGAAAGGTAGTAAGATAACTTAATAATTCTTCAAGATTTTTTGGATGAACATTGCTTGTTTCCACAATAGAAAGAATTTTATCACATCTAATTATTTGAACATGATTTGTCTCAAAATTAAAGATTTTAGCATACCACTGGCCAAATTTAGATTCTATTCGAATAAATTGGGCAACCAATGCTTTCTCCTCACCTTTTTTTAAATATGTTAAATGATAAACTTGCTCAGCAAAAATTCCCTGTAAAATTTCTTTTAAGAACGGACTAAAATTACTATGATTTGTTACTTCAAAGGAAAGCGTTCGTTCCATAATTGAAATATTTTTACTCACATTATCAGGTAATACATGTTTAAATTTATTTTCAAGCGCAATACTTTCTACATTAAATGGTTTTGTCTTGTATCCATTTAGCGTAAGAATTGAAAAGTATAACGCATACATTTCATCCACACTAAAATAAATTGGCGATAACACACTATTTTCTATAATTTTATAACTTCCATTTCTACCTAATTCAGAATATATGGGTACACCTATTTCTTCCAATGATTGAATATCTCGCAACGCAGTACTTTTAGAAATATCATATCTAGCCATTAAATCTTTTAAATTAAAATATCTTTTATTATTTAAGAAAATAAGCATGTCATTTATTCGTTCAGTTTTTTTCATATTTCCCTCCCAAAAAGGTATCATGTATTGAAACCTTTTTAATCTATATTATAATTATCAACTAATAAAGGAGTTATATATTTATGACATTAGAGATAGCTATTTTTCTTTCAATGAACGGGCAAGCAAAGGAGGCGATTAACTTTTATACACGTAATTTAGAAGCCAAAAAATTAATGATTGTTACGTATGAAGAACTGGCGAAAAGAGATAGTTCTTTTAAAATTACAAGTGAAAATAAAGATCATATTGCTCACTCTGTTTTACAAATTGGGAATACAAAGCTAATGATAGCAGAAGATACAATGAAGCATAATGAACGTTATAACGTTGGAAATAACATGTCACTTTGCATTCAAAGCGCTAATTTAGAAGAAATACAACGGTTTTATAATAATTTAATTTCCGATAAGCATGTGAAAATAATCTCTCCGCTAGAAAAAAATATATTTAGTGAAGCATATGGTATTATTGAAGATCCTTATGGCATACAAATCCAATTAATGTATGATAAACGACTAAACTAATTAATTAATCATATTCACATATTCCTAATAAAAAAGACACGAATTTCGTGTCTTTTTATTTTATAGAAATGACTCTACCCTTTTCACTACTTTCAATCGCTAATTGAATCATTTTAATAACATCTAAACCTTCTTTTGCTGTTACAGGTAGTTCCTCACCATTTAATATACTATCTCGTACACCTTTATAATAATTGTCATAACAACCGACTTCTGTTGGAATACGCTCTAAGCTTTCTTCTGTTTCTAAAGTAGCAAAATTCTCTTCATCGTCTACTCCATAACCGTTATCACCTGGCTTCATTCCATTTTTTAATTGCTCTTCCTGCGAATCCATACCGTACTTCACGATAGAACCTTTCTCTCCATGCACTATAAAATGTGGTCCAGCTTTTTTCACATAACTACTACTACGTAAAATGACACGTTTAACTCCGTAATGAAGTACTATGTGGAAATAATCATCCACCTCTGCACCTGGTCGTTGTTTTATTACATCTGCACTTATCGCATCTGGTTTCCCGAATATTGATAACGCTTGGTCAATTAAATGCGATCCTAAATCGTATAATATACCGGAGCCTGGTAGATTTTTTTCTCTCCATCGATCACGTACATGTGGACGGAAACGATCAAAATTCGATTCATATGCGTATACATTCCCTACTCTGTTTTCTCCTAACAATTTCTTAATTGTTAAGAAATCATTATCAAAACGACGATTATGATATACGCTTAACATTACATTATGCTGCTCTGCTAATGAAATAAGCTCTTCCCCTTCTTTAATTGAGACAACAAATGGTTTTTCTACAACAACATGCTTACCTTTTAAAATTGCTTCTTTTACATATGGAAAATGAGTTGTATTAGGTGATGTAATAACAACTAAGTCAACATCAGCTCGCTTCACCAATTCATCAATTGTACTAACAACATTAGCGTTTGGTAATGTGTCTTTTACTACCTCTTCTTTTGAGGATAATACAGCACGAATATCATATTCTTCTATTGTTTGTAATAGTGGGATATGAAATGTCGTACTAGAAAAACCAAATCCTACAATCCCTACACCTATTTTTTTCATGTTGCCCCTCCATTTGTGCCGCTTTAACGAGCAGTAAGATTCCTAACCCAAAATTCAGTGAAAGCTAAGGAATTAGGTGAGGAATCAACTGCTTGTTAAAGCCCGATTAGTTGAACTTTATGAGAACGATTTCATTCAGTTATTATAACAAGATTATTATTATTTACATAATAAATTGCCTAGAAAAAAGCATCTTGCTACTATTCATAGCAAGATGCCCTCTTTATTCTGGTCTTTTCTTCGTCCACGTTTCTACTACTTCACCAGTATCATTAACATCTAGCACAAGGCTACCATTACTATACCGGTCTTTATTTCGATACGCTTTCGGATCAATTTCTTCTACAATGTTTTTCTCTGTCTTCATGTAAACTAATTCATCGTCCCGAACGATTTCAATACCGACAATGCGGTACGGATTACGTTTTAATTCTTTGAAAATAACAAGACCTCGCTTCGCCCTCGTTGATTTCTCAATTTCTGATGCTTTTAGGCGTTTTACAGCACCGCGCTGTGTTACGAGAATAAGTTGATCTTTGTCACCATTTAACGGTTTACCAGAAGCGACATAGTCATCTTCTTTTAAATTAATTGCTTTCACTCCAGCAGCTCTTACACCGACTGGACTTACTTCCTCTTCATGGAAAATAAGTGCATATGCACCGTGTGTAGCAAGAACGATATCACTCGTTCCATCTGTCGCAAATATATCGACAACTTCATCATCTTTTTTCAAGTTTACAGCAACGAATGCTCTTGAATAACGCTGAACTTTATATTGATTTAATTCTGTTTTCTTTATCATACCATTTCTTGTTACAAATACGATAAATCGTTTTTCTTCCTCAAAGTTCGGTACAACCGTTGCCCAAATGATTGTTTCATCCCGGTCGAGTGAAACGATATTAGCAACGTGCTGACCTAAATCTTTCCAACGAATATCTGGCATTTCGTATACTGGCAGATATATATAGTTTCCTTTATTCGTAAATAAGAGGACTGTCTCTGTCGTATTCGTATCGAATCGTTCAAGTAAGATGTCACCCTCTTTCATACCGAAGTCTTTGCCGTTTGAGGCATTATGTGAGCGCCATCCAGTACGTTTCACATATCCTTCTTTCGTTACAGTAACGATGACATCTTCTTGTGGGATCATCACTTCTACATCGATTTTAATTTCCTCGATTTGATCTTCAATAATAGCGCGTCGATCATCACTATACGTTTTCTTAACTCTCTTTAAATCAGTTTTAATTACTTGAAGCAATCTTTTTTCACTTTGTAAAATTGCCTGTAGCTCAATAATTTTCTTATTAAGCTCATCTGCTTCTTCTTGTAACGCCGTAATGTCTGTATTCGTTAAGCGATATAATTGCAAGGAAACAATTGCTTCTGCCTGTGCTTCTGTAAAGCCAAATTTTGCACTTAAATTATCTTTCGCGTTACGTTTATCTTTTGAAGCTCGAATTGTCTCAATTACTTGGTCTAAAATCGATAATGCTTTCTTTAAACCTTCTACAATATGTTGACGATTTTCTGCTTTTCTTAATTCATATTGCGAACGTCTCGTAATAACCTCTTTTTGATGTCCAATATAAGCATCTAAAATTTTCGGTAATGTCATAAGTGTTGGACGACGATTATTGATCGCTACCATATTAAAGTTATATGGAATTTGCAAATCTGTATTTTTATATAAATAATTTAAAATACCTTCGGCGTTTGCTTCTTTCTTTAATTCAACAACAATTCGTAAACCAGTACGATCTGTCTCATCACGCACTTCAGCAATACCATCTAACTTTTTATCTAGACGTAATTCATCCATTTTCTTTACAAGGTTTGCCTTATTCACTTCGTAAGGAATTTCAGTGATTACAATTTGTTGTTTCCCACCACGCACTGTTTCAACTTCTGCTTTTCCGCGAATAATAATTTTACCTTTACCTGTTTCATACGCCTTTTTAATACCATCAATCCCCTGAATAATACCGCCTGTTGGGAAATCTGGTCCTTTCATAACTGTTAATAAATCATCAACAGTACTATTTGGCTTATCAATACGCATCATTGTAGCATCAATAACTTCTCCAAGATGATGCGGAGGAATTTCTGTTGCATAACCAGCGGAAATCCCTGTAGATCCGTTCACTAATAAATTCGGGAACGCTGCTGGTAATACAACTGGTTCTTCACTCGTATCATCAAAGTTTGATACGAATTCTACTGTTTCTTTATCAAGATCACGTAATAACTCAGATGCAATTGGTGATAAACGAGCTTCCGTATAACGCATTGCTGCTGCTGGATCCCCGTCAACACTACCGTTATTACCATGCATTTCAACTAAAACATTACGTACTTTCCAAGTTTGGCTTAAACGTACCATCGCCTCATATACAGAGGAATCACCATGTGGATGATAATTACCAATAACGTTACCGACTGTTTTAGCTGACTTACGGAACGCTTTATCATGTACATTACCTTCTACATACATAGAATATAAAATACGTCTTTGTACTGGCTTTAAGCCGTCACGCGCATCTGGAAGTGCACGATCTTGAATAATATATTTACTATAACGTGCAAAGCGATCACCTAACACGTCTTCAAGCGGGAGGTCATGAAACTTCTCTGCTTGCATGTTATTCCACCTCCGTCTCCATAATCATTTCATTTTCTAAAATATTTCCTTCTTCTTGCATACCAAACTGTACATTACGTTCAATCCATTTACGGCGCGGTTCTACTTTATCGCCCATTAACGTTGTAACGCGGCGCTCTGCCCTAGCTGCATCATCAATTTTCACGCGAATTAATGTACGCGTTTCAGGATTCATTGTTGTTTCCCATAATTGATCCGCATTCATTTCACCAAGTCCTTTATAACGTTGTAACATATAGCCTTTTCCAACTTTTTTAGTTACACCGTCTAATTCCTCATCTGACCAAGCGTATTCAATTACCTCACTCTTACCTTTTCCTTTACTTACTTTGTATAAAGGAGGAAGTGCGATAAATACTTTACCAGCTTCGATAAGTGGCTTCATATATCTGTAGAAGAACGTTAATAACAATACTTGAATATGAGCCCCATCCGTATCGGCATCGGTCATAATTACAACTTTATCGTAGTTAATATCTTCAACATCAAATTCATTTCCTACACCGCCGCCAATCGCATAAATGATTGTATTAATCTCTTCATTCTTAAAGATATCAGCAAGCTTTGCTTTTTCTGTATTAATTACTTTACCACGTAACGGTAATACGGCCTGGAAACGTCGGTCTCGTCCTTGTTTTGCAGAACCACCGGCAGAGTCACCCTCTACTAGGTATAGTTCATTTTTTTGCGGGTTACGTGATTGTGCAGGTGTTAATTTCCCGCTTAACGTACCTTCTGATTTTTTCTTCTTCTTACCACTACGCGCTTCTTCTCTTGCTTTACGGGCTGCTTCACGTGCTTGTGCTGCTTTAATTGCTTTTCTCACAAGAAGTGTAGCTACATCAGGATTTTCTTCTAAAAAGTATGCTAAATGCTCAGATACAATGGCATCAATTGAAGAACGCGCTTCACTTGTACCTAGTTTCCCCTTCGTTTGCCCTTCAAACTGAAGCACTTCTTCTGGTACACGTACCGAAACGATAGCCGCTACACCTTCACGAATATCTGTGCCTTCTAAGTTTTTATCTTTTTCTTTTAATAGTGCTACTTTACGAGCATACTCGTTAAACACACGCGTCATCGCTGTTTTAAATCCAGCTTCGTGTGTTCCACCATCTTTTGTACGTACGTTATTTACAAACGATAAAATGTTTTCTGAGTAGCCATCGTTAAATTGAAATGCTAGTTCTGCTTCAATTCCATTTTGTTCACCAGTGAAATATACAACTGGATGAATGGAATCTTTTTCTTCGTTTAAATAGGAAACAAAAGCTTCAATTCCCGTTTCATAATGAAATACATCCTCTAAATCATTTCGTTCATCTTTTATCGAGATTTTCATTCCTTTTAATAAGAATGCAGATTCACGTAATCTCTCACATAATGTTTCATAATTATAATTTGTTGTGCTGAAAATCGTTGTATCTGGTTTGAAATACATCGTAGTACCAGACTCTTTCGTCTTCCCGATTTTCTCAAGCGTCGTTACAGGAACACCGCCATTTTCAAAGCGTTGTTCGTAAATATTTCCGTCACGCTTAATCGTTACGACTAACCATTCTGATAAGGCGTTTACAACCGATGCCCCAACACCGTGTAAACCACCACTCGTTTTGTAACCACCTTGACCAAACTTACCACCGGCATGAAGTACAGTTAAAATAACTTCAGGTGTAGGTTTCCCAAGTTTATGCATTCCCGTAGGCATTCCTCGCCCTTTATCTATAACGCTAATACTATTATCTTTATGTATTACGACTGAAATTTCGTCGCCAAATCCCGCTAACGCTTCGTCAACGGAGTTATCTACTATTTCATATACTAAATGATGCAATCCACGGCTGTCCGTGCTCCCGATATACATACCCGGGCGTTTTCGAACGGCTTCAAGTCCTTCTAACACTTGAATCGCATCTTCATTATATTGGAACTGATGCTTCGCCAAACTCCTTGCCCCTTTCCTAATCCAAAATCAGAACATATGTTTCTATTATAGAATAACGCCTCGACTATCGTTTTGGCAAGTTATCTTATCTCTTTTATATACCATTTTCAATAGAAAAATCCTTGTTTTCTCACAAGGATTCCTCTAGGCTACTATTTCAGAAAAATAATCGTTTGTCAACGAGAAATGGATATGTATTCCAAGATTACACATTCCAAACCTTTATTATGATCCAAATGATCAAGATCCAAAATGGGATTACAAATAACAATCCCCAAAAACAGCCTTTAAAAAATCTCATGATGAACACCTCGTTCATCGGCCCTACTTATCTATAATGAGGGCTGAATCAATCTTTCTACCTTTAAATCTATACTATTTTGTCATCGCATGTTCTACTTTAATACAACGATCCATTATTACAGTATAGTCTTTTTCTTTTAAAAGTTTATATGTATCCTCATCTTGTACTCCTAATTGTGCCCAAAAAACATCTGCATCAATCTCTACAAATTCTTTTGCAACATCCATTAAAAACTCTGAGCGACGAAATACATTTACAATGTCAACGTGTTCCTTAATATCCTTTAGTGAAGAAACTGCCTTTTCTCCGAGCACCTCATCTACTGTTGGATTAACTGGAATAATGCGGTATCCAGCATCTTGCATTGCTTTTGAAACCATATACGATGTACGTTCTGGCTTATCTGATAATCCAACAACCGCAATTGTTTTGCTTTTCTTTAACACTTCACCAATTTCCGTACGAGTTGGGTTTTCAATTGTCATAATTAATCCCTCCTATTCCTTTAGTATAGCCGATAAAGAAAGTCTCTTTCAATATGAAAGAGACTTTCTTTTATTTCGATTATTGATTCTTTGTAGCTGAATTATCTGCTAAAGTAGCCGATTTCGTCATTTTTTGACCGTTACGGTAGAATGTAACTTCTACTTTCTCGCCTACTTTTTTCTTTTCATATAAATATTTACGGAATTGAAGAGCATTCTCTACTTTTTGATTATCTAATGCTACTACAATATCATATTGCTCTAAACCAGCTTTTTCAGCTGGTGATATTGGGTAAATTTTACCTAATACAACGCCGTTTGTTACTTCTTTCGGTACTTTCAATTGATTGACTGCATAAGCTTGCACATCTTCTAGTGAAACAACACCTACTCCAAGAGCTGGACGTTTTACTACTCCATCTTTTTCAAGAGATTCAATAACTGGTTTTGCGATGTTAATTGGAATAGCAAATCCAATTCCTTCAACTTCTTGTTGTGCAATTTTACTTGAATTAATCCCAATTATTTCACCATTTTGGTTAAATAATGCACCACCACTATTACCTGGATTAATCGCTGCATCCGTTTGAATAACTTGTGCTTGCCAATCTGGTCGTTTATCCCCATCAATATCAACCGGAATTTCGCGTTCTTTACTACTGATTATACCTTCCGTTACACTTCCATCAAATCCAAGTGGATTACCGATTGCAATGGCTTTTTCACCCGCACGAAGTTTACTTGAATCACCTAAAGTGGCAACTTTATTTACATTAGATCCATCAATTTCAACAACCGCTAAGTCTAACCAAGGGTCCTTACCAACTAATTTCGCATCAACTTGCTTTCCGTCGCTCAGCTTCACAGCAAGTTTATTTGCTCCATCTACTACGTGGTTGTTTGTTACAATATATGCTTTATTTCCTGCTTTTTTATAAATAACACCTGATCCTGAACCGGCTTGTTGTTCTTGACCTGTCGGTTGCATTGCAAATGGATCAACACTTTGTTGCATATTAATAACACCTACAACAACATCTTTCGCCCCTTCAATCATACCAGGTAAATCAGTTTCATTTTTCGCTTTATTTACAACAGGAACTACAGTACCTTCTACTTTTGAATCCGAACTAAATGATGATACTGGCGCTCCATTATTTTGAGCCCATGGCATATATGGTGCTGCAAAACTAATCGAAACCGCTCCGACTACAGCTCCCACTAAACCTGTGAAGAAATAGCCTTTTTTACTACCTGATTTTCTCACTTCTCTCGTTTCACTATGCTCTTCATTTAAATTTGGTCCGTCGTAATATCCCATGTTTTATTTCCCCTCTCTGGTGAATTCGTATTTTCAGTATAGTCACGTTTTGTGTCCTTCTTGTGAACTCATCGTGAAATCCAATTAAAAAAATACACTTATCTAACATTGTAGACAAAAAAAGTATTTTTTGTACATTTTACCTTCAAAAGAGAGTATAAAATTACCATTTCCCTAGGCTAAATTACACAAATCGTTCTAGATTATTCTTCAAATTTATAACCAACTCGAATAACAGTACCGATATGCTTCGCTTTATCTCCTAGCTTATTTCGAAGTTTTTTAATATGGGTATCAACCGTTCGGTCATCACCGTAATAGTCATATCCCCATAACTGGTCTAATAAATGTTGACGTGATAACACAATTCCTTTGTTCTCCATTAAATACACAAGAAGTTCAAATTCTTTATGTGTCAATATAATTTCTTCTCCATCTACTAAAACAGTTCTAGATAGACGATTCACTTCTATTCCAGCTAAAGACATAGCATTTTCTTCCGCTACTCCTACCGCACCATCCGCACGTTTCAATAACGTCTTTGCACGAGCTACTAATACTTTCGGGCTAAATGGTTTCGTTACATACTCGTCTGCACCTAATTCGAAACCTAGCAATGTATCATCCTCATCCGAACGCGCTGTCAACATAATAATTGGTACTGCTGATTCTTTTCTAATTCTTCTACAAACAGACCATCCATCTATTTCCGGTAACATAATATCTAACATAATTAAATCAATTTCATGCTCTGCAAATAACTCTAACGCTTTTTTTCCATCTTCTGCTTCGATTACTTCAAAGCCTTCATTACGAAAATAATCACTAACAATTTCACGTAATCTTCTTTCATCTTCAACAAGCAATACCGTTTTGTTCATATAATCTATCCCGCCTTTTTACTCTTTCAATCGAATAATACGTTGATTGGAGCTTCCGCGAAATGGAAGTGTTAAATCTTTTTCCTCAATTTCAAACCTTCCATCGACTAAAACATCCCCATAATGTAACAACTCTATCATATCATTATTTTGAGAACTCTGTATCTCTTCTAACGTATAACCTGTATACATCCATAGGTTTTTTTTCAAATCTTTCACGATTTTTGCTACCTTTTTCACTTCAGCAGCTTGAAAAAATGGATCTCCACCTGAAAATGTTACATCAGTTAATGGATTACTTGCAATCTCTTTCACAATTTCTTCTACTGTCATTTCCGTTCCGTTGCAAATATTCCACGATTTCGGATTGTGGCAACCAACGCAACGATGCGGACAGCCCGCAAAAAACACGACTGTCCGCAATCCTTCTCCATCTACTACACTATCATGAATAATATTCATCACTTTCATTTATGTTTCACCCGATCTATCTCTTCACTACGTTTCGCACTATTCCACTTTGACATATCTCCTACAAGATAGCCTGTTATACGGCGAATTCTTTCTATATTAGCCTCATCTTCATTCCCGCAACTTGGACATTCATTCCCAATAACCCCGTGATAACTACAGCACTTACAACGGTCAACAGGATGATTAATTGAACCGTATCCAACGCCATGTTCTGCCATGGCTTGTACAATTTGTTTTAATGCCTTTTTGTTATGCATTGCTGCTCCGTCTAGTTCAATATAAGTAATATGTCCCCCGTTACATAGAGCATGGAACGGACCTTCTAAACGAATTTTATTTATCGCTTGAATGTTATAATAAACTGGAATATGGAATGAATTCGTATAGTAATTATGGTTCGTTATACCGCTAATCACGCCAAATTCTTTTCTATCTTTTTTCACAAACTTCCCTGATAATCCTTCTGCTGGAGTTGCAATTACTGAGAAATTCAGTTGATGTTCTTCTGTCGCTTTATCCATTCTATCTCTCATAAAGGAAATAATTTCATACCCAAGTTTCCATGATTCTTCATCTTCCCCATGATGCTTTCCTGTTAAAGCTACTAAACATTCCGCAAGACCGATAAAACCAATACTTAACGTCCCTTGTTTTAAAATTGAGGCTACGGAGTCTTCAGGATGCAACGTTTCTCCACCACGCCATACACCTTGTGAATATAAAAACTGAAAATCTCTTGCTCGCTTCGTACATTGATACGCAAATCTTTCTAATAACTGCTTAATTCCTAAATCTAAATAATAGTTTAGCGCTTCAAAAAACGCTTCTTTTGAACCACTAATTAACGCTAATTTCACTAAATTAATAGACGTAAATGATAAATTCCCTCTACCAATCGCTGTTTCTTCTCCATGTATATTAGACATAACACGGGTACGACATCCCATGTAACATACTTCACTTTCTGGTCTTCCATCATAATGCACTGCATTAAACGGAGCATCTAAAAATGAAAAGTTAGGGAATAATCGCTCTGCGGTTGTCTCTAATGCTAATTCAAATAAATCGTAGTTCGGATCACTTTCTTCAAAATTCACACCTTTTTTCATCTTGAAAATTTGAATCGGAAAAATCGGTGTCTCTCCTTTACCAAGTCCAGCTTGTGTCGCTTTTAAAAGTTGTTTAATTAACATTCTTCCTTCTTTTGATGTATCTGTTCCATAATTAATAGAAATAAACGGTACTTGTCCTCCGCCCCTACTATGCATACTATTCGAATTATGAACGAAAGCCTCACACGCTTGATACGTATCATTTTCCGTTTCTTTCCATGAAAATTCTTCTATTTGTTCTTTCGTAAGCGGATATGATTGTAATCGTTTTTTATGTCTCTCAATTGTTTTTCGTACATAAGGTGCTAAATCAATATCAAAGAGTGCAAACGATTGACCACCATGCTGCATATTTTGATTCGCTTGAAAAATAATAGACGAAAGAGCCAATGCACTTTTAATGTCTTGCGGTTGTCTCATATGTCCATGTCCAGTATGAAAACCATTAGCAAGCATTTGCGCTAACGGAATTTGTGAACAAGTCGTCGTTCCTGTTGCATAAAAATCTAAATCATGTGGATATAATATATTTTCATTTATCGCTTTTTTCACTTGATCTGACAATAAATTCTCAACAGCATAATATTTTGCACTCTCAGATGCGAACGTTCCCATTACGCCCATTGGAGAGCGGCCGTCTACATTTGCATTTTCTTGCATCAAATCTTGTTCATTGCCGTGGACTATTGTCTCAAACACTTTCATTAATTCTTCTTCTCCACGTGTATTATTTTGTAACATTTATAACCCTCCACCAATATGTTGTTATCTTTTGATTAAAATGTTACTACATACAGTCTTACTGTTTCTGTGAGAAATGTAACATTACTGTGAAATTTTTTTCACGAAATAATGAATTTTTCATTTACAAAAAAGAAATGTGCTCTTTACAAATGTATGGTACAATATACGGGAAAAACTCTTTTTACCCTTTATCAACACATTTGAATAAAGGAGACTGAACTTATGGTTACTACATATCTTTTATTTATCGTTGCCTACTTACTTGGCTCGATTCCATTTGCACTAGTTGTTGGAAAAATCGGCTACGGAATCGATATTCGTGAGCACGGGAGCGGTAATCTAGGCGGAACAAACACATTCCGCACATTAGGGAAAAAAGCAGGTTTTACCGTTACAATTGCTGACATTTTAAAAGGGACATTAGCAACAAGTCTACCAATGATTTTCGGATTAGATATTCATCCACTATGGTTCGGGTTAGCGGCTGTTCTTGGACATGTCTATCCAATCTTCGCGAAATTCCGCGGTGGTAAAGCAGTTGCAACTTCTGCTGGGGTGCTATTATGCTATTCACCAGTTGTTTTTGCAATATTGGCTGTTGTATTTTTCACCCTTTTATTTACAACAAGATACGTATCACTTTCTTCTATGGTAACAGCAGTTGTTGCTGTTATTGCATCCATTGTTAGCGGGGATAAAATCTTCATTATTGCGATGTGTTTATTAGCAGGTATGGTTATTTATAAACACCGTGCAAATATCGGACGAATTATAAATAAAACTGAACCAAAAGCAAACTTTTCAAAAAAGCAAAAATAAGATCGTAACCCACATAACGCAAAAAGAAAACGTGAAGCATATTAATAGCGTCTTTTTGCGTTATTTTTTATACTAAAGAAAAAGCAACATAATTTGGAGGAACTATACATGAATCTTTCCGTAACAAAAGAAGCAGCACAATGGTATAAAAATGAATTAAACTTACAATCAAATGAAACACTACGCTTTTTCGTACAATACGGTGGTTGCAGTACTGTGCAAAAAGGACTTTCTTTAGGTATTCGTAAAGATGATCCTGCACATCCTGCTGTTCAAATTCAAGAAGAAGGTATTAACTTCTTTATTGAAGGCGATGATGAATGGTTCTTCGATGGACATAATTTATCTGTTACACTTAACGAAGGTGACGACTTCCCACAATTTAATTATGAAAAATAAAAAAACGTGGCTTCTGCCACGCTTTTTTATTTTTTCTTAATTTCCTCATATTTCGCATACCACTCAGGATATAACTTTTTAAATGATACAGGGCGGAACCCTTCTTTTTTCGCACAAATATTCGTTGTACTTGCAGTAATACAAAGTTCACCATCACCATTATATATTTCATATCCATATACAACGCGAAGTGGGCTCACAGTATCTACCCATGTTTTTACGATTGCTTTTTCTCCGTAACGCATCGCTTTACGGTATGAAATTTGTAAATCTAACACAGGAGAAATAATTCCTTCTTTCTCCATTTCAACATATGAAAAACCTAAATCTTGTATAAGTTTCGTGCGACCTAACTCAAGCCACACTAAGTAGTTTGAATGGTAAACAACACCCATTTGATCTGTTTCCGCATAACGGATTTCAACTTCATGTTCTGCTACAAACATATGTATATTCGCCTTCTTTCACTTCTGCTACCTTGCATACATTTAATCATAATACAGTAACATCAAAAATAAAATAAAAACAGTGAATCTTTTACTGAAAGGAGCCAGCATATGATTCAAATTGTAACTGTTCGTAGTGGTGATAGCGTATATAGCTTGGCATCAAAATATGGATCAACACCTGACGAAATAGTAAAAGACAATGGATTAAATCCAGCTGAAACGCTCGTGGTTGGTCAGGCACTTATCGTTAATACGAAAGGGAATAATTATTATGTACAGCCTGGTGACAGCCTATATCGAATTTCTCAAACATATAATGTCCCCCTCGCTAGTTTAGCTAAAGTTAATAATTTATCTTTAAAATCTATTCTCCATGTCGGACAACAATTATACGTACCAAAAGGTACAAAACGAGCTGTAGAATCCATCGCTTATTTACAACCTTCCACTATACCGATTAAAGAGAGTTTAGTTAATGCTACACGTGCCATCAATCCATTTTTAACATACTTAGCTTATTTTAGTTTTGAGGCAAAAAGAGATGGCACATTAAAAGAACCTACTGAAACAGCTAAAATCGCTAATATTGCAACGCAGGGTAAAACAATCCCTATGCTCGTTATTACAAATATTGAAAATGGTAATTTCAGTGCCGATCTAACATCGGTTATTTTACGCGACGCAACGATTCAAAACAAATTTATTACAAACATTTTGCAAACAGCTGAGAAATATGGCATGCGAGACATTCATTTCGATTTCGAGAGTGTAGCACCTGAAGACCGCGAAGCGTATAATCGTTTTTTACGAAATGTAAAAACACGCTTACCTAGCGGGTACACATTGAGCACAACTCTCGTACCGAAAACAAGTTCAAATCAAAAGGGAAAATTTTTCGAAGCTCACGATTATAAAGCGCAAGGGCAAATTGTTGATTTCGTCGTCATTATGACATATGACTGGGGATGGCAGGGCGGGCCACCGATGGCAATTTCTCCTATCGGTCCGGTGAAAGAAGTACTTCAATATGCAAAATCTCAAATGCCTCCCCAAAAAATTATGATGGGGCAAAATTTATACGGGTTTGATTGGAAGCTTCCATTTAAACAAGGAAATCCACCCGCAAAAGCAATTAGCTCTGTCGCAGCTGTTGCACTAGCTCGTAAATATAATGTCCCTATTCGTTATGATTTCACAGCCCAAGCTCCTCATTTTAATTATTTTGATGAAAACGGCGTGCAACACGAAGTTTGGTTTGAAGATTCACGGTCTGTTCAAAGTAAATTCAATTTAATGAAAGAACAAGGTATAGGTGGTATTAGTTACTGGAAAATCGGTTTACCATTCCCACAAAATTGGCGTTTACTCGTTGAAAATTTTACGATTACGAAAAAGGGCTGACAAAAGTCAGCCCTTTTTGTACATTTTGTTAAGATTCATCTTTGATTTCACTTTTTAATGAGTCAATACTTTCTAAACGTCTTTGATTTTTTGCTTCAATAGCAGCACGATCTTTTTCATTAGAAAGTTCCGCTGTTTCTTTTGCTTCATTAAAGTTATCAACTGTATTTTGCACCATTTCTTGTAACTTTTCAGCGTTGTCACTTCGATTATCTGGATTTGGCATGTACTTCCCTCCTAATATTGTATATACACACCATCTTAAATTACCTATCTTTCCTCAAATTTATACATAAAAAAGGAGAATGTAATATTCTCCTTTTCTTTAACCATTATCAACAATCGGTTGTTTACCTGTTTGATCTTGCATTTGCTTTCCTTTATTTCCACCAGCTTTTTTCGATTGTGTTCCAATATGATTTGGTGCAAAGTCTTTTGAATTTTTTTTCGGATTACCCATTACTATCGCCTCCTTAACACTAGTATCGTACTAGTGTTAAGAATTATTCAGCTTGCTTAAAAAGTTTCATTTCATAACGTTTTTCAATGCGCTCTTCAATGCGATCAATTGCATCACGATCGCTTAATAATTGTTGTTTATTTTCATTTACAAGTTCTTCAAACGATTTACGGCGACTTCTTCTCATGTTGTTCACCCTCTCTCCTTCGCTTTCTTATTACATAGTATGAGCAAACAAAAAACTCTTTAATCAGATTTGCAAGAAAATTTTATGTTTTAGTACTCCTAAAAAAACTCCGTGTACAATATATTGCACACGGAGTTTTTTATACCATAATATTTAAATACTCTTTCAACTTTTCATCTGCATTCATTTCATTTTCTTTATAATCATGAAGCGCCTGTAATACAAAATCATACTGCTCTAAAATATAACTTTCTAATTTCATAACATCCTCTAAGCTATTAAGCATAATTCTCGTATTACCAACTTCACTTTTTAACGCCGGTTCACATTTTAAACTTGTACATATTTCTTTCACATCTTCTTCTAATATCTCTGTTAATACATATTTCTTTCGTCCTTTTACCTTTAATCTCATAACTGGATAAAAAGCTTTTATATCTAAATAACTTCCTACGTTCATACAACGTAGCCATTCTACATTACGTTTATTACATGCAAGTATTTCTTTCACCGCTTCATATACCGCAGTTTCATCAAGCATAGCCTTATTTACTTTTCGTTTCCCTTCTTCTTCAATAGCTGCACACTTTTGATAAACAGCAGCACACGTAATGCAATCGTCAAATGCATTATGAGAGCTTAAACGAATTCCAAGCATTCGTTTTAACGTTTCAAGTTTATGATTAGGCGCATGCTTCATGTATTTCTTCGCTAAAAATACAGTATCAATTACTTTATTTTTAGGTTCAGGCAACCCAAGCATATTTACATTACTTTTCAAAAAGCGCATATCAAAAGAAGCATTATGAGCCACAATAACATTTGTATGTAAAAATGCTAAAAATAAAGGTAACACTTCTTCAATCGTCGGTGCATCTGAAACGCGATAATTGGTAATACCTGTTAAACTCGTTATTCGGTCCGGAATTGGCCGCTCTGGATTCACGTATGAAACAAATTGATCTACCAGTTCATGATTACGATATTTCACCGCTGCAACTTGAATAATTTTATCATTATAAGGGTTAAATCCTGTTGTTTCAAAATCAATTACAACATAATCTAACGGTAAGGATACATTCCCCACTCCATACACTCCTTTATCTCTAAACGTTTATATTTCTTACATCATATCATGAAGTTATTACTACTTGAAAAAGAAAAGGCAGAAATGGGAACTCTCCACCTCTACCTTTTTACCATTATTTTAATTTAGCAACCCTTTTCTCCATCTCTTTTTGCGTCATCGGCCCAATAAACTTATCTTGAATGACACCTTTTGTATCTATAAAATACGAAGTTGGAATCGTAATTACTTTATACGCTGTTGTCACATCAATGTTCTTGTCCAATAAAACAGGAAAAGTAATTCCTTTTTCTTTAATAAAATTGCTTACCTTTTCTTCCCCCCCACCTTTTTCTGAAGGCGTATAATTGATTGCTAAAATTTCTACGTTTTCTTTATGTTCTTTATAGAAAGCCTCCATATCAGGCATTTCTTGCTGACATGGTCCACACCACGTAGCCCAAAAGTTTAAAATTACTTTCTTTCCTTTTAAATCCGATAACTTTACATTTGTCCCATCTAACTTAGTTAATTCAAAGTCTGGTGCGCTCTTCCCTATCTCAATACCATTCCTTGCGATAATCTCTTTCATCACAGCTTCACTTTTTTCTTGCTTCACTTTTACCGCCTGCTCTTTATTACCAAACTGTTCATAAGCTGCATATCCCGCTAAACAAAGTAACACTACAATAATCGTAAGCTTCCGCCACATTTTATATCACCCTAACGTATTATCTTCTTTTAACACATTCATCAAAATACTATATATCTTATTTTAGCTTATACGGACAAGCTTGGAAATATTCACATTCTAAATAATCAGAATTTTTATAACTGTGATGAAATATTTACCTTTCCATCATATAATTAGAAATAAATAGAATATTTTACAATGAAAGGAGCTCTCATGAATTTATTTGAAAAAATACTTCTATATATTCTTAGTTTTATATTTTCCCCAATCGGAATTATCACATGGATTATCTCACTATTTAGTAAAGACCCTGAAAAAAAACAAGTTGGACGTATTTGTCTCTATATCGCATTAATCTCATTTATCCTTTGGGCAGGCCTCGGCATTATTACTTTTTTCACGATGACTACCATTACTACTATAGAATAGTTATAGAAAGGATGATTATTTTGGGAGAACACCCTATCACCAAAGAGCTACGCTATATACGAATATGCTTAGTTATTTTAGTAATCGTTCTTTTATTTTTCAACAGTGAAAAAGTCGTTGAAATTTCTACAAATCATGATTCCATAGAAAATGTTCCCACCAGTAATATGACACAAATTGCGGAAAATACATTCGCTATTCAAGAATATAATCCATTACTAAGTAGCGAACATACAATTAAGATTTTCAAATATAATCCAGATACAAATCAACTTACTCTCGTCAAAGAAGTTAATTCTAGTGATCCGAATTCTTATACTTATCAACTTAATGAGAACGAATAAAGTGAAACTTTAATCAGCCCTCACCAATCGGGCTGCCCGGCAAATAGCTGAATAAAGATAAGGGCATTACATATCTCTTATCTTTTTGTTTGCAACTCTTTGTACAATGAGTTGCAATTTAATAATTCTCTAGGATTCCCACATTCCACAATAGTCCCATTCTTTATGACAACAACACAATCTGCTATCATCGCTCTCTCTACATCATGTGTTGCCACAATTCTCGTTACATCTCTTCCTATCCCTTCAATCATATTCCAAACCAGTTCTTGATTGCCTGGATCTAACCCAGCCGTCGGTTCATCTAAAATAATAAGAGTTGGATTTGATACAATCGCTCGCAATAATGCGAGACGTTTTCTTTCGCCTCCTGAAAGCTCTTCACCGCTTTTATGTAGCACAGTTTGACTCCCTTCAGGTAACCCTCTAATAATCGGCGTTACATTTATAAGTTCACTATTTTTTTCTAACTGATTTTCTAAACACTCTTCCCCGAAATACATATTCTCTGTTATCGTCGTTCGAAAAAAACGTGGTTCTTGCCAAACTGTAGTCATACGAGCTTCATTACCATAATAAGCAATGCTACCGTTAGATGGTTTATACAAGCCCGTTATTAACTTTAAAAGCGTTGTTTTTCCTGCACCGCTTTCTCCCACAATAATAACGAGTTCACCAGGACGAATTTGCAAATCAATATTATGAATTCTGCATTTCTCTTCGTCATTCTCCTGAAATGAAACATTTGTTATCCTGATACCCATCGCTCTTTCTACATTGTTATCTGCTGCTCGTTTATTTAAAAAGCAAAAAGTTCTATTTGCCGAAGCGACTGCAACTTGTGTCATTATTAATAAATCGCCTACATAACGGACAGGGAAAAAGAGCATCTCAATTGTCGCTAACACTGCAATGAGTGAACCAACTTCTATTTCTCCCCTCATTATTTTTTGTGCACCTATAATGAGAACAAGGATATATGCTCCTGTTTCAATCACCGTTCCAACTACTCCAATACAATGTTGCATCATCGTCTTCTTTACTTCCGATTTATACGATTGTGCCGTTACTCTTTTAAATAAGCGAATTGCCCATTTTTCTTTTTGTAAACTCCGCAAATCTTGTATTCCCTTTACAAACTGTGACACCATCTCTACAACACTTGAGTGATTTTTTTGAGCAACGCTTGCGATATTTCTTACCTTTTCCCCAAACAACATCGGAACCGTTGCACTTAAAAATAAAAACGGAGTTATCCACAATATGAACTGTATATCTATATGTTGTAGTGCTATGAACGCACCTATAAATTGCGCAATGGCATGTATATATTCTATTAATATAGAGCCATATAACCTGACCCAGTTCGGAATATCAGACACGACCAAAGTTTCTAACTCTCCTTGCTTAATCTTCTCACTCTCTTCAAACGGTAATAGGAAAAAATGGCGCAATACATCTATACGCTTCTCTCGTAATATTCGCTGACTCGCTTTTGAGCTTATATAATCAAATGAGAGGTTGTTCACCCACATCAACAAGCGGCAAACTGTAAACAAAGTAATGTAAAAATATGCTCCCTTCAACTCCCGTTGAATCAAATTATCTACAATTAGTCCCATGAATAGTGGCCGAGATAAATTTAAAATCGCTGCAAAAAGCCCACTACATACAGCTGCTATTACTAATATTTTTTCTTTCTGTAACGGTAACAAAATTCTTTTATATTCTTTCATGACGTTTCCTCCATTTTTTCACAGTAAAAAGAAAGGGATGAAACCAAATGGTTTCATCCCTTTCCATAAAATAAGGAAGCTAACAGTTGTTAGCTTCCTTCTCGTTCATTTCAATTATTTAGTTTGACACTTTTGACTCTTCAATTTTCTCACGAAGAACCATTTGCAGAATACCACCGTGACGGTAGTAATCAATTTCAACTTCACTATCGAAACGAGCTACTACTTCAAATTGTTTTTCGTTGCCATCTAAATCAGTTGCAACTACTTTTACAAGATCACGTGGTCTAACTGATTTGTCGATTTGAATTTCAAATGACTCGTTACCAACAAGACCTAACGTTTCAGCACTTTCGCCATCTTTAAATTGAAGTGGTAATACACCCATTAACACTAAGTTACTGCGGTGAATACGTTCGAAGCTTTCTGCGATTACTGCTTTAATACCTAATAAGTTAGTACCTTTCGCAGCCCAGTCACGAGAACTTCCCATACCATAATCTTTACCAGCAACAACTAGAAGACCTGTGCCATCTTCTTTATATTTCATAGCAGCATCATAGATTGATGTTACTTCACCAGTCGGCCAGTATGTTGTATATCCGCCTTCTGTTCCTGGTGCAATTTGGTTTTTAATACGGATGTTCGCGAATGTACCACGCATCATAACTTCATGGTTACCACGACGAGAACCGTAAGAGTTAAAGTCAACTGGTTGTACGCCGTTTTCTAATAAGTAGCGTCCAGCTGGTGTGTGCTTACCGATTGAACCTGCTGGTGAAATGTGGTCTGTCGTTACAGAGTCACCAAATTTACCAACTACGCGTAAGCCTGATAACGTTTCAACTTCACCTGGCTCTTTAGATAAACCTTCAAAGAATGGTGGGTTTTGAATGTATGTTGAATCATTATCCCAAGTATATAAAGCTTCGTTTGAAGTTTGGATTTCATTCCAACGCTCATTGCTATTAAATACTTGTGCATATTCTTTCTTGAACAGCTCAGATGTAACAACGCTTTGAACTACATCTTCAATTTCTTTAGCTGATGGCCAAATATCGTTGAAGTAAACAGCATTACCATTTGCATCTTTACCGATTTCATCATTTTTCAGGTCAATATCAACAGTACCTGCAAGTGCATATGCCACAACAAGTGGTGGTGATGCTAAGTAGTTCGCTTTTACAAGTGGATGAATACGACCTTCAAAGTTACGGTTACCAGATAAAACAGATGTTACTAATAAGTCGTTTGCTGCGATTGCTTCTTCTAATTCTGGCGCTAATGGACCAGAGTTACCGATACAAGTCGTACAGCCGTAACCAACTGTTTGGAAACCTAATTGGTCTAAATATGTTGTTAAACCTGATTTATCTAAGTACTCAGTAACAACTTTAGATCCTGGTGCTAATGATGTTTTTACGTACTCAGGTACTACAAGTCCTTTTTCAATTGCTTTCTTCGCAACTAGACCTGCTCCAATTAATACGTATGGGTTTGATGTATTTGTACAGCTTGTAATTGCTGCGATTGCAATTGCACCTGTTTTCATCGTTACTTCTTTATCTTCTAATGTAACCTTCACTTCTTTATCGAACTCTTGCTCATTAAATCCAAGTCCTTGTGTTCCAACTGGTGCTACAACAGCTTTGTGGAACGCATCTTTCATATCTGAAAGTGGAATTAAATCTTGTGGGCGTTTCGGTCCAGAAAGGTTAGATTCAATTGTATTTAAATCAATTTCAACAAGATCAGTGTAAATTGGATCTTTGCTGTCTGCTGTATAGAATAAGCCGTTCGCTTTACAGTATTCTTCAACAACGCGAATTTGTTCTTCATCTCTACCTGTTAAACGTAAGTATTCTAATGAAATATCATCGATTGGGAAGAATCCACAAGTTGCGCCATATTCTGGTGCCATGTTTGAAATTGTTGCACGGTCAGCTAAAGGCATGCTCTTTAGTCCATTACCGAAGAACTCAACGAATTTACCAACTACACCTTTTTGACGTAATACTTGTGTTACTTTTAATGCAACGTCAGTTGCTGTAGTACCACTTGGAAGTGTACCAGTTAATTTTACACCGATTACTTCAGGTACTGGGAAGTATGAAGGCTGTCCAAGCATTCCTGCTTCTGCTTCAATACCACCAACGCCCCAACCAAGAACGCCGATACCGTTAATCATTGTTGTATGTGAGTCTGTTCCAACTAATGAATCTGGGTATGCAACTAAGTCACCTTCAGCATTTTTCACCGCGTGAACAACTGGTGCTAAATATTCAAGGTTTACTTGGTGTACAATACCTGTAGCTGGTGGAACTGCGCGGTAGTTATCAAATGATTTTTGTGCCCAGCTTAAAAATTTATAACGTTCTTCATTACGTTTAAACTCTAAGTCCATGTTGAATGCAAGCGCGTCTGCCGTACCCGCTCTATCAACCTGTACAGAGTGATCGATTACAAGGTCTACAGTAATTTCCGGATTAATTTTATCAGGATCCCCACCCATGTCTGCCATTGCTTTACGAAGCGAAGCCAAATCAACAACAGCTGGAACACCAGTAAAATCTTGTAAAATTACACGAGATGGTTTAAATGGAACATCGATATCTTGCACATCTTTCGTTCCCCATTTCGCTAAATTTGTAACATGCTCTTCTGTGATTACACGTCCGTCTACTTGACGAAGTACTGATTCAAGTAAAACTTTCACGGAATATGGTAATTGAGATACGTTGCCAACCCCTGCGTTTTCAAGCGCTTTCAAATCATAATAATGATACGTTTTTCCATCTACTTCAAAAGTTGCGCGTGATTGAAATGGATTATGTTTGACCATTATGTTTCCCCCCTGTTAAACGTGACTAAGTTGTCTGAATATAAAATGTAGACAAACTTTTCAATACCTTACGATAATATCTTATTACAACTTTCTAAATAAGTAAATAATAAGAAACTTATAGATTATCATAAGTTTTCTTTATGTTTCTAAATTTGAATAGTGTTCATGTTCCTTATGAATACTATTACCATAAAGTAAAGTGCTCTATTAGCGCTTTCTTTACAGTTCATACATACTATGAACTGCTCATCATGCAACTTACAAAAAAAGTTATAGAGGTGAAATAAAATGGGTAAAAGAAAAGCAAATCATACTATTTCAGGAATGAATGCGGCATCTGCACAAGGACAAGGTGCTGGTTATAACGAAGAGTTTGCAAATGAAAACTTAACTGCTGCAGAACGACAAAATAATAAGAAACGCAAAAAGAACCAGTAACGAAAAATCCCAAAAGGAGCATTCACCTTTTGGGATTTTTTCTAATGTTTATAACGTAACAATTCCGAAACCGTTACAAATCGATAGCCCTGCTTTTTCAGTTCAGGTAAAATTTTTGCTAGCGCTGCTACTGTTTGACTACGATTATTTCCACCATCATGTAACAATACAATATCACCACTTTTTGCATTTTTCACTACATGATTTACAATGGATTCAACCCCTGGATTTGCCCAATCACGTGGATCTTGATGCCACGACCATAGAACAGTTTGATAACCAGCTTCTTTCGCTGTTTTAAATACAGCATCGTTAATATATCCACCCGGTGGACGGAATAGCAAAGATTCTTTCACCCATTTTTCGAAAAATTTCTTTCCATCTAAAATATCATTTTCTAATTTTTCATCTGATGAATTACTCGCATACAAATGATTCATCGTATGATTTCCAATTTCATGTCCCTCTTTTAACACTTGTTTCACTAAATATGGATTACGCTGAACCCGAAATCCAATCATAAAAAATGTCGCTTCTGCTTTATATTGACGTAATAAATTTAAAATTTGTGGTGTATAAGTTGGATCCGGTCCATCATCAAATGTAATAGCAATAATCTTTTCATTATTAGGTACTTCCCATGTTACATAGCCAGTTGGTTCTAGCTCTTTTCTGAGCAACATTTTCGCTTCCACTTTTTCAACTTGAAATATATGTACTGCGCATAATAAAGAAAAAACGAGTAGAAAAATTTTCTGTTTTAGCATAATATTCGTTAAAGTAATGAGGTTGTCGAATACACAACAACCTCATTTACTTTTCTAATTGATCTACATGCTGCATAATATTTTGAAGGTTATTTTCGTATTGCTCAAGTTGTGGGCGTTGTGTTTCTGAAGCTACTTCTAGTGCATTTTGAATTTGTTCATACGCTTCCTGAACCTCTTGGCGTAATTCTTTTAAATCATGACCGTAGTTTGGATCATTTTTTACAATGTTGTTAAATGCATTTTCTGCTTGTGTAACACCTTGCTGAGCTGCTTGAAACGCTTGTTGTTTATCTTTATGATATGGCATTATATAATCCCCTTTCCATAATAGTTAGTCCCATTTATCTTTACCTTTTTTTCTAAAAACATTCTCGTATAAATTTGCAAACTTCTCTCATTCTAAAGAGGAAGAGGAGGTGTCACATACAATGGGAAAAAACAATCGTGAAGCGAAAGAAAAAAAAGGACAACCTGAACCATTAAGCGGATCTCATAAAGTAAAAAACCGTAACCATTCACGCCAAAAACATCATGCGCATCATGATATGTAAAACAAAAAGTGCACACTAGCTATCTTTTCCACATACAATGTTTATATTTTTCCATTTATTCTTCACCCCTACTTCATTCATGCATAACATAGTATGAATTGAGATTTCACGGAGGGTGTCTTACATGGGCAAGAAAAAGAAGGATTGTCTTTTTCATGTTGATGGTTTCGAAGAATGGATGGATCAATTTTGTTCTGACTCTTGTAGTAACTTTAGTTTCCCAAATCAAATTCATATTGACCTTTGCGAAACGGAACAAGAATACATTTTGGAAACAGATGTACCAAATGTAACTGAACAAAATGTAGTCATTAAAAAGATGAAGACAGGCCTAACCATTTGCATACTTCATAATAATATTTCTTTACAGCGGATCATTCCTTTACCCGATAATATTATTTATAAGAAGATGCTAGCCTGCTTAGAAAATGGATATTTAGCCATTCATATTTCCAAAAATGAAGTTGCTGATAAGCATGAAAAGAAAGTTCTTTTTTCAAATTAAGAGTTAATATAATACACACTAAGCCCCAGTTGGTTACTGGGGCTTATGTTATTTCGCATGCATTTCTATATTAGAATTTCTATCATATCTTTTTTTCGATAAACCTTTTGTAACTAAAAGCACAGGAAATGCCACAGTTGAAAATATAGCTAGTGCTGAAAATATTGCAAACCCATTTTGGTACCCGTAGTAATCGAGAAGTACTCCTCCAAACCACGGACCTATTACTGCTCCAATTCCCGAAAAACCCATCGCACCGAAGTATGTTCCTTTTAGATGCGCAACAGCAATATCATCAATAAATACATCCGTCATTGAAAACATTAAGACTTCTCCAATTGTAAAAATAATTGTACAGACGGCAGCACCTAGCATAGATTCTACTACTCCAAATCCAAACAATCCTCCGCTCACAAATAAAGTTCCAACCATAATGGATGCTAATGGTGTGTATTTTTTGCACATTTGAATAACAGGGTATTGGATAATCACTACAACAATTGCATTTAAAGCGAGCATATATGAGAATAGCTTCACTCCATCCTCAAATATATGTGCATTTGCAAAATATTGAGATACTGTCGTCGTTAAATGTGAAAAACCGCAATTACTCAAAATAATACCGACTAAAGCAACTAAAAATACTATATCTTTTCGCAATATACGCATTGCATTTAACATTGTAACAGGTTTTTCTGTACTCACTTTCTTTTTTTCCATTGGATACTTCTTAAATTGGAACGCTAATATAGCTGTATATAGAATATATACCCCAGCTGCTACTAAAAAAGGAATTGTTGATTTTGCACTTCCAATCTGTAATCCAACAATTGGTCCAATAGCAACTCCAACATTTATTGCACCGTATCGTAAGTTATAGACGAGTAACCGATACTCAGGCTTTGTTAAATCTGATAATAATGCTCTTGATGTTGGCTCAAAAAACGACCTACATAATCCATTTAAAGCGTTTAATAAAAAGAAACTTAAAACATGATCCGCAAGTGAAAAACCTATAAACACAAAAATCCAAACTATCATGGACCAGATCATAATCGTTTTCCGGCCAAATCGATCTGATAAATTCCCTCCGATAAAACTAGCAAAAACACCAACAAGTGCACTCGTTCCGATAATAGCACCAGTCATTCCAGCTGATACACCTTTAACAGTCGTTAAATAAATCGCTAAAAAAGGGATACTCATTGAAGTTGCAAACCTAGCAAACAATGTCCCTAAAATAATACTCATTCCAAGCGGATGAATATGCTGTAACTTCCCCTTCATCGTTAAACCTACTCTCTCTATTTTCACAAAAAAAGAAAGCAAAGGATCTGCTTTCTTTTCCTTTTTCTATACTTGAGCTGTTGATACCCGAGTTGTTCTCGTTATGTCCATATCAATTCCATATGTGAACTGTAATTCTTTACACACATCTTTAATTAAGATTGCGACATTATACTTTTCATTAAATTGTAAAACTATGTTTTCTACTTCTTCATATGTATACTTATATTCCCCTGTAATGACACTTTTTAGATCAAAGCATTCGTTAATACAAAGTTGTACAAGTAGCTGGTCATATTTCTCTATTACATCTTCTTTCTTCCAAAGTAACTCTTTTACATATAATCGATCAAACTTCACACTTTCTCGATTACAATCCGTTAAAATCCGGGTCATTTCGTTTAATTCTCGATATAATTCGGAAATATTTCTACTTAAACTAAGCAGTTTATCTACGCCGTTTTCATATAACATATTCATTCCACCCCCGCATTTTCTTTTTCTTATTATAGCAAGAAAATTCTAAAAATAGTTTCTTTCTTCTGAAATATTAGGAAACTAATTTCAATTGCTTTACAATGAAACTAGTTAATGCGAGAGGAGAAAGAAAATTGGAGCACAAATTATATTACACTGACGCTTATAAGCAAGACTTTACTACTAAAATTATAAAGCAAGATTATGATAAAGACGGTAACTTATACGTTGTTTTGAATGAAACAGCATTTTATCCGACAGGTGGCGGACAACCATATGATACTGGTACATTAAATGATATCAATGTAATCAATGTAGAAGAGATAAACGGAGAAATTCGTCATTACATTGCAGAACAATTACATACAGAAGACGTAGAAGGTAAAATCAATTGGGATCGCCGTTTTGATCATATGCAGCAACATGCGGCTCAGCACATTTTATCTGCTGCCTTTTGGGACCATTTTAACATGCCTACAATTGGATTCCATCTTGGTAAAGTAACAGTAACAATTGATTTAGAAACAGAAAATCTTCATGCAGAAACGGTTGAAAAAGCAATACAAATTGCAAACAAAATTGTTTTTGAAAACCATCCAATCCGCATCCAGTGGATGAACTTAGAAGAAGCGAAAACGTTGCCCCTTCGTAAAGAACCGACTATGACAGAAAATATACGCGTTGTTATGATCGAAAACTTTGATTATAACGGCTGTGGCGGAACACACCCGAAACGTACTGGTGAAGTAGGTCCTATTCAAGTTCTTAGCTGGGAACGCAATAAAGGTGGCATACGACTAACGTTTATCGCTGGCTGGCGCACACTTAAATTAATAGGGCAGCAACAACAAATTATGAAGAATGTCTCCAAACAATTAAACAGTAGCGAAACTGATATTCCAACAAAAGTGGCGCAACTGCTTACTTCTCAAAAAGAAAACGAAAAAGCAATACAAACAATGAATGAAAAATTATTATTTGCAGAGGCAAATGAACTACTTCAACACCCTACGGAAATACATGCCGGCATACTTATTTCTAAAGTATTTACAAATCGTTCTATGCAAGAAATCGCAAAGCTTTCCGCTATTATTACAGAACAACAAGAGCATGCAATTACGTATTTCGTCATCGAAAATGATGACAAACTACAATGTATTCTCGCTTGCGGAAAATCAGTATCACTCGATATGAATGCTCTTTTAAAAGACGCTCTTCCTACACTCGAAGGAAAAGGTGGCGGAAATAAGAAGAGTGCTCGCGGTGGCGGGAAAGCAATTATGAGCGGAGATGAATTTTTAAATCAGCTTGTTTCTTCTTTACAGTCAGCAGTTTAAAACATGTTATGAAGGATAGCGAACGGCTATCCTTCCCCTATATTTACAGACCTATATTTTGTTTCAAACCTTGATAACTCCCTGCATTTACAAAACCTTCACTTATAAGATTGATAAAAGTTTCCGAAAAACCATAATGACTTAAATCTTTAATCGGCACCATTTGCACATCATGAATTGGATTATGATCAAACTCGTTAGAAGGTAGCATAATTTCACCTTCAATCCTTTTAAGCAAAAACGTTATATGTAATAAAGACGGGCGAGCATCTGGTTTATCACAAACATAGAGTAGCTTCTGAATGTTAACTTCTAACCCTGTCTCTTCTCTCATTTCTCGAATCATTGCTTCCTCTAACGTTTCGCCATTCTCTGCTCTTCCTCCAGGTAAAGACCAATTTCGATTAGCCACTTTTTGCTTTACTAGCAATACCTTTTCATCTTCAATTAAAATTCCTGTAACACGAACTTGCATTACATTTTCCATATGCAATCTCCTCTTCCCATTATATTTACAAATTAACCCTTCCATAAAAAGAACATATGTTTTATAATTGAAGGAAATTATGGAAGAAAGTAGTTGTTACATTCATGCGTCCACCTTTAACAAAGTCTATATCACTTGAAGATTTCCAAAACTATTATTGGTTAAAAGCAGAACTCCAAACATTTTGTCGTGAGAATGGGTTGCCAGCTAGTGGCTCTAAGATCGAAATAACCGATTGTATCTCACATTATTTAACTACTGGTAAAATATTAAAAAACAGCTCTGTTCAAAAGGTGAGTAAAACTTCTCTATCCTATAAAGACCTTTCTCTTCAAACGATTATTACTAACAATCACCGCTGTAGCGAAGATGTTCGTGCTTTTTTCAAAGAAAAAATCGGAACAAACTTTCGCTTTACAGTAGCTCTTCAAAAATTTTTCAAAGAGAATGTTGGAAAAACATATGAAGACGCGATAGCTTTTTGGCATGAAGAAAACGAACGAAAAAAAGACCCTACATACAAAACAACTATCGGTACACAATTTGAATACAATCGCTTTACTCGTGACTTTTTCGAAGATCCAAATAATAAAGGGAAAGCAAAAGCTGATGCGATTGCTGCTTGGAACGAAATGAAAGCGAAGCCTGGTAGCAATATTTATGTTCCTCAAAAAGTAGAAAACTAGTTACCTCGCTAGTCTTCTACTTTCTCAAATAATAGCGCAATCCCTATCCCGCCTCCAATTCCTAATGTAGCAATTCCATATTTCATAGACTCTCTTTGAGCCTGATAAAACAAACGTGTTACAAGCATAGCACCAGATGCACCGTACGGATGACCGAGCGCAATTGCTCCACCATTTACATTTACTTTTTCGTACGGAATTTGTAACTCTTTTGCGCAAGCAACAACTTTTGAGGCGAATGCTTCATTTATTTCAAAATAATCGATGTCCTCTACTTTTACATTCATTTCGTTTAATAATTTGTTCACCGCAAATATCGGACCAGTCCCTGGAAGCTTGGGATCCACTCCCACTACAGCACTACGAACGAAACGAAGGACAGGTTTATAACCTAACTTTCGAGCTTGTCCCTCTTCCATTACAAGAACAGCACATGCCCCATCATTTACACCACATGAATTACCTGCCGTCACTGTTCCATTTTGTAAAAATGCGGGCTTTGTTCTTTTAATGATTCGTTCATAATTCATTTCTGGCTTTATAGATTCATCTAATAATCCATTAAAAGAAAATATTTCATCATGTATATATCCTTTTTCTAACGCTTGCAGTGTCCGCTTATAACTAAGACAAGCATACTCGTCTTGCATTTCTCTCGTTATATTATAACGCTCCGCAACATATTCAGCCGCTACTCCCATGTCAGGATCACCAATTGTTTCAGGTGAAAATCGTGCTCTTTTTTGAAAAGGTGACGTACTTGTACTCTCTACTCCCCCGGCGATATAACACTTACCTGCCCCGCCTTGAATGAGATGACACGCAGTTCGAATTGCTTCTAAACCAGCACCACATTGCCGATCAATCGTTACACCAGGAATATGATAGCCAAGTCCCGCCTCTAAAGCAGATAGTCTCGCAACATTCCCTCCTGGCCCAACAACATTACCTAATATGACATCATCTATTTCCCTCTCAATCCCTTTACTTAAAAACGTAAGAAGCGGCGTTGTTAATTGCTGAACTTCATACTCTTTTAACATCCCATTCTTCTTACCAATAGGTGTTCTTTTCGCCTCTACAATGACTGCTCTATTCATATATTTTCTCCCGGTTTTCAATCATACTTTTTGCTTCCATACGAGCGATTTTCCCACTATTTGTATAAGGTATTCCATCTACAAAATGCCATTCTTTCGGTATTTTAAAAGAGGATAATCTCTGTAAGCAAAAACTCTTTAATTGTTGTTTCGTAGCACTTCCTTTTACGATCGCGACGGGCTTTTCACCCCAGTAACTATCTTTCACACCAATTACAACTATTTCATCAACAGCTGGGTGTTCATGTAATACACTTTCTATTTCTTCTGGATAAATATTGATTCCTCCAAATAAAATCATATTCTTCTCTCTACCAACAATATATATAAAGCCTTCTTCATCTTCATAGCCTACATCTCGCACTGTCATCCAACCTTCTGCATTCAACTCCCGTGTTAAAACCCCATCTATTATGTATCCCATAAAAAACTGATCACTTTTCACATAAACAGTTCCTATTTCACCTTTTTGTACTTCTTCGCCTGCTTCATTACATATTCGAACTTGCACATTATGACAAGGTTTTCCTACTGAATTTGGCCTTCTTTCGCTTTCTGCATCGACTAGTGCTGTTACAAAACTTAACTCTGATGCACCATAAAATTCATATCTTTTCGCATAAGGAAATATATTCTTTATTTTTTCTTTCGCTTCAGCTTCCCATTTCGCTCCTGATGAAATAATTTTCATTTTATTTTCTATTAATCTATTTTCTTTATATAAAGATTCAAGCATTGTCGGAACTGTATACATAACCGATATATTTTCAGTTTCTAACTTATCTAATACTTGATTCGGAATGAACTTTCTCATAATGTGCACTGTTTGTCCTACATATAATGCACTTATTGCCCCGTATAAGAAAAGAGAATGAACGAGCGTCCCAGCTATTAAAATTGAATCCTCCCTTTTCATATGAAAGTCATGTACATTACAATCAAAACTATGAACCCACGATTGCTGTGCACGTAAAAATGCTTTTGCTGTTCCTGTTGATCCTGATGTAAATCCCATATAAAAAGGAGCATGTTGTACACTTTCTACAGTGGAATATGTAGGAAGATATTTCTCTATCATTCTTTTCCACTCATCAATTTCAATTACTCTTCCTTCTTCATCCAATAGATCATTCACCTTATATCGTTCTGTCACAATCATATCCGGATTACTAATTTCAATTCTTTCTCTGAGCTCATCTTGTTTCCACTTTATATCTAACGGAACACAAACCCACCCGGACATAGCGGCACCAGAAAATAGTTGTAAAAACTCTATACGATTTTCTAATAGGATTGCTATCGTTTTATTCTTCGATTTTTTTTCATTTAACCAGCTTGCTACTTTACAAACTGATTCAAACCACTCTTTATATGTTAAAACTCTATCATTTTCCTTTATCGCTATTTTATTTGGTTGTAAAGAGGCATGCTTTTTATATTCTTTTGTAATCCCCATATGAGACGTCCTTTCTTTACAATAATAATAAAAAGAAACACGCAATTAACGTGTTTCTTCCCTTTATCATCCCGTATTTGTATATTTTCCATTCTTTAAAGCGGGCGTAATAATATGTTTCAATGAACGATGTAATTTTGTTACGAGAACTGCCGCAATAATTGCTTTTATACAATCCCCTGGTAAAAACACAGCACTCACTTTCATTGTCTCCCATACAGAAACATCCATTAAGAACGCTTGTACAGTAATACCAAATACATAAACTACGAAAATACCACCAATTATATTAATACATAATACTTTTATAATAGAAACTTCACGTAAACGCTCAATTAAATAACCAATAACAAACGCCCCAATGATGTAACCAAGTAAATATCCTGCACTTGGTCCAACAAATACACCAAGGCCACCGCGTCCACCCGCAAGCAATGGTGCTCCAACTCCTACAATAAGTAAGAAAATAAGCTGACTTAACGCACCTAGACGTGATCCTAACAACCCACCCGCAAGCATAACACCGAGTGATTGCAATGTAATTGGAACTGGTGTAATAGAAAGAGCAATCGGAGGTATTAACCCTAACACTCCCATAATAGAACTGAATAAAGCGACAAAAACTAAGTTTTTTGTATTCATATTTGCTTCTCCTATTTGTAAACTTAAAATTTTTTTTAGGTAACATATCATAAAAATCATATTATCTTTCCATTCTTCTTTTGTCAACCATTAATGTATTAGAGTTTACAAATAGAAGTTCACTTATTTCTCTCTATGCAAATGCTCCAGTTCTTTCCGAAGCGCCTGTTTTAAAAACTTCCCAACAGATGTTTTCGGTATTTCTTCCATAAAGACAATATCGTCTGGCAACCACCACTTCGCAAACTGTGGTTTTAAAAACTCATATATTTCTTCTTTTGTAACCGTACTATTTTTCTTTTGAACAACGCAGGCAATTGGTCGCTCTTGCCACTGAGGGTGAGGAACTGCAACGACAGCCGCTTCAAATATAGCATCATGTGCCATTAAAGCATTTTCAAGATCGACCGAAGAAATCCATTCTCCCCCGCTTTTAATAACATCCTTCGTACGGTCAACAATTTTCACGCAACCTTCCTCATCCACTGTGACAACATCACCAGTATATAACCATCCATCGCGAAAACCTTCGACAGTACGATCATCGTTATAATAGCTTTCAGCGATCCAAGGTGCTCGTAAACATAGTTCTCCCATCTCCGTACCGTCCCACTTCACTTCACCATTTGTACCGACTACTTTCATCTCTACACCAGGGACAAGATACCCTTGCTTTGATCTAATTTCTAATTGCTCTTCATACGATAATTCTGTTTCATAACTTTTTAAACGTGCAAGTGTTACGAGTGGGCTTGTTTCGGTCATACCATATGCATGGATGAAAGGAACATTGTGTTTCTGTTCAAATGCTTTAATAACACTTTTCGGTGCGGCTGCACCACCACATAGTATTCTCGTCATACTAGATAAATCATAACTATTATTTTCTAACTCTTGTAATACACCGAGCCAAATTGTCGGCACACCGGCAGCTAACGTCACTTTTTCAGATTGGATCATTTCTAATAAAATTTTCGGCGTAAACATCGGTCCTGGAAGAACTTGTTTTGATCCAAACCAAGTAGCAGCGAAAGGAAGTCCCCAAGCATTCACATGGAACATCGGTACAATTGCCATCGCCGCGTCACTTTCCGATAAAGCAGCTGTATCCGCTAAACCGAGTGCCATGCAATGCAGTACAGTACTACGATGCGTATATACAACACCTTTCGGATTTCCTGTAGTCGCTGACGTATAACACATACCAGCTGGTGTATTTTCATCAATATCTTTTACAAATTGGAAATTGGGATCGCCTTCTTCTAATAGCTTTTCATAATGATATACAGGCTTCAGCGTAGTGTTTGGGAGTTCATCTTTATCAGTCATAATAATGTAAGCTTGTACAGTTGATAATTGTGATTGAATATTTTCAACAAGCGGTACGAGATCTTCATCTATAAGTAGAATTCGGTCTTCTGCGTGCTGAATAATGTATGAAATATGTTGAGGAGATAAACGAATATTAATTGTGTGTAAAACGGAAGCAATACCAGGAATAGCAAAATACGCCTCCACATGTCGATGATGATTCCACGCTAACGTTCCTACACGTTCGCCTTCCTTAATCCCAAGCTTTTTTAACGCACTAGAAAGTCTTCTCGTCCTTTCTCCTAGCTGCTTATACGTTAATGTCGTAATGGTATCATGTGTACGAGAAACAATTTCTTTCTTTGAGAATAACTTTTCTGCTCTTTCCATCATAGAACTAATTGTTAGCGGTACATTCATCATCATATTGGTTATATCCCCCTTTAAAGCGTTTTCATTTTTTCGTTTATTATAACAGACTTCCGCAAATGATTACGAAATTTTTCTGTATTTTCTGAATTATTTCTTTGGAAATAATTCAGAAAATACCAAGTGAAAACATATTAAAATTCTTTATTACAATATATAAATACCGAAATAACAAAAGAAAAGATATATATGATAACACCAAATATTGTATATAGCATTGAAACGTATACAGATGAATTTAAATTTGATATTGGAAATTGTTCTATTAGATAACCAATAACACTTTGTAATCCAAAATAAGTAACAAGCCCCCCGCATGCGCCTCCAATTGTAATAGCATCAGATTTTTCTGCTCCAAAAACATAGAGAAGTGGATAGGCTATTGCTCCGGCATTAAGAATGATGAACGTCCCTAAAGAAACACTCTTAAATATATCATCATCAATTGGTATATCTGATACTAAACCATGTACATAAAATATGCCATACGATAATAAAGTACCAATAATTACAACTAAAAAATAGAAAAGGTAGTGACTTTGTACAATGTTATTTCTAGTAACCGGTAAAGTAAGTACATATTTTTCATAACCCGACTTACTCTCATACTTAATAACTTCAAGTGCAGGAATCGCAGCAAATAAGATAATGAATGTAGCAATTAAACGGTACATTGAAGCATTACCAAAATAAAAAACAAATCCCGATCCTAATATCGCCATTCCCATGAACATAAAGAAAGTTCGATACACTAGATAGTAGTTTGTCAATAATAAACCTTTCATTTATTTTTCACTCCTTGTTAATAAAACACTTATTTCTTCTAGTGAAATGGTTCTATGAGCAATCCCATTTGGTAGTTTATGCACATCTGATACAAGTACATTGAAATAAGAACCATTATTCCTTTTCACCACAACTATATCTTTGTTGATTAAAGTTAGTTGTTCCTCATCAACATCTACAATGGCATAATTGTCCAAAACTTTATCCTTTTCTTCATTCAATAAAATTTCTCCATCTTTTATCACAATAAGGTGACTAGCTATTTTTTCTACATCACTCATAATATGTGAAGAAAGTAATATACCACCGTTACTTTTATTCACAAAACTTTTTAATTCCTCTAATACCTCCTCCCTAGATGAAGGATCAAGACCTCCCGTCGCTTCATCTAGGATTAACAATTTGGCATTATGCGACAATGCAACAGCTATAGATAGTTTCATCGACATTCCACGGGAAAACCTACCTACTTTTTGATTAGTAGGTAAAGAGAAAGAATGAACTAATCGGTAAAAATTTTCTCTGTCCCAAGATTCAAACATCTTTTCAAAAACCTTATTTAGTTGTTTTATTGTAAGATGAGCCGGGAGATTCATAGCATCAAATACGACTCCAATCTTCTCCTTATTCTTGGCATCTTTATTTATATTTTCTTCACCAAATATTTTCACTGTACCACTATCTTTAGAAATTAATTCTAGTACTGTTTTAAATGTTGTTGATTTACCTGCCCCATTGTCACCAATGAATCCCACTATTGACCCTGATGGCACATTGAATGTAACATCTTTTAAAACAATTTTGTTTCCAAATGATTTACTTAAATTTTTAATTTCTAGAATGTTTGACATCATTTCACTCCTATCTTAACTTTTCATAAAAGTATGTTTGCTCCTATTAAAAATTATCCACTTTTTCTCTCACTTTCTTTTTTAGTTTGAAAATAATACGATTGCTATATTCTTTATTTTCTACTAAAATTCGATACATCTCCCACACTCCTATAACACGAACAAAAAGATAAACTCCAATAGCAATAAGTACAACACAGTACGGATAATACTGCACTAATTCTCCTGAAGTGATATGCTTTTCCTCAAACAAAAACGGTATTGCGCCTGCGGCAATAAAACAAAATCCAACAATCATCACTGCGGCATACTTCTTCTTAATAATCGCATATCTTTTTGTCAATTCTTTTAGAAAGTTTTGATCAAATAGTAGTTCTTCTTTTTTCAATACATTGTATCGACTCTCTTCTATCGTTGCAGGCACCATCATTGCTCCAATTCCAAGAACAGCAATGATAATGACAAGGAATGTCGACATTGTTGCATTTTCTTTAAATAGTAAATACGGTATTGTAGATAAAATGAGCAAGCTAAACCCTAACGCTATATATTTTGAAATCTTTTGCCCATACACTATATACCCTTCTGCCATTTCCTGACTTACGTAATAGCCATCCACATTTTCATTACTTTGCTCTGCAGTTTCTTTTAATAAATAGTCGAGTGATACTTCAAATACATTTCCAATCATTATTAACTTTTCAGTTTCAGGAAAACCTTGACCGTTTTCCCATTTACTAACCGCTTGCCTTGTTGTGTTTAATTTTTCAGCTAATGCTTCTTGAGAAAGGCCCTTTTCCTTTCTTAATTTAAAAAGCTTTTCACCAAATCCCATATGTGTGTCCCCCTTTGTTTTCTTACCTAAATTGTATGTAAACATTGCCCTTATCTCTATCTTCCTGCAGTTGCACTTTGTCAACTTACGGTTGCGATTGTGTTATATAGCGGTTTTTCATACGATTTAGCTAGTTTTCTTCTACGATTATGACATTAATCAAACATTTCATTCCAATAACAAATTATAACAATTAAAGGTAATTATTGTTACAAAAAATAAAAACTCCCTTATTCATTTAAAGGAGTTTTCGATATGAAATATTCCAAGAAGGGCTAATTTTCTTTCTCATATTAATTCACAATTTCTTCTATATATTTTTGTATGTTGTGCAACGATTAATAAGCATCCCACACAGTATATGTTGTCATCTCTTTATATAAGGCATATTCATATATATGTAAAATATTACTCCTATTAGCTTCTTTAATAAAAACACTTTTCAATAATCATAACGGCTTCTGCTTAAACTTTTCATAATGTCGTACTTTTAATAGAAGGATATTCCCGCAATCTGTACAAATATAAGCATCCACCGGTGAAGATGTGAACATCGTTTCCTTTTTCCGTATTTGTGCATATCCGACAAACTCACCTTCTCCTATGTTTTGAGAACCACAATTAGAGCATGTCTGCACGGTTTTTTGTTTCATGAGAGCACCACCTTTAATCTGTTTCCACTCCCTTCGACAGCTCACTTCCATTTCCCTTCCAAAAAACCTCTTATTCTCTCACATTTCAACAGGAATCTCAAAACAAAAATCGTATATGTACTATGAAATATATTTATTAACGGAGGAATTTTATGACTACTGTTATGACACTCGATATAGCAACAGAAATTGAAAATGCAGAAATTGATATGCTCTCTTCTAGATTAGAGAGACTACAAACAATAAGCGGAAACCCAATGCAAGTGCACATGAAAAATTTCGGTAGTGCCACTGCCTTTTCATCAAAAATAATTGCCGGTCCTGCTTTTAATACGGTAAAAGGTATTACAAATGCAGATGCGATTGATGCAATTATTTCTTATTATGAATCACTACAAATTCCTTGCCGTTTTGAAATTACACCAGCGCAAGGCACAACTGAACTATTTCAATACTTATCTCAAAAAGGTTTTTACCAATCTAGCTTCCATACTGCTTTGTATAGTATACCGAGAGAGAGTTCATCACTTCTTCCTTCTAATATTACATTACGAAAACTGAAAGAAAATGAATTTGATATTTTTGCAGACATATATGTACGTGGATTTAATATGCCATCCTTTACAAAAGATAGCGTGCGCCAAAATAATGAAATTCTTTACAATGAACCAGGATGGCATTTTTTCATAGCTGAAGTTCAAAATATCCCTGCTGGTATTGGTGTCCTGTATATAAATAAAGGTGTCGCATCATTAGCTGCTTCTGCTACTTTACCAGAATTTCAGCGTAAAGGCTGTCACACTGCATTAATTCAAAAACGAATTAAGACAGCTATTGAATCCAATTGTACTTTAATAGTTGGACAAGCAAGGTTCGGTAGCGGCAGTCAAAATAACATGGAACGTGCCCACATGAAAATTGCTTATACAAAATCAATATGGACCGCAAAAGACATATAATTTACTTTATTTCTCCTTCCGTTATATTTTTAAACATTTTATGACAAATTCTTTTCTATCCTATTAATCATTTGAATATTCAAACTAGATTTGTTACGATATTACTAGATACATCATTCAACTTGCAATATGAAAAGAGAATTCTAATCAAACTACAAGGAGGAGAAATGTATGACTAAACATGATCATGGTTTAAAAGAAAAAGTAGAAGGTGCCATTGATAAGGTAAAAGGTGAAGTAAAAGAAGTTGTTGGGAAAGTAACTGACAATAAGAAATTACAAGCTGAAGGAAAATGGGATAAGGTGAAAGGCACTGCTAAAGATACAGTTGGTAATGTAAAAGAAAAAGTACATGAATATAAAGAACACAAGAAAGAAAAATAAAAAAAGAGCCCATCGGCTCTTTTTTTATTTCCCTTCATTCTTCTCTAACACGTATAAATCTTCTTCGATATTCGTTAATTTCTCACTTACAAGCTTTCTTGCATCTCCAATTGCTTGATTATATGCAAACGGTCCAACTAATTTAATCATTTCTTCTATTAAACGCTCTGCTTGGAAACGTCCAATTTCATCTAAATCTTCTTCCATAAAAAATTGCTGAATTTGTGCTACAAGTTCTTCTTTTTTATCATTTGGTATTTTTATATTCATCATCGTTGTTACTCCTCTATATTTAAGATAGTATCTTCCTTAACTCTACCATAGAAAAACGATTACCAGGACAGCTTTTTGTAACTCCTTCTAACTCTCTATGACCGAGTATATTTTCTTTCTTTATAGCAAATTGCTTCATAAACAGTTTGCATAAAGAATATAATGCATTCACTTGCGGGGGAGTGGGATCGTATTTATCGAAATTTCCCGTCATACATATTCCAATTGTATGACGGTTATGGTCTTTCGCGTGCGCTCCAATATGTAAACCTCGCCCTTCCACTACAGTTCCATCCTTTTCGATAAAATAGTTGTAACCAATTCCGCTCCACCCCCTTACAGTTTGATGAAATTCATGCGTTTTATACACGTCCCATCCATCTTCAGCTGTATGGTGAATAATCAGTTTGTTTACTTTTTCTAAAGGAACTAATTCATCTTGAAATGTTAGATTGACACGTTTAATTTCCATTTGAACTGCCTCCTCTTAAAAATCAATCATTATAATCGTTTTATCATCTGGCCTTATTCTCTTTTCCGCTTCTAGCTCTTCAATAATTGCTATATATTCGTTTATACTATTCTTTCTTATATATGCAACAGTTTGTTCTAATGACCAATCTGGGTGAAATAACCCGTCTGAACAAATAAAAATCCCACTCACTTCATCTGTATGTAATTCACCATGTTGTAAATAATGTATCGCTTCTTTCATTCCATTTGCAACTGAATAACCATTTGGCATATTTGCAAGATAACGATTGTATTTTAACTGTTCTCGAACATCTTGAAAAACATATTCTTCTGGTACAGATAACCCTTTTTTACGATCTTCTTCCCTCTTCTTTTTTGCTCTTTTATTAATTCCTTCAACTGTGTCTTTCGTTAATACTTGCATCGTTCCATTTTGAAAAGTTGCGACAATCATACAGTCCCCAAGCTGCGCATATTCAATTTTCTCACCAACTATTTGGACTGCCGCGATACATGTGCACCACAAATGCTCTTTTTTTCTCGTGTCTACTTCATATTCTAACATTTTGCTTTGCAATACTTCATTTGCTTTGGCAACTGCAAATTGTAAACTATGATTCTCTCGTAATGCAGTAAAATAACTTGCAAATAAATGCGAAGCGATGTATGCTCCATTATGTCCCTTTTCATCACGAAACGGGACAAGTGGTGTTGCACCGTCACATACACCATAAATCTTTTTTTCTTTATTACAAAAATAAGAATCCTCACATTCTTGCTTCAACGGGCTTTTCTGTTGATATGTTTTTATCTTCACAACTGTATCCCCTTTCAAATGATAAAATACTCAAATTCTTTTGATTAATCTAATTTACCTAAATAAACTGTTTTTACCCAAAACTTTCAATATCATATATAATCTTGAAATAATATGAATTTTTCAGTGAAGGACGGGAAAGAAATGGTCAGATTCCTTGGTGTTATTATCGGTTCTATTATTATTGCGGTTGCCTTTAATCTTTTCCTTATCCCCCACAAAATTTTAAGTAGTGGAATTGGCGGAATTGCTATTATTTTAGGGATTGTAACCCCTGTAAACACAGGCATTATTAACTTTGTATTAAACTTACCTATCCTTATTTTAGGGTACATAGGTCTTGGAAAAAAAGTAATTTTTAACACAGTTGTCTCTGTAGTTGTATTATCTGTTGCATTATACTACGTTCCAGTAAAAGTCGTAGCAACAGATCCATTGTTATCTTCTATCTTCGGAGGTGTAATCGCCGGAGCTGGTATTGGTCTTGTTTTTAACTGTAATGGATCCACTGGTGGATTTGATATTATCGGTATGCTTTTATCCCGCAAGCGAGACATTAAACTTGGCGGATTCCTTATTATTTTAAATGCAGTCGTTGTAATAATCGCAGGATTCTTCTTCACCTGGGATGTTGCACTTACAAGCTTACTTTCAATTTATGTAACTGGTAAAGTAATTGATGCTGTTCATACAAAACATCGTAAAGTTACACTTATGATTGTAACAAATGAAGCAGAAAAAATGAAAAAACAACTTCTTTCAACTGTTGTACGTGGAATAACGTTACTTGATGGCGAAGGTGCTTATTCAAGCGAGAAAAAGCGTGTACTTATGACCGTCGTTTCTCGTGAAGAATTAGCAAGTATGAAACTAACAATTTCTGAAATCGACCCGAATGCATTCGTTAATATTACAGAAACTGTAGAAGTGTTAGGACTTTTCAGAAGAAGTTAAAGACTAGGTGGGAATCCACCTAGTCTTTATTTTGCATAAATTCAATTCGGTTTCCAAATGGATCTGACACGTAAAATCGAATTACATCTGGCCGTGCATAATCATCAATCACTTTAACACCTTGCTCTATAAGTGTTTGCTTAAATTCATTAATTTCATTCACATAAAAAGCTGGATGAGCCTTTTTAGCTGGTGTAAAGTTCCGCTCGACACCAATATGAATTTCTTGATTTCCGCATTTAAACCAACATCCACCTCGTTTTTTCAACTCTTCTGGCTTTGGAATTTCTTCCATACCAATCGTATTCCCATAAAAATCACGCGCCTCTTCTTCACACCCTACAGGTGCAGCTACTTGCACGTGATCAATCCCTTGAATATAATTTTTCATTTTCTCTCCCCCTCCTCTACCCTAATGTTATACGGAAAACAACCGTCTGTAACTTACAAAAGGTTTATAAAACAATATAAGCTCCCCTTATTACCCTCCTGCATTCACCTTGCAAAAAATAAAAAAAACAAAATTTATTCTATAACTTCCATTTTTTATAGAAATACACATTACATCTATATTATAGTTATGAATAGACAAATCTTTTTAGATGCTATTTGTACGGAGGAACTATTATGAGTCGTAAAAAATATTCACCAACTCAAAAAAAACGTCATCCGAACATTTCTAGACGTTTGCGAAACCATATACAAGATCGTTCATTAACAGAAATGTACGCATCTCTGTTCGAACACAATCCTGATAGTATTATTTCATTAAATTTAGAAGGAGTTATTCTACATATAAATCCTTCTGCCGAAAGAATATTAGGTTACACTTCTTTAGAATTAGAACAGAAAAATATTACCTCTATTTTAGAAGCCCATATTTCTGAGCAAGTATTACAAAATATAAAGAATACTGAAGCGGATAATCAACAAGAGTATATCTTATCTATTTATCATAAAAATGGATTCTTATTAGATGTTGTGACAAAACTAGTTCCTATTTTTGTTCAAAATCGTCTTACTGGCGTATATGCTATTATGAAGCCGCTTGAAAAATCAGAAAGAATTGAGAATATACTAAAAGAAAGTGAGAAGAGATTGCGTACATTAGTAAACTCCATGCCTGCGTTTGTTATTTTTAAAGATCATGAAGGGCGCTGGCTTGAGGCAAATGACTACGCACTTTCTTGCTTCAATTTCCATCATGTACCTTACCACGGGAAAAAAGATAGCGAACTCATTCAATATAATGAAGCATACCGAGAAGCTTTTTTACATTGTGAAGAAATTGATGAACTAGCATGGCAACAAAGACAAATTCTTCATGGCGAGGAATTTATTATACATAGAGATGATTTCGATCTAATCTTAAGTATATCAAAAGTCCCGCTTTATCATCCTGACGGTTCTCGCAAAGGTCTTATCGTGATGGGGAGAGATGTTACTGAGCTAAAAGAAACTGAAAAGTTATTACGAAAATCTGAGAAGCTCGCAGTAGTCGGACAACTGACAGCTGGAATTGCCCATGAAATTCGAAATCCACTCACTTCTCTAAAAGGTTTTCTAACGTTGCTCCTCCCTGAAATAAATGAGGAGCAAAAATGGTATATCGATGTTATGTTAAGTGAGATTTCACAAATGGAATCCATCACGAGTCAATTTATGGCGATGTCTAAGCCACAAGTATTATCTATCCAAACTTGTAACATACAAACTTTAATTGAAGAGGTAGTTACATTTATTTTACCGACTGCAATTATGCATAGCGTTCATATCATCATGGATCATTTTGATTACGTATATGATATTCAATGTGACGGTAACCAATTAAAACAAGTTTTTATAAACATATTAAAAAATGCGATAGAAGCGATGCCAAATGGCGGAAATATTTTCATCCAAACAAAACCATTAGAGGATAATTTCATCTTAATACGAATTATCGATGAAGGTTGTGGCATTCCAGAAGATCGTATCTCCCGTCTAGGCGAACCTTTTTATAGTTTAAAAGAAAAAGGCACAGGACTAGGATTAATGATGTGTTACAAAATAATTGAAGAACATCATGGTAAATTACACATTTCAAGCGAATTAAATAAAGGTACGATTGTTGATATTGAGCTACCACTTTCTTCATCTCATCTTGCAATCCAGTCTTAAATAAAAAAGAAGCATCTGCTAATCGTTAGCAGATGCTTCTTTTTTTAAAATGCTTTGTCATACCACTCTTTTGCTTTTTCTACTTCACCCATCGTTAATTGATGCCCTCGATTTTCCCAATGCATTGTTACATTCGCATTTGCATTTTCTAATAGTACCTTCAATTCCTCTGACTCTGCTGATGAACAAATTGGGTCATTTGTCCCAGCAGCAATAAACACAGATTTCCCTGCTAAATTTGCTAATTGCATTCCTCTTCTAGGTACCATTGGGTGATGAAGCACAGCACCTTTCAATGCATTTTCGTAATGGAATAATAAGCTTGCTGCGATATTTGCCCCATTCGAATAACCGATAGCTACAATGTTATTTCTATCGAATTTATATTCTTTAGCCGCTTCATCTAAAAATTCATTTAATTCCTTCGTACGGAAAATTAAATCCTCTTCATCAAAAATGCCCTCTGCTAATCGGCGGAAAAAACGCGGCATCCCATTCTCTAACACATTTCCCCTAACGCTTAATACCGACGCTTCCGAATCAACTATTTCTGCAAGTGGTAGTAAATCTAATTCATTACCACCTGTGCCATGAAGTAATAACAGCACTGGTTTTGACGTATCTTTTCCTTTTTGAAAAACATGTTTCATCATAATCCTTTTCCCCCTTCAATCACTTTAATCTAAATTTCTCACTTCAAATGGTAAAAGCGTTTGTTCAATCTGTTTTCTATGTTGTTCATATTGTTCCGGTAACTTTAATTCCTCCCCCATCGTCTCTAACGATTCATCATGAGCGAAACCAGGAGGATCTGTTGCAATTTCAAATAAGATTTCACCATGTTCTCTAAAATAAATCGCGTTAAAATAATTTCGATCTTGTACAGGAGTTACGTGATATCCAAAACGCGACACATACTCTTTCCAGTCTAGCTGATCAGCATCATCACTCGCTCTCCAGGCTATATGATGAACTGTACCAACGCCCATTTGGCCACGACCGATTGTTGATAATTTCAAATCAATAATATTTCCAATGTCAGCAGAAGAACGGAATCGAACAAATTCGCCCTCTTCTCCAATTTTTTCAAGACCCATAATATGTTCTAACAATTCAGCTGTTTTTTGAGGCTGTGCAGATAAAAGAACAGCACCTCCAAACCCTTTAATTGCTACTTCTGGTGTAACTTCTCCAAAACTCCAATTGTTTAATTCGCCTGCTTCTCTTTCAACTAATTCTATATGCAAACCATGCGGATCATCAAATTCTAAATACTGCTCTCCAAAACGAGTCATTTTTGTATACGAAACATCGAATTTTTCTAATCTATTTTCCCAAAACTCCATTGTACCTTTTGGTACAACGTAAGACGTAATTCCTACTTGACCGTCCCCAATAATACCTTGACGAGCACCTGCCCATGGGAAAAACGTAATAATTGTTCCAGGCTTTCCTCCTTCATTTCCAAAATAAAGGTGGTACGTACCTGGATCATCAAAATTCACTGTTTGTTTCACTAAACGTAACCCTAATACACCAGCATAAAAGTCTACATTTTCTTGTGGATGCCCTACAATCGCTGTAATGTGATGGATTCCCATTGTTTTCTTTTCCATTTCTTCCACTCCTTTTTTATTTCATTATAAAAATTCTTTTACATTTAAATTCATTATTCATTTTGTCCATGCTGCAAAGTAAAATCCGTTATAATAATTTTATCTCGAATTCGAGATATTAATTACAAAAATACCTATTGGTGTCTAACCTATCAAATTATCTTGAACTCAAGATAATTTACAAAAAATATTCGTTCGATTTATAACCATAATATTTCTTCATTATGCATGTTATTTATCTCGAACTCGAGATTTATTATAAGTTACTTATTTTTTATTGTCAATAAGTCCTTACTTTCATTTTACATGTAAAAAGAGTAAACGCTATTCATCGTTTACTCTTTTTGCAAATCATTTCTTTTCTTCTTCCAGTACTGCTTCCATCTCATTAAATTCACGATGAACTGCCTTAACGGGTTCTTTCGTTAATAAACTTACAACGATAACAGTTAATAAACTACAGAAGAATCCAGGTACCATTTCATACATAGTCGCTTTTAAACTTGGAATTTGTACCCAAGTGATAACAACTAATGCACCGACAATCATCCCAGCAAGAACGCCCCATTTGTTCGTTCTCTTCCAATATAAACTTAATAAAATTGCTGGTCCAAATGCTGATCCAAATCCTGCCCAAGCATATCCAACAAGCGTTAAAATTGTATTACTCGGATGATACGCTAAAACAACTGCAATCATCGCTACAACTAATACTGACAGCCTACCGATAAATACAAGTTCTTTATCACTTGCATTACGACGGAAAAATGTTTTATAGAAATCTTCCGTTACTGCACTTGAAATAACAAGTAATTGTGAGGAAATACTACTCATAATCGAAGCCAAAATAGCTGATAATAAAAATCCTGTAATATACGGATGGAATAAAATATTTGAGAATGTTACAAAGACCATTTCTGGGTCTTGTAATATCGCATTATTTTTAGCATAATAGGCGATACCAATTAGACCAGTAAGCATTGCACCTATAATTGAAATCGTCATCCAACCGATACCGATTCTACGAGAAGTTTTTAAATCTTTAATAGAGGTAATTGCCATAAAGCGGACAATAATATGTGGTTGACCAAAATATCCAAGGCCCCATGCTAAAAAGGAAATAATCCCTAATACTGTAGTCCCTTTAAACATATCCAAATGCGATGCATCGACTTGCTTAATCGTATTAAATGTTTCTGTTACACCACCGACATCCGTAAAAGCAACAATTGGCACTAATACAAGCGCAATAAACATAATACAACCTTGCACAAAGTCCGTCCAACTTACGGCTAGAAAGCCACCGAATAGTGTATACGCAACAACGACACCCACTGTTACAAATAAACCAATTTTATAATCAAGGTTAAAAGAATTTTCAAACAAACGTCCACCTGAAACTAAACCAGCCGACGCATAAAATGTGAAAAATACTAAAATGACGATAGCGGAGACAAAACGAAGTATTTTCGTACGATCTTTAAACCGATTCTCTAAAAAGTCTGGAATCGTAATTGAATCATTTGCCACTTCTGTATACGTTCGTAAACGCGGGGCAATGATTAAATAGTTTGCATACGCACCTATTAATAAACCTATCGCAATCCATACACTTGATAATCCTGTTGCATACATCGCACCAGGTAATCCCATTAGCATCCAACCACTCATGTCAGAAGCACCAGCTGATAAAGCTGTAACTGCTGGACCGAGTCCCCTCCCGCCTAACATATAATCTGATAAATCGGATGTCTTCTTATAAGACCAATATCCGATATACAACATACCTGCCATATAAATAGCAAGCGAAACCATAATTTCAATCTTCACCAAATCTCTCCCTTAGTCCATAAGCCATTCAAAATTTCGAAAAATGACTTTTTCTATTTTCTTGTTTTCGCTTATGGTTCCCTACCTTAACAAACATTTTTTGTTCTTTCAAGTGAACAGGTGCTTTTTACTACATGTTAAAACCTTTATAAACGCCTTTATCCCAGTGGATTACCCGGTTTTCAAAATAAATTAAAGCAAAAATATTCAGACAATTAAACACCTTATTTTTTAATAAAAATAAGCCATACAAATGTATGACTTTTAATCTATTAAACATAGCTTACTATTTACTAGTAGGAAACAATTCTGAGAGAGGAACTACCCGCCCCATCTCGTCTTTAAATACAATATGCTCTCTCTTTAAATGACGCGGGCTCTTCACTCCCACCGCTGCCGCTAATGAAAATAAACTATATCTCATACTAATAATATAATTCATGACTCGCCACTTCTTCTCATACGGATCTAACGCTTTTTGATAATGCGGATTCGTCGTGGCTACACCAGATGGACATTGGCCAGAATTACATTGAAGGGCCATAATACAGCCGCTTGCCATCATAAATCCGCGGGCTGAACTTACAGCATCCGCCCCAATCGCTAAAGCAATCGCTACTTTATCTGGTGTGATTAATTTACCCGATGCAAATACTTTAAACTTGTTACGAACACCATAATGGTTTGCTGTATCAATAAATGTAAGTAATGCTGGAATAAGCGGCAGTCCCATACAATCTGCCATCGATTTATACGTTGCCCCTGACCCGCCTTCTGAACCGTCTATTGTAATAAAATCTGGATAAATGTTTAGTTCTTTCATTGTTTTTATTAAATCTTCCAAAGGCTTCTGCTGACCAATTACAATTTTCATTCCAACTGGTTTACCGCCGCTTTCTTGCAACTGTTGAATAAAATAAAGTGTATCCGCTGCATTCTTTAAAAATGAAAATCGATTCGGTGAATTAATCGTCTCTCCCTTTCGGACGTTGCGAACAAACGCAATTTTCTCATTTACTTTTTGCCCCTCTAAATGACCACCACGTATTTTAGCACCTTGCCCAAATTTCAATTCGAATGCTCTAATATTACTTTCTTTCACTTTCTCCATGAATTTTCCCATTGAAAAATTACCGTCTTCATCACGGTATCCAAATAACCCTGGACCAATTTGCGCAACGATATTCGCTCCTGTATGTAAATGTTCTGGAATAACGCCACCTTCACCCGTATTAATCCACGATCCGCCTGCCATTTTTGCTCCAAGACCACTCGCTAAAATATAATTTTCTCCAATCGCACCATAAGAAGTCGCAGATGCACCAAACATGCCATGTAGCTTCCACGGATATTTACGGTTCTCACCGACTATAATTGCATCATCTTCTTCGTACAGCCAAAGATTCGTTGTATCCGCTGTCAATTTTTCTCTTCTTGAAAATAACCCTTCTTTATGAATCACGTACTTTTTACCTTCTCGCTCTTGCGTGAGATTCACACTTAATTCCTCCGTTAATATCGGAAATAATGTATTAGCAATATAATATCCAGAAGCTTCAAAATCTCGTTTTGATCCAAAACCAAGTATTTCAGAGCGATATTTCGCTAAAAACATAACACTTTGAAAATCATAACGTGAGAAAGGCTTTCCATCCGTATCATGATCAAACCAATATTGTCGAAATTCAGGCCCTATCTTTTCCAGTAAGTAGCGCATTCTTCCTAAGTACGGATGTAATTTTAAAATAGAATGATGTGTTCGTTTTTTTATAAAAAATGTAATGATAAAAAAGACGATTAAAAGCAACATTAAAAATAGTAATATACTAATAATAACGAGTAGCGTTTCACTCATCCCGCTTCCCCCTATGAAATTCCATAATAAAAGGAGAACACTAAATGTGTTCTCCTTTTATCTTTATTCATACTAACGTAGCAAGATGCTCTTTCGCGTCATATTCAACTAAACTTTCAGCGTGTTTAATTCGATGAACAAAGTCTGGATTAGCAATTAACGGTCTTCCGAATGCCGCTACATCAATCGTTCCTTTTTGCAACACTTCTTCGGCCTCTTTCGGATTTAAATTACCAACCCCAACAATCGTACCATCCCAATATTTTCTTACTAGTTGATGAAAATTCTTTCCGTCAGCAATCTCTTGGGTATAATTCATCGTTGAAGGATGGATCATCGTTAACCCAACCTCTTTAAACATATTTATGAACGTTTCAATTGCAAACTCAGGGTTTTCCCACATATAAGTAGGATTATCACCTTTGAAAGCAGAGAAACGAAGAAGTGTTTTATTAGCTCCAACAGCTTCTATTACAGCTGCCGTTACTTCTTTCATAAACGTTAACCTTTGTTTTAAATCACCGCCATATTTATCTGTTCGCTTATTCGCAAACTCATACGTAAATTGATCGATTAAATATCCGTGTGCACCGTGAATTTCTACTCCATCAAATCCAGCTTCGATCGCATTTTTCGCAGCTTGTGCGTATTGATCGATCACTTCTTGTATTTCTTCTAACGTCATTGCTTCTGGCATATCAAACGGTTTACGAAAGCGTGGAACATTTCCCTCTGCAGCGATAGCCGACGGCGCTTGTGGCATTTGACCACCAATTATTTCATGATGACTCATACGCCCAACATGCCATATTTGAGCAATAATCGTCCCGCCTTCTTTATGTACTGCCTCTGTAACAGGTTTCCAAGAATCGATTTGTTCTTGTGTATAAATACCTGGTACTCCTGGGTTTCCTTTTGCTCTCGGACTAATGACAATTCCTTCTGTAATAATTAGTCCAATTCCATCCGCAGCACGTTTTCTGTAGTACTCCACTACATCCGCACCAACTACTCCAGTCTCATTATCTGCAAAGCATCTTGTCATCGGTGCCATCGCTATACGATTACGAAGAGACCAAGCTCCAACTTGAATTGGATCAAACAACTTTGTTTCTTCAACGTTTTCAAAAAATCCCCCAGCATTTACATTTGTTCCTTCATAAATACTCGCTGCTTTATTACTTGAACTTGTCATTTTTCTTCCCCCTAAAAAATCTTACTATAATCGCATCATACTTACTTTTAGATAGTAACGTCAATTTTTACGACTTTAAAATAAAAAATTCGAATATTCAAAAAACAAAACGCTATAAATAATATTAAAAAGGTTTCCTTAGGAGGAAACCTTTTTTGTTGACCATATATGGCTGTCAATTCGTTTATCTCTTTAATAAAAAAGCACCTTATCAATAGAAATGAAAATGGTTCAGTATTCTTCTAAAAATAATAACTTATATACCTAAAACAATGAAAGCCCTACCTCTCTTTCATCCTTACGGCTCCTCGTCCGTGCCAGTGTGAATCAGGATTGCAAAAATCAAGTAACTATTTTATCGAAGTATTCAATTAAACTTCGAACATTCATAAATGAAATTAAAAAATAAAAATGGATTTGATTGTAGTAATAACAATAGAGGTAATGCTCTAAAAGTGGTTTGAAAGAGTTGAATGTCTTTGAAATGATAAATTTTCTATAATTATGTTCCCAAAAAATTCAAGATCTTTTTTGGGATATAATACATTATTTGTAATGAACCTTAACAAAAGCTTTTTATCTGATTTTCTGTGATACCTTCAATTAATCCCAGTTCACTAATCAAAAATTCATATGCGTTATCTAACATCTTCTTTTCGCTTGCATTAAGTGCTTTTTCTTTCTGTATACGCATTAAATCACGCACAACTTCAGCACCTTCTTGCATTTTACCCGTCTTTATTTTATCAGTGTTCAATTTATACCTTTGTTTCCACGTAAGTAATCTATCTGATTCCCCATGTTGAAAAATATCCATTATGTGTGCTAATGCGGTTATATCCGTAACTGGACGTATATTCGAATTCAATATTCTCCCTGCTGGAATCATTAGTTCCATATTACTAGCCGACATTTTTATAACATAATACTGTTGTTTTTCTCCTGAGATTTCCTTCTCTTCTATGGCTTTAATTATACCTGCTCCCTGCATTGGATAAACAATGTTATCGCCAATTTGAAACAAATAATCCACCTCCATATATGGTAACCTTCTCAAGCTTAACATACTTTTAGTTTTTTAGCAAAATTTTTATTTTATCATAAAATTATTTTACACGTCAACACTTCAGAAGCAAGAAATTAAATTTACACAATAAACTATAAAAATCGCAATTCCATTAACGGTTCCACACACATTCATTCTCTTTTAATACAAAAACACATCACTACATTTAAGTAGTGATGTGTTTTTGTTAAGGCATAAATAAAGATCTACTTTTCCGTCTATATACTAACTTGCTTACTAACCGTTTCCCTCGCTAAAAGAAAACTCATAATCACTTGCGCTGCTACTCTACTCGTCATATCTCTGAAATCAAGAGTTGGATCAATCTCTACTATATCCATCCCTTGAACGAGCGGTTCTTTACCAAGGAATTCAATCGCATCTAGTAAAGTCGTACTATCCATTCCACCAGGCCCAATTGCTGGACAACCTGGTGCAAACGCTTGGTCTAGCACATCCATATCAAGAGAAATATAAATAGAAGTCACACCTTGATTTCTTAATAATTCAATACTTTCCGTGATAATATCTTTTATTTCTCGCTCTCGTACGTCTTTCATTGTATACACTGTTACACCATGCTCTATTGCATATTCATGGTACGCACGTGCATTAGAAAAATTACGAATTCCAATTTGAACAAGTTGTTTCCCTGTAATGACATCATTTTCTAGTAAACTACGGAATGGTGTACCATTTGACGGGCCTCCATCATCTAAATTACGTAAATCATGATGAGCATCAAATTGAATAATCCCGACCTTTCCTTTACTGTTTGCAAAGCCTGTTATACTCGGAAAACTAATCGAGTGGTCACCACCAAGAACGATTGGTATCATGTTCGGATTTACTTTCGTTACATGACCAACTGTTTTCGCAATTCGGTTATGACTTTCTTTTATATCCGTCACATGCATCGTAATATCGCCGCAATCATATAAGACACTTTCTTTCATATCGTGTTCTTCTGTAATTGCATATGTGCTGTATGCATCTAACATCGCACGAATTGTCTTTGGAGCAAAACTCGCTCCTGAATGACTAATAGATGGTTTAGAAAGGGGTGCTCCAATTAAGGCAGCACCGAATATTTCTACACCTTCCTCCCAATCTTTAATCATCTCACTCCATTTTGTCACTTCACGATCAATAAACTTTGCGTTTTTCTTTAAATAGTGGCCGTGCTCCACGATTGTTCACCTCTTGTATATGCAATATTACCATTCTTCCATACTGTATTCACATGACTTACGCCGTAATGATACGGTACGTAAGCATAATTGTAAGCATCCCATAAAACTAAATCTGCCTTACGACCAACTCTAATTTTCCCAGCTACATCACCACGGTTAATGGCATATGATGAGTTAACCGTTACGGCATTCCAAACTTCTTCTGGTGTCATTTTCAGTTTTAGCATCGCAATGCTCATAATAAGCTGAATATTTTCAGTTGGACAGCTACCTGGGTTAAAGTCTGTAGCTAACGCAACTGCAACACCTTCATCAATCATTTTACGACCACGAGCAAAGCTTTCTTTATTTAAATAGAAAGTTGTTCCTGGTAATAATGTTGCTACTGTATTCGAGTTTGCAAGCATTTCAATCCCTTTATCAGAAGCGCCAACTAGATGGTCTGCTGATGCTGCACCGATTTCTGCCGCTGCTTCCGCACCACCAAGAGGGTCGATTTCATCTGCATGAATTTTCACATCAAAGCCAAGCTCTTTCGCTTTTAATAAAAATTCTTTTGATTCTTCTACTGAGAACACACCTGTTTCACAGAAAATATCAACGAATTCCGCCAATTGTTTCTCTTTCATTTCTGGTAATAGGTCTAACATCCATTGTAAAAATTCTTTCGATCTACCTTTATATTCTTTCGGAACTGCATGAGCACCTAAAAATGTGGAAACTAAATCGATTGAATGCTCTTTTTGTAATTGTGCAGTTGCCTCTAATTGTTTCCATTCCGTCTCATCATCTAATCCGTAACCACTCTTCGCTTCTACAGTTGTAACGCCGAAAGATAGCATACGGTCTAAATGGAATTTCGCTTTTTGAACAAGTTCTTCTTTCGACGCCTGTTTCGTTGCATTTACAGTTGAAAGAATACCTCCGCCTTGTTCTAAAATTTCTAAGTACGGAACTCCTTGTAATTTTAGCGCAATTTCATTTTCACGAGATCCACCAAATACAAGATGGGTATGCGGATCAACAAGACCAGGAGAAACCATTTTCCCCCCGCAATCAATAACTTCTTTCGCTTGTAATCCTTTCGCTTCTTCCGCTGTTCCAACGAAAGTGATTACACCATTTTCAATTCCAACCGCACCGTTTTCGATAACAGGAAGCGTGTTCATCGCTTCTCGTCTTAACAAGCCATCTTCTTGATCCATTGTTAGTAATTGACCGATATTTATTAGTAAAGTGTCCAGCATGTTTTCTCCTCCTTATTTCATCATTGGAATGTTAACGCCTTTTTCTTTCGCAGTTTCCACAGCTAAGTCATATCCAGCATCCACGTGACGAACAACACCCATACCAGGGTCAGAAGTTAATACGCGCTCAATACGTTTTGCTGCTGCTTCTGTTCCATCTGCAACGATAACCATTCCAGCGTGAAGTGAATAACCCATACCAACGCCACCACCGTGGTGAACAGATACCCAGCTCGCACCGTTTACACTATTAATTAATGCATTTAAAATTGGCCAGTCAGCTACTGCATCACTACCGTCTTTCATCGCTTCTGTTTCACGGTTTGGAGATGCTACTGATCCGCAATCTAAATGGTCACGACCAATAACAATCGGTGCTGATAATTCACCATTTGCAACCATTTCATTAATGATGCGACCAAATTTCGCACGCTCACCGTAACCTAACCAACAAATACGTGATGGAAGTCCTTGGAACTCAACTTGTTGACGTGCCATACGAATCCAGTTACATAAATGTTCATTATCAGCGAACTCACGTAAAATTACTTCGTCTGTTTTATAAATATCTTCTGGATCACCAGAAAGTGCTACCCAGCGGAATGGCCCTTTTCCTTCACAGAATAATGGACGAATAAATGCTGGAACGAATCCTGGGAAATCGAAAGCATTTTTCAAACCTTCATCGAAAGCAACTTGGCGAATGTTATTTCCATAATCAAATGTAATTGCACCTTTTTCTTGCATCGCAAGCATCGCTTCCACATGTTTTGTCATACTTTCTTTTGATAATTGTACGTAACGTTCTGGATCTTTTTCACGAAGTTTCGCTGCTTCTTCTAATGTGTAACCTACTGGAATATAACCGTTTAATGGATCATGAGCAGATGTTTGATCTGTAACTAAATCTGGCGTAATATCACGCTTCACTAGTTCTGGTAAAATCTCTGCCGCATTTCCTAGCAAGCCAATTGAAATTGGTTCTTTCTTCTCTTTATACTCGTTCGCAACAGTTAATGCTTCTTCTAATGATTCTGTATACATGTCACAATATCTCTTTTCAATACGACGATCGATGCTACGCTTATCAACATCAATAGCAATGACAACACCGCCGTTCATCGTTACAGCAAGAGGTTGTGCACCACCCATACCACCTAAACCAGCAGTAAGTGTTAATGTACCTTTTAATGAACCGTCGAAATGTTGACGAGCTGCTTCACCAAATGTTTCATATGTTCCTTGTAGAATCCCTTGTGTTCCAATGTAAATCCAGCTACCAGCTGTCATTTGTCCGTACATCATAAGACCTTTTTTCTCTAGTTCTCGGAAGTGATCCCAGTTTGCCCATTTTGGTACTAAGTTTGAGTTCGCTAACAGAACGCGAGGTGCATCTTCATGTGATTTAAAAATGGCAACTGGTTTTCCTGATTGAACAAGTAACGTTTCATCGCTTTCTAACGTTTTTAATGAATCTACAATCGCCTGATAGCTTTCCCAGTTACGAGCTGCACGGCCAATTCCGCCATACACAACTAATTCTTCTGGTTTTTCAGCAACTTCCGGATCTAAATTGTTCATTAGCATACGAAGTGCAGCTTCTTGCACCCACCCTTTCGTTTGTAACTCTGTACCTCTTGGCGCGCGAATTGTTTGTTGTACTTTTTCCATTTCAATCTCTCCCTTTTCTCATTTTATAGTGCTGCGTTTACATCCAATCTTTCTTTTATCGAATAATTCGTTTTTAACCAATGTGCAATATTTTCAATATCCGTTGAGAAGATGCGATCATTTGTAATAGATGGTACTTGCTGACGCCCTTGATGGTAGAAGCTCTTCGTCACTGTACTCATGTTTTCAATTCCACGATATTCTGCCGCTTGCATCGCACAAATCATTTCAATTGAAAGAACACGTCTTACATTTTGAATAATTTGATGTGCATGACGTGAAGCGATTGTTCCCATACTTACGTGATCTTCTTGGTTAGCTGATGACGGGATTGAATCAACACTCGCTGGATGTGCTAACGTTTTATTTTCAGAAACTAGTGACGCTGCAGCATATTGCATAATCATTGCACCAGACTGAAGTCCTGGTTCTGGACTTAAAAATGGCGGTAAATCGTTTAACTGCGGATTTACTAAACGCTCAATACGACGCTCTGAAATGTTTGCAAGTTCCGCCATTCCTACTTTTAAGAAGTCCATCGCAAATGCAATCGGTTGACCATGGAAATTACCACCTGAAATTACTTTTTCCCCGCCATCAAAGATTAGCGGATTATCTGTTGCGGCATTCATTTCAATTTCTAATTTTTCTTTCACATAATTCAAAACTTGCCAAGAAGCACCGTGTACTTGCGGGATACAACGAAGTGAATAGGCATCCTGTACACGTAGTTCTCCTTGTTTTGTTGTTAACTTACTATCATGAAGAATGTCACGAATTCTGCTTGCTACATCCACTTGCTCTTTATAGCCACGTGCTTTATGAACATTTTCATCAAATGCATCAATAATGCCTTGTAACCCTTCAATTGTCATCGAAGCAATTAGTTCAGCTTGATACGCCGTTGCTTCTGCTTCTATATAAGAAAGAACTCCTTGTGCTGTCATCGCCTGCGTACCATTAATTAACGCAAGACCTTCTTTCGCTTCAAGTTCAATTGGCTCAAGCCCTTCTTCTGTAAGAGCAACCATTGCATGAACGCGTTTCCCTTTATAGAACACTTCACCTTCGCCTAATAATACGAGCGCAAGATGAGATAAAGGTGCTAAATCTCCACTTGCACCAAGTGAACCTTGTTGCGGAACGACTGGATGAATTTTACGATTTACAAACTCAAGAAGCATATTTACAACAAGCGGCCTTACGCCTGATACTCCTTTAAGCATCGTGTTCGCTCGTAAAATTAACATTCCGCGCGATACTTCTTCCGGGAATGGATCACCTATCCCACATGCATGTGACTGAATTAAATTATGTTGAAGTGCCTTTACATCATCTTTTTGGATAAGCACATCACTAAACTTTCCAAATCCAGTTGTAATACCGTAAACGACTTTTCCGTCCTCTACAATTTTCTCAACTACTTCGCGGCACTCCGCTACCTTTTGCATACTAGTTGGACAAGCTGTTACACCTTCTCCTTCCAGTAATAACCTCTTCATTTCTTCAACTGTCAATGTATGTCCTGTTAACGTAATCATCATTTTTCCTCCTTAAAAAGGCAAAAGGGGACCTTATCTTTTTAAGACAGACTTCTGTCCTAAAAAAGTAAGGCCCCCTTCTAACTAATAGACTATGGGCAAATCATATGTGATTAATTCCTAAACCAATCGCCTCATGCTCAGATCCTTTTACAGGTGCACCAATCGTTCCATATAATGCAACAGCAACCCATTCGCCTTCTTTTTTCCCGTCGTATGGTGTACCGCGCACAATCGCAAAACGAAGTCCTACTGTACGAAGAACGTCTGCTAACTGAATTTGACCTCTCGTCACTCCGTACAAAGCTTCCATAATTGCATGATAAAGTGCATGTGTTTCTCTGTAAACGTCTGTTTCAATAACTTGGTTGCTTTTAGCCGCTGTTTCCATTGCTGCGACAACCTTTTGCGAATTCATCGAACCCACTTTCCCCGTACAATACTTCCAACCTTTTGGAATGGATAATACAGGACTTTCATTCTCATCCGCAAGTGCCAACAGCATGGCCATACGACCAATTCGATGTGTTCCTTGAAGAAGCATGTGACTCTCTCATTTCTTTTGAATTATTTGAATATTACTTAATTTAAGAATATATGAAAACGGTTAAATCGTCAATAGTTTAAAATCATATTCAAACATTTTTTTCATCCCCCTAATTTTGTGTACACAAATGATTTACACAAAATTTCCAGACGTGCTATAGTCTCACTAACAGATGCAAAGGGGCGAAATTTCAGTGACAAAACGAAAAGATATTCATTTTCGAATTGAAGAGAAATTACTTGAAAGGTTTGAATCAGCACTCCATTACGAAGGTTTAAAGAAAACAGATGTATTAACACATGCAATCCAACAATTTTGCACAAAGGTGGAATGTGACAAAATGAATGATGTAAAACGACAATATAACGTTAGCAACCATTTACAAACACGCATCGACACACATACACATTACGAAGAAAAACACGTAGATTTAGATAAGATCGTCATTGAACATTTACACCTTCAAGGGGATGAAAACATATTAGAGGTTGGGTGCGCTAGTGGAAAATTCCTTTCCCTTTTACAAACAAATGGTCATAAAGGCCCATTAACCGGGTTTGATCAATCCGAAGCTATGCTTGCTGAAGCTGCTAAAATAAATAACTTAATAGAATGGAAACGAGGGGATGCTAGTAAACTTCCTTTCGAAACAAATTGTTATGACCTAATAATTGCAAGACATATGTTATACCATGTGAAAGATGTTGAAAAAACAATTCAAGGCTTTTATAAAGTCATTCGTTCTGGCGGAACACTTTTAGCTACAACAAATTCTAAAGTTTCATTACCTCGTATAGTTGAAATGTGTAACAACATGCTTGACGCATTTGATCTACCGAAAACATCACCAGCAGTCTCTCCATTTTGTTTAGAAAATGGTAAAGAGATAGTAGCATCTGCTTTTCCAACGGTTGAAGAAACAGTTATTCATAATGCGCTCGTTTTTCATCATGCTACCCCAATAGTAAACTATATTTCCAGCATGTTTCCATCGTTAAATATACCCGATAATATGTATCTTCAAGCCGAGATGAAAGAATGGCTAACAGAAGAAATCAACAAGGAATTATCGCTCCATAACGGTATATGGCGCGATCCAAAAACGTTAGTAATTTATCGGTGTAAAAAAGCTAGCATTTGCTAGCTTTTACACGTTTTCTCGTAAAAGTTTCTCCATTACTACATTGCCTTTACCACAATAAAAATCTGTATTATGTTCGTCTGCCACTCCAAAATAAGAGGCAATCGCTATTCCAAATGGTACAAATGCATGCCCTTGTGCTGTAATGATATTTGAGTGTTGCACAACTTCTTCATACACGAAATTTTCTACTGGAAAACAATCGAATTTTTGATAATCTATAGTCGCAGTATAAGAAATCCCTTTAAATAACCCTGCTTTTGCTAGCGCATACGGTCCAGCACAAATTGCCGCCACTAATTTTTCTTGTTCGTGAAATTGACGAATGACTGAAAAAAGAGATTTCGCATCTTTCAACTGTACTTCTTCTCCACCTGGAATAAGTACCCCCTCATACTCATCTACACGTACTTCACTTACTTCTATATGTGGTTGCACTTGCAAACCTGTTTCACTTATAATCAATTCTTTTGTTAAGCCCGCTGTAATGATTTCAAATTTATTTTTCAGCAATGCCGTCGCTACTGTTATTTCAAACTCCGCAAATGTTGGGTATACAAATAAAAGTATTTTTTTCATAGCCCTCTCTCCTTTAACCAGTCCATAAAATATACCTCTAAATCGTCAACTGTTAATCTATTTGTGTCCACATAAGTTACAGGAAATTGTTTATACCAGTCTTTTTCAGTTTCTGCTAATTTAAATTGCTCCTCAAATGTACTTCTGTTTCTTGTTCTATCATTATTTTTTCTATCATATACATTCTTTTTCGTAACATCTAAGTAAAAAATCACATCCGAACGGCATTCTCTTAATTTATATAATTCATCTTTCAATTCAGTTTCTATATCCCACTCTTCTCCTATAATCGTTGGATAAAAGAGTGTAAAAAACTCAATGTCTTCTGGTCCGCGATCAAAAATTACGACTGAATCTTTCACATTTTGAAACTCCTTTATTTTTGCTTCCATAAACATTTTTTGATTCATAATAAACCCTACTTTTGAATTCATATCTAAATTCAATTTTTTTCGCTTCTCTACAATTGGATATGGATTTTCATATATAACTCGAAACCCTCTCTTTTCTAACCTTTTTGCTAATGTTGTTTTTCCGCTAGCCATCGGCCCTTGCAGTGAAATTACGTATGTCACACCTCTCATTCCCTTACACTTTAGTACACCTATAATATACAGAATCTTGAAAACTCTCAACATTATATATATCATCTTGTTTCTTATTCTTATCTAACTTATAATGAAAAATAGAGATTATGACGGACGCATCAATAATGTAAGCTTGGAAATCCAAGCTTACATTATTTTTTGCTTTCCCTTTTCTAATAAAAAGAGTATACTAGATTAGAACGTATGTTCTTAATAATTACATACAGTAAGGAGATAGAACAATGGTATACGACACAAAAGCAATTTCTTGGAATGAATCTTTAAAACAACTTCAACGCCGCTATACAAACAAACAAGTTGACCGAAAAGAATTTGAGGATATTGAACTGATGGAATTCTTCCGCGATAACGACTACATTTCTTTACCTACACACATAAGCGGCCTATCAAAAACACGTTTTACTTCTTACTCTATTTTCACAACTGAAGATAAAGATCGTAAAGTTGGCACATTAATCATTGAATATGTAGAAGATGATAATAATAATTTACATGTGGAACAACTATACTTTGTTTAAATGATAACGCTTGGTCAAAATGACCAAGCGTTCTTGCTTTCTATGAATCTCACTGTATATAATATGAATAAAAGAAAACCGCTATCATTAAGGGGGGATATGCTTGCTCGAAGGATGGTTCAGTTGGTTCATTGTATTATGGACGGTTATTTTATTAGGGCTTATGTCTATCGGTGGATACTTTATGTTCAGAAAATTTTTAAAACGTTTACCAAAAGAAGACGGCATGTCCATTTTGGATTGGGAAGAACACTACATAAATAAAACGAGACATTTATGGGCTGACGAACAAAAACAATTGTTAGAAGAGCTTGTAAGTCCTGTTCCAGAACTATTTCGCGATGTTGCAAAATCAAAGATTGCTGGAAAAATCGGGGAACTTGCATTACAAGAAAATGCCTCTCAAATTACACAAGACTTAATTATTAAAGGATATATCATTGCCACACCAAAGCGTGATCATAAATTTTTAATTAAAAAACTACAAGAAAAAAAGATTGATTATTCTAACTATCGATCTTTACTCGCAAAGTAACTTCATATTATTTTCGATAAAAAAGACAGCGCCTTTGACGCTGTCTTTTTATTTGGTACATATACAGTTTTTAAGTTAGCTTCATATCTTTTTCATTATAAAAACCATCTTCTTTTTCCATTTCCTTTTGTAATTTCGTAAAGGAACGGTACATGGCAATTCTCCATGACACAATCATCGCGAACGCCAGTAAGAAGAACATGCCACTAAGTTGTCCTAAATCAAGAGATTGGCTTAAGTATGTTTTAAATACAATCCGCACGACAAGTAATCCAATTAATATAAAAACAAAGGCTTTTGAACGCTTCAAATAAATCTCTTGTCCTCTAATTTCAAATTTAGATGTTTTAATAAGAAAAATAGAGAAAAACAAACCGACGCCAATTGCTTCTAACATTTCCGCTGGAGTTAATCGAAATTCAGGAAAAACATACATCAATGCTCCCGTGCTCATAAAAAATGGCGGAAGTATAATTTTTTTCAATGTTGCAGGTTTCTTAGCTGCTTTTAAACGAATAAACATCGCACCGACAGCCATACAAACAGCAACGATACTTGATAAAAGAACTATGTTCATATTTTCTCATCCTTTTTTGTGGCTATATGCAAAATATACTTTCATTATATGCTTTTCCGTTAGTATTTCCAACATTTTCGCAGAATAATACTAAAAACCGGTAAAACCACCAAATAAACTTGAGAAATATACGATAATTTTCGTCATCCAGTTAAAGTATAGGAAGACCCCCATAACAATCATAATATATCCTCCGACTTTCATGAAGGCCATACTATTTCTTTTAATCCAAGACATTTTCGTAATAAAGAATGACAGTACGAAAAACGGGATAGCAAATCCAAGTATGTAAGCAATCATGTAAATCATTGCTGATTCTGGGTTTGTTGCTGCTAATCCAATTACGGACACTAGAATTGGTCCGGTACATGGCGTCCACCCTGCTGCAAAGGCTAATCCAATTAGTACTGATCCAAAATAGCCACTTGGACGATTTTTAAATGTAAATTTACGGTCTTGCATTAAAAATTTCGGCTTAAACACCCCGACAATAATTAAGCCGAACACGATGATAAATATACCACCTAACTGTCTGATTAAATCTTTATAGTCAGTAAAGATTCCTCCAATAAAACTTGTACCAAATCCAATTGCAATAAATATAATTGAAAATCCAAGTAAGAAAAACGCTGTATGTATCATACTTCTTTTGCGAAGCATTGCATTTTCTTCTTTCAATTCAGAAACCGACATACCTGTTATGTACGATAAAAATGCCGGATAAAGCGGTAAGCAACATGGGGAAATAAATGATAAGAACCCGGCGCCAAACGCTAAAAAAATACTAATATCTTGCATCATTCCACTCCTCTCCCTAAATATTGTAACAAAAACACATAAAAATACTATGAACAATTCGTGAAATCACTTTTACAACGTGGCAATAAGAAAAACCGTACTTCCTCACAGTTTCTAATAAAACGTTTTCATTTCCTTCTATTATATAGAAAAAACTCAAATGGATTATGAAAACTCCTTTAATTGTCATTACCATAACAAAGGTAACATAGTTTCTCAAATAATTAGCACGTTACTAGTACGTCTATATACATATTGGTTTAAAAAATATTTTTTTCAAATGCTGGCTCTATACAATGCAAAGTTGATTTTATAATACTTCTACTATTAATAATTTCAAGATTATGCATAAATATCATACTTTTATTATTATTCTATAAAATGTCATACTTTTCTTTCATTTGACCCTTTATTTCTAATTTTGTATACTTCCCTCTAGTTATATATTTTCGATACGGAACAACTTCATATAGATGGGAGGAATTTTTCATGCTTCGTTATTCTCTTTTAGTTTTATTAGGAGCGTGTAGTTATGGAATTTTAGCTATTTTTGTTAAGCTTGCATATGCAGAAGGATTTTCACTTGGAGAGGTAATTGGCAGCCAATATTTGTTCGGTTGGATTATTTTGCTTGCTATTACACTTCTATTTTCTAGACATCGCGTTCCTTTAAAGCAAGCATTACTTTTATTCGTTGCAGGAACATCTGCAAGTTTTACCGGAATTTTTTATTATGCTTCATTAAAAACTGTACCAGCTTCTATTGCAATTATTCTTTTATTCCAATTTGTTTGGGTCGGAATTATCATTGAAGCAGTCGCAACAAAAACATTACCTTCAAGAGAAAAAGTTATTTCTGTTATTTTCTTACTTGTAGGGACATTTTTATCAAGTGGTTTACTTGAACAATCAGCAGGTGCTTTCGATACGACTGGGATCATTTTAGGTTTATTATCTGCTGTTACATTCGCAACATACATTTTCGTGAGCGGAAAAGTTGCTGTTGAAGTACCTTCATTACCGCGCGGTGTTCTCTTAATGACTGGTGCTTTAACTTTAGTCATGATTGTATTCCCACCAACATTTATTTTTAATGGTGCCATTTCTCAAGGTCTTTGGAAATACGGTTTAGGATTAGGAACATTTAGTATCGTAATTCCATCTATTGCCTTTACAATCGGTATTCCAAAAATCGGTTCTGGCTTAGCAACTATTCTTGGTGCAGCGGAACTACCAGTTACAACAATTATGTCCGTATTCGTTTTAAAAGAGGCTGTACTATCTTCACAATGGTTCGGTGTATCACTTATTTTAATCGGGATTGCAATCCCGCAAATTGCATACGCAATGCGTGGACGTTATCGTAAACATCATACGCATAAAAAAGTCGCAGCATAAAGCGAAACTTTAATTAGTTGAACCAATCGGACTGCCCATTAATACGGGATAAACGAGAGAGGATTTTCATTTGAGAATCCTCTCTTTTATTGTTGTATACTTATGATAAATATTTTGCTGAAGAAAGAGGGCATACTACATGGTATCTATTTCAAATCAACTAAAAGAAAAACTTATTTCCATCCGTCGACATTTACATGAGTATCCAGAACTATCATATGAAGAGTTCGAAACAACAAAAGCAATAAAAAATTGGTTAGAAGAAAAAAACATTACTATCATTGACTCCAATTTAGAAACAGGAATTATCGCTGAAGTGTCTGGTAATAAAAACGGGCCAATTGTAGCAGTTCGTGCTGATATTGATGCCCTTCCTATTCAAGAAGAAACACATTTGTCCTATGCATCTAAAGTACGAGGAAAAATGCATGCTTGTGGACACGATTTTCATACAGCTGCCATTTTAGGTACTGCTTTCTTATTAAAAGAAAGAGAATCTTCCCTAAATGGAACGGTTCGCTTCATATTCCAACCAGCTGAAGAAAGTAGTAATGGCGCTTGCAAAGTTATTGATGCTGGACATTTACGTAATGTGCAAGCGATTTTCGGCATGCATAATAAACCTGATTTACCAGTAGGTACAATTGGCATTAAAGATGGTCCACTGATGGCTGGAGTTGATCGATTTGAAATTGAAATTCACGGAGTTGGTACACACGCGGCTGTACCAGATGCTGGCGTAGATCCTATTGTCGCATCCTCTCAGATTGTGATGGCACTGCAAACAATTGTAAGCCGAAATATAAGTTCATCTCATAATGCGGTTGTTAGTGTTACAAATATTCACGCAGGAAATACGTGGAACGTAATTCCTGAAAAAGCTACGTTAGAAGGAACGATTCGCACGTTCCAAGCTGAAACACGTGAAAAGATTCCAGCACTCATGGAGCGTATTATTAAAGGTGTATCTGATGCATTAGGTGTAAAAACGAAATTCCGTTTTTATTCAGGTCCTCCTGCTGTTCACAACGATAAAGCTCTTTCAGACTTATCTACTCAAGTTGCCACAAAGATGAATCTTAATATCATCTCGCCTAGTCTATCAATGGCTGGAGAAGATTTCTCATTTTACCAACAGGAAATACCAGGTTCATTCGTCTTTATGGGAACGAGCGGTACACATGAATGGCATCATCCTGCTTTTACAATTAATGAAGAGGCACTGCCTATAAGTGCAGAATACTTTGCTTTACTAGCCGAAAGAGCACTTAAACAATTCTCATAAAAAAAGCCGTTCAAAGTGCATCTCAGCACCCTGAACGGCTTTTCTTATTAAGTTAAATCACGTTTTAAAAACACAGTATATGAAATACATAAAAATACGAACAAATAAAGTAGCAACATACATGATGCAAACGGGAATGTTACTCCATCAATAAAACTTCCGTTCTTTGAAATACTATATAAATCTGTGTTTGCTGGCAATAAATATTTCGCCCAGTTATATCTAGTGGCTGCTAATAACGCAATATTGCCTGATAAAGCAAGGAATAGTGAAATACCAATTGCACCTCCACTAGATCTCGTTAACACAGAAATCATAAATGCAAACGATGCGTACACAACCGTTGGTAACCACGATAAAACATAATATTTACTTGCTTCTACAAAAATGTTTTGTTTTATTATATTTCCATCTTGGAAAATAAACTCACTCCATGCAGGCTGTTGGAATTTATAAATAACAAGTCCACATAAAGCGGAGAAGATCATATTAAATATAAATAATAAAGCTGCAAATATAACGATTGCTAAAAATTTTGCTGTTAAAATTTTAAAGCGACTCGCTGGTCGTATCGTTAAAAATTTATATGTTCCCCAGCTATATTCATTCGCAAAAATTGTACTTGCATACACGAGGATAAATGGGAGCAAAATTGGAAATACGATAAAACCTGTATCTCTCATGAAAGAAAGTGGAGAACTGCTTGCCGGTGCTGTATCCGTATCTAAATGCTTCATCTTAAGCTGGTATTCTTTTACAAGCTCATCCCCTGATTTTTCTGCTAAAATAGCTTCTTTTTTCATGCCAAGCTTTTTCTCAATTTCTACAGTTCGTTCTGTATAATCTACTTTCCATCCTTTTGTTTCCGGTTCAAAATACTTTACCGTAACCCATCCTAATCCGATTATTAATACTGCAATAACTGCAAATGGAATAATCGTTCGCTTCCGCTTAAATATTTTATACAGTTCGTTATATACTAAATTAAACAATATCTTTTCCCCCTGTTAATTCTAAAAATTGCTCTTCTAACGTTTTTCTTTCTTCATATACACGATACACTTGAATATTTTTCTCAAGCAATGTACGAATAACATTTGGGATTTCTTCATCTTTTACATTAATAAGTAATTCATTATCTTTTACTAAAACATCATGCCCTAATATTTCTGCTGCTTTATTCGCATCATCTACACGTATACGGATCGTCTCCATCTCTTCGCTTTGGCTATGCTGAATATTTTGCGTAGCCACATATTCCCCGTGCTGAATAATGATAACTCTGTCACACATTAATTCAACTTCTGAAAGTAAGTGACTTGATACAAGTACAGCTTTTCCTTGTTCATGTGCAATTTTTTTTATGTACATTCTCATTTCATGTATTCCACTAGGGTCTAATCCATTTGTCGGTTCATCTAGTATCAACACGTCTGGATCGTGAATAAGTGCCTGAGCGATTCCTAAACGTTGTCTCATGCCGAGTGAATACGCTTTTACTTTGCGATCAATTACTTGTCCCATCCCTAACAATTTCACTACTTCATCGATACGTTCTTCGGTCACATTACCATTCATTCGTCCGAAATATGTTAAATTTTCATAGCCGCTCAAAAAAGGATAAAATTCAGGTGTCTCAATTACCGCTCCAATTTTCGCAGCTGTTTTTTCGAATTGCTGTTTCACAGATTGACCATCAATCCATACTTCACCTTCTGTCATACGGATCATACCAACCATCATTCTCATTAAAGTCGTTTTTCCAGCACCGTTTGGTCCGAGTAAACCGACAACCTCGCCTTTTTTCACTTCAAAACTAATATTTTGTACAAGTGTCTTTGATCCGATTCGCTTCGTTAACCGATCGACTTTTACAATTGATTGTTCATTTGTCATTCTATACAACCTTTCCTTCCCATTCTTTGTCAGGTCTTTTCACTGTAACATGATTATTTTTATGTGTAAAATGGAAAAAGGCATGATTTCTCATGCCTTTTTCTTGAAATGCAACGAATTTTTATCTTGTAAACTTTGAACAAATCGAAAACATTGCACCATCGATAATAGAAGGATAACAATCATAATTATACTCACTACTACTATTGCATATATTGTAATCGGTGCACTATTTATCCCTTGTATTCCTGCTATTCTTATAAAGATAATCGTAAATAATTTTAAAAATAACATCCCATTAACTAATCCAAAAACAAACGCTGCTCCATAAATGAATAATTGCTCCTGACATAATAAACATAGTACTTCTTTTCTTTTTATATTTTCTGCTACATAAGATGTAAACTCCTCTCTCCTCACTAGCAAAAGGGAGTACATCATTTTATATGTAGTAAAAATACATATGAAAATTAGTACAATAAACAGTGTGTAAAAATACATTTGAAATACAAATGCATCCCCTACTTTCAAAATAGCTCCTTCATTAAATTGTAACGATATCATAAAAAACAAAATCATAATACTCATAGCAATCCACATAAATTGCTTCATCCTTTTGGTAGCAAATGTTCTAATATTTTTTCTCGCTAACCGATATAAAGACATAAAATTCTTCCCCTACCTTATTACATACGCATTCTATACTACTAGTGTATAAAAATATGACATTTTAAACATCGCACTACAATCGGAATTTCTTCTAAGTCTTTAGTCCTAGAAAACGAAATGATAAAAAATCACATTTAGAATATAATTGTAAAAAGGAGGAGATTGCATGCGTATAAAATTACTATCAATCTTGTTTTTATTATTACTCACAAGTTGTAGCAAAATAAAAAACAATGAAGTTGCCATTGTTGAGCCATACAAATTAACAAAAGAGCAAGCTTCTATTTTACAAATGACTCCTTTTCAAGAAGGAAATAGCATGTTTTATAACGTTACGCTTAAAAATGATAAAGATGAAATAAATGCTACAATTGATTATTATAACAATGGTAAAAAAACAAAAGAAATTGCTAATATAGCTACCTCACATTTTTCAAAAAAGAAAGTAAAGCTTTCTTTTTTACCACCACATTTCCAATTCGATAAAGATATACAAGAAAAAAGGCAGTGGTATATGAATATTGAAGGTGCTTCAACGCTTGTTCATGAAGAAGCACCACCAAGCGTAAATAGCTCCGCAACTACTACAATCCAATCTATAAAAAATTTAAAATACAATCAAAAAACAATTTTAGCTGCTGTAATCCAAACAAGTAAAGAAACTGTAAGCGTCCCTACAATTGACGAAGACAAAGGTATTGATTTACTCTTAAAAGAAAATGAACACGTTTATCTATTTAGTATCGAGCTAAAAAAAGAACAATAAAGCGGAAATGCAACTTAAGTTGCATTTCCGCTTTATTGTTTAACAAGGTGTACTTTTATAAATCTGAATTAACTTCATTTTCTGTTACTACTATTACTCATCTTCTACTTCTATTCTTTTCTTCTCTCTTGCAATTTTTAAAAACTCTAGCAACTCTGGATTACTATTCATTTTTTTGTAAGCCACTGACATTTCTGCCACAAAATTAGAATCATATAATTCTTTATATACAACTTCTGTTTTATATAACTTATTTGCCGATACGGGTATTACTGTAATTCCAATCCCTGCCGCTACAAGCCCCATAACTGTTTGATACTCTGTTGCTTCTTGTACAATACGTGGACTAAATCCAACTTCTCTGCAAAGAGATAAAATTGTATCATACAAAGCTGGCCATACTGGTCTCGTAATAAATACAAACGGCTCATCTCGTAAATCTTCTATATGTATTTCATCTTTCTCTGCAAGTGGATGTGCCTTTGGTAAACATAAGGTACAAGATAACCTTTGAATTGGCTCTAATTCTAATAATTGTGTTGGAATTGGTGGACGTAAAAAGCCAATATCAATACGGTTATCATGAAGTGCATGAACTTGATCTGGTGTTGACAATTCATGTAATGCAACAGACACTCTCGGAAATTTCTTTCTATATTCCCTAACAATTGATGGTAAAATATCATATATCGCCGCACCTACAAAACCAATTGAAAGTGATCCTACTTCTCCCCTTTGCGCACTTTGTGCAACTTCTACTGCTTTTTCAATTTGTTCAAACGCTTTTTTTACTTCTTTTAAAAACATTTCTCCTGCTTCTGTTAGTTCAACCTTTCTTTTCGTTCTTGAAAATAATGTAACTCCCATTTCTTTTTCTAATTGCTGTATTTGTTGACTAAGTGGTGGTTGTGTCATTTGTAAACGAGCAGCTGCCCGTCCAAAGTGTAACTCTTCTGCCACAACAACAAAATATTGCAAATGCCGTAATTCCATTTTTGGACACCCTTTTCACTTTCGATTAATATGTCTAATATATTAATAACATATAATTTATATATTAGACAAATATTTTGAATGAACGTATAGTAGAAATTGTTAATTCTTTTTTACAATTTTTATGTAAAAAAAGAAAGAGGTGGTTACTGTATGAAATGGTGGAAGTTAAGCGGACAAATTTTGTTACTATTTTGTTTCGCTTGGACAGGTGAATGGATTGCAAAACAGGCACACCTCCCAGTTCCAGGAAGTATAATCGGTATTTTTTTATTATTAATTTCGTTAAAATTTAACCTAGTTAAGAAAGAATGGATACAGGACGGAGCAGATTTTTTATTAAAAGAACTTATTTTATTTTTCATCCCTTCTGCAGTCGCTGTCATACGTTACAGAGATACACTAACACAATATGGAATCGATCTCATTTTAATTATTATGATTAGCACTCTTTGCGTTACCTTAGTTACAGGACTTTTAACAGAATTGCTACTAAAGCGGAAAGGATCAACGCAATGATCGGATTTCTTTGTTTACTATTAACACTATTCACATATTGGATATCAAAAAAAATGTATCAACGTTGGAATTGGAGTCTACTTTCTCCTCTTCTCGTCTGTCCCATTATTTTAATTGCTTTATTGCTCGGATTAGATACACCTTATGAAACATATGAATCTGGTGGTCACTGGTTAACTGAATTATTAAAGCCCGCAACAGTTGCTTTTGCATGGCCAATCTATAAATATTTTGATTTATTAAAGAAACATGGAATGGCTATCTTACTTAATGTCATTGTCGGTTCGTTTTTATCAGTCATTACTTCAGCACTACTAGCAAATTATTTTCAAATTGATTCATCACTAGAACATAGTTTAGCGCCACATATCGTAACAACACCAATCGCAATGGCTATTTCAGAAATGATTGGTGGTATGTCACAATTAACTGCTGTATTTGTCGTTTTAACTGCCTTAACAGGAGCATTGCTCGGTCCTTCTCTCATACGCATTTGCCGCATTAAAACAGCAATCGCAAAAGGTATTATGTTAGGAACGAGCGCAAATGGAACCGGTACATCAAAAGCATTCGAAATCGGTCCTGTGGAAGGAACAATTGCAAGTTTATCCATGCTTTTAACAGCAGGCGCTAGTTTAGTTATCGTTCCGCTTTTCTTGTCTTGGATACATTAAAGAAGCAAGTATTTACATACTTGCTTCTTTATCTATATATTGGCACAGCAATTCATAATCCTCTGGAAAAGCTAAACACAATTGTTCAATTTCATGTATCCCTTTCCAAGCAATTTCATGTATTAACTCATCAGGATCTTGGATTTTCATATTACCGCCTATTTGTTTAACAAAATAATAATGGACATACACTGGAACACCGTATGTAATACCCTCTTTTTCATATATTTTATTTACCACTTCCACATTGTAACCTGTTTCTTCCCAAACTTCCCTGATACAACATTCTTCTAGTGTCTCTCCCTTTTCAAGTCCTCCACTTGGGACAGACCATCTTTTTTCTTCTCCCTCTTTGCCCTGCAGTACCATTAAAACTTCATTTCTTTCATTTACACATACCGCTGCACTACCTATCCATCTCTCCATAAACATCCCTCCCCTACTAAAATTCGCCCTCTTTTTTATTTTCCCCTTGAAAAAAAGAGGAAAATAATAAAACAATGACGAAAAATTATATCAACTTCATAGACAATCCTTTTTTAGAAATTAAAACTGGAAGGATGAAAATATGATTTCTAATTATGTTGTGGAATGTGTCTTTTGTGAAGAAAATCGAAAGGCTCGCCAAGCTATTGTCACAGTTCCCGCGACTACTCAGCTACTAGCCATTGAAAAAGTGCGTGCGGAATGCAAACGTCGCTTCGGAAAAACTGTATTATTACAAACAGAAATTAAAGAAAAAATTGTTTTTGAACAAAAAGAAAGCCGACCATAAATTGGTCAGCTTTCTTATCCGATCATATTTTCACATGAAGATTAGGGGCATCCTCTTTAAGGATCGGGATTTTCCCATTATGTACGTTCCATAATGGTCATCGAACAATATATTTCTATGCAATTAACTATTGAATAGAATAGGGCAAAACTTGTTCGCATTTTTAGAAAAGGGATAGGGATATAATTCAAGTAGTACTTCGAATACTCGAACTTTACACTCATAATATTAAAACAAATCCTTTTATATGGGAAATATGAATTACCTACATAATTCATTCGTAAAATATATTAATAGTTTGCTATATTAATTTTATCCCGCTATTTGTAAGCAGTAACCCCCTACTTATTATAATTTCACCTTACTCCATCAATAGCATACATCCAGCTAAAACCGGTGTCATAATCATCGAAAACCTCAAAAGCATTCGCGGTGCATAATTTGTAAACTTCGCGCCAATATATGCCCCTAACATGGTCCCAATTAATACTTGCAATAACAATATATAATCTAAATATCCTTCCGAACTATATCCTAGACCGCCTCCAATTGCAATCGGTAATATAACAAGCATTGTTGTCCCTACAGATTGCTGAATCGTTAATCCCAATAGAACCATTAATCCAAGCTGAATAAACGGTGCAGAACCAATCCCAAATGAACCAGCCATCATTCCAGTAACTAATCCAAGGCATATACATTTCAACAAGTAGTTCATGGAAAACTCTTTATGCTTATATAAAGATGACTGTTCTTTGTTTTGGAACATAATTAATTTAATAAACATAAAAATTGCCGATAAAAATAACATCCCAGCTGTAAACCAATGAAGAAGATGTGCTGGTATAAGTGAACCAAATTTAGAACCAATATAAGAGCCAATTGCGCCAAATCCCCCAACAATCCCGCCTATAATAAGTGCTACATTACCTTCACGGTAATGACTGACAACACCTGATAATGTCGTAAACGCCATTGCAGTTAAAGATGTTGCAAGAGCAACATGAATAGGAATATGAAATACTAAAGTGAGTATCGCGATAATAAACCCAGCTCCTCCAGCTCCAACAAATCCTAATAAAATACCCATTACTAACATTGTTATAATAATTGCCACAGACTTTCCCTCCAGTAACACAATTATCCATCATATTTATCCTTACATACAAATAAAAAGCATCCTAGATGGATGCTTTTTATTTGTATGTACTTAATCTTGATTAATCAAAATAACCGCTGGACCAGCTACTACTACTCCAGCTACTTCTATTTTTTCAAATTCCTTTACTGTAATAGATATAACTCCTTCTCTTTCCATCAATTCTTTACTCAGGACATCAGTCGGGATTGCTTTCACCGTCTTACCTCCTTTTCATTTATACAATATGATAAAGTGAAACTTTCATCAGTGGGGTTTTGGTCCGTACTTATTGATTATTAACCCTCACCAATCGGGCGAATAATCGCCCAATGCATCTATATATATGCATCACCTCCGCTTTCATTCCTTATTCCACTCAAAAACCTTCTCCCCCTTCCTTGACATATTGAAAAATAAAAAAGAAGCTATAACATATAGCTTCCCTCCACGTTTCTTTAATCTTTATGCACCGTATATTCCATGACTTTACCATCTCTATCAAATTGTAAAATAAGCTGTTCGCTATCTATTGGGATAAAGCCACGTTCAGTCCCAAGATAATACAAAGTGATAACTCCTTCTCCCCCACTTCTCGTTTCCGTTGGGGCTCCTAACAATTGTGTAATTTCTTCATTTGATTTCCCTATTAATTTATATTTTTGTAATAGATCATCTACCATATGTACCCGCTTATCTGCATGATTTAACCATCTATTTTGATTAAACTTTGATGTATATTCATTTACACTTAGTTGTACAGTGCACACTATTAATGGTATGAGTGCTACTATTAACCCCCCAACATTTGCTTCTTTTCTTCATTACGATTTTTAGAAACATATAAAATAGCCCTTTGAATCATGACTAATAAAACAAATGGTATGAATACTACAAAAATGCTCCTTACACTTAAGGGTATATGGACCATATCAATGACGAATATAAATACAATGTACATTACTATATACAAACAAAAATAGACATACAAAATGCCACGTAGCATAGCGTTCAGAAAGATCTCCCCTTTTAACTCACTATATAATTCATCCGGCTAATCATTTCTCGAATCTGTTCTAATTCTTGCACTGTATATACTATTTTTCCTGCTAAGATTTCATTTCTGAAGAACGTTACAATTTGCTCCCGATCTTTTAATCTAGGTGTTTCCTCACTTGAAAGATCTATTATTTCTTTTCCATTTTCATTATAAAAATATACAACTGGTTTTACCTTTTCTTTTATACTATTAGCCTGCATTTCTTTCAAACAATTGTATAAAATTTGAGATAGTTTCTTCGCCTTATATACTGGATTCCCTTCATTTTTCACTTGTATAGTTGCCGAATCTTTACCTACTATATATTCAAATGTCTCTTCTTTTTCAAGTTCTTGTTGATACTTACCCATTTCATCAATCATAAATGAATATATACCAGCATTTTCTTTCGTTAAACCATGAATTAATTTCTCTTCCCATTCTTTCGTCTCAAGTAGATAAATACCAGTTTTGCACAAAATGAGATGATGGATTCGATTATCGTTTATTTCACTATTATTTTTAATAAAAACATTCGGCATGATTTCAATTTCAGCATCTAATATGATGCCTTGCTCTATGAATCCTCGCTTCATATAATGTAATGTTTCGTACGTATTCATTTCAGCGCCGTTTTTAGTATATTCTCGTAAATTTGCAATTAATTTTTGAAACATATGTATTTCGTTATTATGTTTATTTTGTATTTCACCACGTTCTTTACTATGTTGCATAGCTAATTGATTCTTCATCATACGCATATTTTCAATTTCTCTATTTGCACTTACTTGTAAATCATTGTATTTTTTCTGTTCCATATTTTTTAAATTATTTTGTTGTTCTTTATGCTCTATCACCGTAGCTGCAATTTCGTTTTCATACGTTTCAATTGCTTGTTTCTTTTCAAATTCTACTTGCTGACTCTCTGATTCTAACTGTTTATTTTTATAAAACAGCACAAATACTACAGCTAATAATATTAAAACCGCACCTATTAGCACATAATTCATATTTTTACCCCTTTATTTCATTTTCGATTATTTTTTATAAATATATCTATTATAGTATACTATGGTTTCGATATAGACTTTGTAAAAGTTGTATATTTTTAATAAAAGGCACCTCTGACGGGGCACCTTTTATTTTCACTCTATTGTACACCATACTGAATATAACTTGGATCATAGTATATCCATTGATTTGTCCCTAAGCAAAGCCATCCATCTTGCTTACTCCATACTCGATACGATTCACCATGATGTAACTGTCTTATAACATTTCCATTTAATGATGGAGCATCACGCAAATTTACATTATCACCAGTAATAGTCGCCACATAATGTTTATACTGAATATAACTCGGATCATTATATACCCACTGATTTGTCCCTAAACAAAGCCATCCATCTTGTTCTCCCCAAACTTCATATGTTTCGCCACGATTCAATTGGCGAATTACACTAGACTGCAAAGATGGTCCACTTCTCAAATTCACATTATCTCCATTAATTATAGCAACCCCGTACACTGGAGTTGCATTATTAGGCGGGGAAACATTACCTCCACCACTTGCTCCATTCCCTTTTAAAGCTTCTAATGAAACTGCAGCTGATACATCACAATTTCCTACGCCTGAAATTTGTCCAGAATCTGTGTACTGCCACGCTGTCCACGTTGTCCATCCACCAGCATCAGCAGGCGGTGTACTCGAGTATTTAGCAATCCAAAGCGGTATATCACTTAATCCGCTAATTCCGAACTCATTAATATACCAAACTCCTGTATATAACATTACATCTTTTCCAGTAGCCTGTTTCACATAATTTATGAAGCTTCTTGCCCAATTCGATATAGCGTTACCAGTTAAATTACTGTTACTCGGATCTATTGGTGATTCTAAATCCAGAACTGGCATTAAGTCTGTCTGGTTATTTTGTAATATACTCACAAAATATTTCGCCTCTGAAATTGCATCATTTTGTTCTGGGCGTGCAAAATGGTATGCACCAATTAATACATTCGCATTTCGTGCTGCTTGTACATTCTTAGTAAAAGTAGGATCAATGTAGTTTACACCTTCTGTCGCTTTTGCATACGCTGCTGGAATTCCAGATGCCTTCACTGCATTCCAATCAATATTCCCTTCCCAATGAGACACATCAATAAACGTAACATTTGAACTTGATCTGTTTTGCATATAAAATCTCCTATCATTTTTTTACTTCGTATACATACAATATGTACAAGTTTCATAAGAGGACACGACATTTATGCTATAGAAACAAAGAGTAAACATATTTTGTATACAAAATAAAAAAGACCTTGTATTACAAGGCCTTTTGCAAACTCACTTTATTTTGTAGCAAATACATATTATAATACAAACCTTGCTCACTTAATAATTCTTGATGTGTCCCTCTCTCTACTATCTCTCCATCATGCATCACAAAAATTTGATCCGCATCTTGAATTGTAGATAACCTATGCGCAATGGCTATCATCGTTCTACCTTTTCGCATTTGTTGCAACGCTGTTTGAATAGCCTCTTCTGTTTCTGTATCGATATTAGCTGTTGCTTCATCTAATACTAATACTTTCGGATTCGTTGCTATCGTTCTAGCAAAAGCAATTAATTGTCGTTGACCGCTTGAAAATGCTGCACCTCTTTCTACTACTTCTGTTTCATACTGTTTTGGTAACTTTTCAATAAACGTATTCGCTTGCACAAATCGAGCAGCTTCTTTTACTTCTTCATCCGTAATTTCTTCATTATACATACGAATATTTTGCTTTACATTTCCAGCAAATAAAAATGCATCTTGCAATACGAGTCCTATTTTCTTTCTAATTTCTCGTTCTTCAAATTTTTCTAAATCTACACCGTCTATTACAATATTTCCTGACTTAATATTATAAAATCGCATTAACAAATTCATAATCGTACTTTTTCCGCTACCAGTATGCCCAACAAAAGCAACCGTTTGCCCTTGTTTCACGTGAAATGATACATTTTTTAAAACGTCACGCTTTCCATCATATGAAAAAGTAACATTTTTAAATTCAATATCTCCATCCACGATTTGAGGATTCTCATTGCCTTTTTGAACCGGTGCTAAATCTTTCTCGTCCATTAAATGAAATACACGTGATGACGAAACAAGTGCCTGTTGGAAGAAGGACAATTTCATCATCATCTCATTTACAGGTTGGAAGAAACGATGTATATAGTTAACAAAAGCATATAAAACTCCTACTTCAACAGGGCTCTTTAAAGCATCAATCCCAAATAAACCTAGTACTAACGCAATAGCTACAATATGTACTAAATCCGTAGCTGGTCGTAAAAGTAATGCGTCTAACTTCAAAGTACGTCGCCCTGCACTATAATGTTTATTATTCACTTCTTCAAACTCTTTTCTCATACGTTTTTCTTGTCTGAACACTTGAACAATATTCATTCCTTGTATGGACTCGTTCAACTTTGCATTTAACACGCTTAGTTGATTACGTACTTCTAAATAAAAAGCTGCACTTTTCCGGCGATATAATACCATAATCGCAAACATTATCGGAATTAATACGAGAGAAAATAGCGCTAATTTTACATCTAATAAAAACATCGCTACTAAAATACCTACTAAAAAGACTACATTTTTTACAAATGTTGATAATACACTGACATAAAAATCTTTAATCGCTTCCGTATCATTTGTTATACGCGATACAAGTGTACCAATCGGCGTACGATCAAAGAAACTTAATGACAGCTTTTGAACATGTTCATATACTTCAACTCGCATATCTTGAACAATCTTAAAAGCAATGTTCTGAAAGTACAATAGATTTAAATACGTAAATAGTACTTTTAATAAATGAGCAACTATGTAAATTACAAATAAAGTAACGAGCGCTGATCGTTCAAAATCCCGCGGTACTAGGTGTTCATCGAGGAATTGTTTAATTAAAAAAGGACCCATCATTTCCGTTACTGTCGCACCAACTAAAAAGATAAATGCTAAAGATAGTAACCCTTTATATGGCTTCATATAGGAAAGCAATCTACTTAAATCACTTCGCTTCTTCTCTACCATCATACGCCTCCTTTCTCGACTAAAGCTTCTAATTGCTGGCTTTCATACATTTCCTTATACCAGCCGTTTTCCTTCATTAATTCCTCATGTGTACCTCTTTGTACAATTCTACCTTCATCAACAACAAGAATAAGATTGGCATGCTGAATTGCACTTAATCGGTGTGCAGTAATAATCGTCGTTTTCCCTGCTCTCTCCCTCTTTAAGGCACTTAAAATCGTCTCTTCTGTTTTTGCATCTACCGCTGATAAACAATCATCCAAAATTAAAATTTCAGCATTTGTTAATAAAGCACGAGCAATAGAGATTCGCTGTTTTTGACCACCAGATAACGAAACACCTCTTTCCCCTACTACTGTTTCATATCCTTCTGAAAATTGGAGGATGTCATTATGAATACAAGCAATCTCTGCTGCTTGGGTAATTTCATTATATGTAGCATCCGCCTTTCCAAAGGCAATATTCTCGCCAATACTTGCTGAAAATAAAAAATGATCTTGCGGCACGTATGAAATGGCAGAACGGACACCATGAAGTGTTATATCTCGAATATCTCGCTCCCCAATTTTTAATTCACCATTAAAATGATCATACTCACGGATTAAACATTTTAATAAAGTCGTTTTCCCTGCGCCTGTACGTCCTACAACTCCTAGCGTTTCGCCCTTCTTCAAATCAAAGTGAATATCGTTTAAATGTAACAATTCATTTTTCTTATACGAAAATGAATCAACGGCAAACGAAACATTACCGCTCGCTATTGTATGTACAGCATTTTCGCTATTTACTACATCTGATTTTTGTGAAAGAATTTTTTCTACACGGTCATATGAAGCACGCCCACGCTCCATAATATTGAATAACCATCCAAACGCTAACATTGGCCAAACGAGGGTACCTAAATATGTCGTAAATGTAACGAGATCACCTACTGTTAATTCACCTCTTACAACTAATACCGATCCGTAACATACTGCGATTAAAAAAGAAAATCCAACGATAAGAGAGATTGTCGGATCAAATAACGAATCAATACGTGCAACTAACACATTTTTATGTACAACATCTTCTGATTTTCTTCGAAACGCCTGTAAATCTTCTTTCTCTTGTCCAAGCGAGCGAATCACTTTCATTCCACTCATACTCTCTTGCACTTTATCATTGATTTCCGAAAACGATTGCTGTGCTTTATGAAACCTTTTATGTAATAAAGTTCCATAATAATTTGTCGAAATAGCTACAATCGGCATTGGAATTAAACTTAATAATGTTAACTTCCAACTAATTGTAAAACCCATCGCTACGAGTACACATCCTCCGACAGCTAATGAGTCAACAAGCGTCAAAACACCTGCTCCAGCAGTTTGCTGGATCGCTTGAATATCATTGGTCGCATGTGCCATTAAATCACCTGTCCGATTTGACTGATAGAAAGATGGACTCATCTTTGTAAAATGTTCATACAAATTTTTTCGTAATTGGCGAGCTAATTTTAATGAAGACCCGAAAATCATAATACGCCATATGTAACGTAATATGTACATCGTAATACCTACAATTACTAATAGTACAACCCATTTTAGTAACTTATCGGTCGTCAATGTTCCATCATTAATTTCATCTACAACGATTCCAATTACTTTTGGTGCTACAAGTTCTAAAAGTGCAACGCCAAACAATAAAATAATTCCAGTTATGTACGCTCGTTTTTCTTGTTTAAAAAACCACGCTAAATTCATAAACACTTTCATTTTTTTCCTCCTCCCTTAAAATGAGCGATGTTTTCAGTTTACCAAAAATACAGAATTTTTAAAAGTTTTAAAAACTATAACTAACAAAAAGAAAGACACTCTTAGCGAGTGTCTTTTAGCGCTTATTTCATTTGTTGCTTGTTCATTGCGCTCATCATTTGATTGATTTTCTTTTGGGAAGGTTTTTGTCCCATTTGCATCATCATCATTTTTAACATTTGTTCGTTAATTGGTGGATTTTTTTGTAAGTAATTCATCATGTATTTGCGGGCAATGAAAAATCCTAACGCCACGCCTGCTACTAGTGCTACTACGCCCACTAGAATACCTAACCAAATTGGCATATATTTTCCTCCTTCATGTTGTCTACCTTACAGTGTACTAAAACCTTTTCAATAAGACAAGATACAATTCGACATTTTTTACACATATGTTCGTACTTGTTTTAGAGGATTCAGCCATCCGTACTTTGTATTTTCATAATCCATAGCTAAAAATGTTAATTCACACTTTCTTAACACCTCAAAGAACGTCGTTTCCATAGAGACATTTCCAGAGGTATTCATACGAATATAGTGCGGTTTCACCATTATTTCGCCGTACTCCGCTCCCGTATAAAGTGTATGTGTATGATGTGTTCTATCATATTTACCAAGAACGCGCAAAGCTTGTTCTAATTTATGATGAATTTTCATTACTTGCAATGGCATCGTTATATACATCATTTGCTTATATAACACTTTTTTCTCCGAAAGGGACCCAGATTCTGAAAATCGAGCAAATAAATCAAAAAACAAATATTCACGACCAAAATAAGCTTTCGCAATATCCTCTTGAATTAAATACAATTCATACGTTTTCATTTTTCCACTCCCAATCTGGACAACCTTTTCTCTTCATTATATATAAGAAAATTTGCAATGATTGTCTGACTGCGGAGAGATAAAAAACTTTTTCTGTCGAAAAAACTCATTTACATAGAAAAACCTCTCCATGCCGGAGAGATTTTTCTGAAATGATTAAAGCATTTCTTTTACTTTACGAACAACGTTCTCTACAGTAAATCCATACTCTTCCATAATCTTCTCACCAGGAGCAGAAGCACCGAATGTATCGATACCTAACACATCTCCTTCAAGACCTACGTAACGGTGCCATCCGAATGTAGCACCCATTTCGATTGCGAAACGTTTTGTTACTGCTTTTGGTAATACAGATTCTTTGTACTCTGCAGTTTGAGCTTCGAAGCGATCCATAGATGGCATGCTGACAACAGCTGCGTCAACGCCGTCTACTGCTAATGCTTTTTGAGCTTCAACAGCTAGGCTTACTTCAGATCCAGTTGCAAGTAAGATTACGTCAGCCGTTTCTTTCTTGCTTGCAGAAACTACATATGCACCTTTTGCTACTTTTTCATACGTATCATCTTTTGCACCTTCTAATGTTGGAAGGTCTTGACGAGTTAATACTAAAGCAGTTGGTTTGTTTGTAGATTCTAAAGCTAGTCTCCAAGCTGCAACAGATTCGTTACCATCAGCAGGACGGATAACAGAAACGTTTGGCATTGCACGAAGCGCTGCTAATTGCTCGATTGGTTCATGTGTTGGACCATCTTCACCAACAGCGATACTGTCATGTGTGAATACATACGTTACTGGCAATTGCATTAATGCTGCAAGGCGAATTGCTGGACGTAAGTAATCAGAGAATACGAAGAACGTACCACCGTAAGTTTTTAAACCACCATGTAGTGCAATACCGTTCATTGCTGCACCCATTGCGAACTCACGTACACCGTACCAAATGTTTTTACCGCTGTAATCATCTCTTGTAAAGTCTTTTTCGTTATTCATGTATGTTTTGTTAGAACCAGCAAGGTCAGCAGATCCACCGAAGAATGATGGTACAGACTCTGCAATTGCATTAATTACAGCACCAGAAGAATTACGAGTTGCTGCTTTTGATCCTAATTCATAAGTTGGTAAGTTTTGCTCCCAACCTTCTGGAAGTTGACCGTTCATTGCTGCTTGGAATTCGTTTGCTAATTCTGGGTATGCTTGTGCATATTCACCTAGCATCGTGTTCCACTCAGCTTGCGCAGTTTCACCAACATCTTGTACTGTTTTACGGAAGTTGTCATATACTTCTTCTGCTACGTGGAAGTCTTGCTCAGCAGTCCAAGCATATGCTTCTTTCGTTAATTTTGTTTCTTCTACACCAAGTGGAGAACCATGTGAAGCTGATTTTCCTGATTTGTTTGGAGAACCGAAACCAATTGTCGTTCTTACTTCAATTAGCGTTGGGCGTTTTTCGTCAGCTTTCGCTTCTTCAATTGCTTTCGCGATTGCTTCAATATCGTTTCCATCCTCAACACGGATTACTTGCCATCCGTATGCTTTGTAACGATCTTCTACACTTTCAGAGAATGAACGATTTAAATCGCCATCTAATGAAATATCGTTTGAATCGTAAAGCACAACAAGACGACCTAATTGTAAATGAGCAGCTAATGAAGATGCTTCAGCAGAAACGCCCTCCATTAAATCTCCATCACCACAAATAGCATATGTATAATGATCTACTACATTATACGCATCACGGTTATATTTAGCAGCTAAATGTCTTTCAGCCATTGCCATACCTACAGCAGTTGCAATACCTTGTCCAAGTGGACCAGTCGTTGCATCTACACCAGCTGTATGACCATACTCAGGATGTCCTGGAGTTTTGCTTCCCCATTGACGGAAGTTCTTTAAGTCATCCATTGTTACATCATAACCAGATAGGTGAAGTAGGCTGTATAATAACATTGAACCATGACCTGCAGATAATACGAAACGATCACGGTTAAACCACGTTGGGTTATTTGGATTGTGTTTCATAAATTGAGTCCATAATGTATAAGCCATTGGTGCTGCACCCATTGGCATTCCTGGGTGACCAGAGTTTGCTTTTTCAATCGCATCGATGGATAATGTGCGAATCGTGTTGATAGAAAGTTGTTCGATTGAATGTGACATGCTATTCTTCCCTTCGCTTATATTAGTAAACGTTTTATACATTTATATGATAGCTTCCCACGCAAGATTATACAACATGTATCGACAAATATGTTGATATTTTTTTGATTTTTTATAAAAAAATCAATGTTTCCGGGAATGTATGGGCATTCAATATGACATACTTTTTCATTATTTTTATTTTAAAAAGAAAGGGAATTATCTGTATATTTATACAAATTTCTTCTATACTTACTTTTTTAAATAAGTTTTTAAAAACATAAAAAAGCATCTAACTTCGATGCTTTTCAAATAAGTTAAACAATCCGTTTCCGAATCGAGCTTGAAATCAAATCAATTATAATTACCATTAAAATAATACCTAATAAAATAATACCAACACGAGACCAATTCCGTGAACTCAGCGCAAAAATTAAAGGTGTACCAATCCCTCCTGCTCCGATAACTCCTAAAATCGCAGCGGATCGTACATTAATTTCAAATCTGTATAACGTATACGATAGAAAATCTGGTAACACTTGCGGTAACACCGCATACCAAAGTATTTGAAAACGATTTGCTCCTGTTGCTAGTAATGCTTCCGTCGGTCCTTTATCTATGTTTTCAATTCCTTCTGAATATAGTTTTCCTAACATTCCAATAGAATGCAATCCTAAGGCTAATACTCCTGCAAAAGAGCCTGGACCAACAGCTTTTATAAATAAAAGAGCCATAACTAATTCAGGAAACGTACGAACAAAACTAAGTACAAATTTCCCAAATCCTGAAGTTAATTTTCCACTACTCATATTCGTTGCCGCCCAAAAAGCAAACGGAACAGATAAAAATGCAGAAATAAATGTACCTAATATCGCAATTGCCAACGTATCAATTAATCCATGTAATAAATCTTCACCATCTGGCAAAGATACATACGACCAGTCTGGAGTCAATATCCCTGTCATAATTGCTTTTGTAATTTCTCCCGCCGTTTCCTTTATTCCCTCTAGCGGTACTCCTGAAAAAGCCCATATATAAACAAATGTAAGTGCTATAAAAATAAACGAGCGATACACACTCGGTTTCTTCGGTTTTGGTACGATTATCGTCGTTTTACTCATTATAATTTCTCCCGCAACAATGTACTTACATAATCAATTACCAATACAACAACAAGAGTATAGATGATAATAGATGCAGTTTGTTGATATTGTAAAAATCCAAGTGTACGATCATAATATAGTCCAATACCACCTGCTCCTACTAAACCTAGGACAGCCGCTGCCCGTACATTCACCTCAAATGTATATAGTACATAGGAAACAAAGTGTGCTTTTACTTGTGGAATGACTCCATAAACAATCCATTGCACCTTATTAGCCCCTACAGCTGTCATCGCTTCTAGTGGGCCAGGGTCAATTGATTCAATTGATTCATACAACAATTTCGCCACGAGCCCAATTGAGAAAAAAGTAAGAGCTAAAATACCCGGAAGTGGTCCTATTCCAAAAATAGCTACGAAAATTGCCGCTAATAATAAATCTGGTATCGTTCGAATAAAATTTAAAATCAATCGAGCTGGACTGTATAAAAATGTACTAGTAAACACATTACTTGCCGCAAACAGTGCAAGTGGAATAGCTAAAATCGCTCCTAAAGTCGTCCCAATAATCGCCATACGTATTGTATCTAACATTGCTGTTGTAATAACTTGAAAATAACTCCAATCTGGCGGCACCATTTCTTTTAACAAATCCATTATATTAGGAAAACCAACTACTAGCTTTGAAAATGATGCGTCGACCTGTATACTACTTCCCCACAACAGTAAAATGAATAGAATAAACGTTAACATATGTTTTAACTTACTCGGCGGCTTCGGTATCGACTTCGAATATATCGTCACATCATTCATTTAGCTGCCACCTCTAACAATTCACTTTTCTGTGCTACGTCACCATAAATTTCAGCAAACTTTTCATCCGTTGCTGCTTCTACTAAACCATCAAAAACAATTTCGCCTGCATGTAATCCAATAATACGCGTCGCATATTGCCTAGCTAAAGCAATAGAATGTAAGTTTACAATTGTTGTAATTCCAAAATCTTCATTAATTTTCTTTAAATCATCTAATACTTGCTTTGTTGTTAGCGGATCTAACGACGCAACAGGTTCATCTGCCAATATGATTTTTGCTTCTTGCGCCAATGCTCTAGCTATCGATACACGTTGTTGTTGTCCTCCTGATAATTCATCAGCACGTGCATATGCTTTTTCTAAAATATTCACTCTTTTTAACGCTTGAAATGCGAGCTCCACATCCTCTTTCGGAAACAAACCTAACGTTGTACGCAATGTCGAATGATATCCAACACGGCCAGCTAATACATTCTTCAATACTGTTGATCGCTTTACAAGGTTAAAACTTTGAAAGATCATACCAATATCCCGGCGCATACGTCGTAAATCTTTTCCTTTTGCAGCAGTAATAGACTCACATTCAATCATGATTTCGCCTTCTGTAATCTCATGAAGACGATTTACCGATTTTAGAAGTGTAGACTTTCCAGCTCCGGACAGCCCTACCATTACAACAAACTCACCTTTTTGAATTTTCAAGTTTATATTATTCAATCCTTTTGTACCATTTGGATACACTTTGGAGACATTTCGAAATTCTATCACACATCTTACCTACCTTCTATGTATTCAAAACGGCAAACTAACTGAAAATATTCCCTTTCAGCTAGCTGCCATTTCCATATGTATTATTGCGTTTTTACTTTCTTCCCATATTCACGAACGATGTCAAATTTACTATCATCAGATTTAACATATCCTTCATGTGAATATACTTCTTTAATGATTTTGTGACCTTCCTCATTTTTTCCAATTTCAATGAAAGCATCCTGTAATTTCTTGCTCCACTCTTCATCTAAATCAGAACGTACCGAAATCGTATCGTTTGGAATTTTCTCCGTAAATTTCACTATTTTCGTTTGCTCGAATATATTCGGATAATCTTTTTTTACAATATTACGAGCATCTTGGAATACAACAGCTGCATCTACGTCACCATTTAAAAGAGCAATAAGCGACTGATCGTGACCTTTTAATGTAACAGGTTTCACATCTTTTAACGGATCAATTCCCTCTTTTAATAGAACAGCTGCAGGCCATACATACCCTGCTGATGATGTTACGTCTTGATAACCAATCTTTTTACCTTTTAAATCTTTTACACTATTTATATTAGAGTCTTTTTTAACAACAAACTCAGATTTATAATAATCTACTAAATCTTTTGTAGGAGCTCCTGTTTCATCCTCTACTCCAAAACGTTGTGCTTGTAAAATTACATTTGCAGCCTTCTTTTCATGTGCTAATACGTACGCTGTTGGCGGTAAAAATCCTACATCTACTTGTTTAGATGCCATCGCTTCTACAATTGTATTGTAGTTCGTTGAAATACTAACTTTTACTGGAATATTTAACTTATCACTTAATAGCTTCTCAAGCGGTTTTGCCTTCGCCTCTAACGTATCTGCATTTTGAGAAGGAACAAATTGAACATTTAAAGTCTTCGGTACATACCCTTTTTTCGTATCTTCATTTTTACTTGCACTTGATTCCTTCGTTCCACAGCCACTTAATAATCCCGCTGCTAGTACAACTGTTGTGCTCATTGCAAAAACTTTTTTCAACATATTAATGCCTCCATTTTTCATTGTTATAAAATAACCTTTCATAAACATGAAGAAATATATCACATATTTTTACAAATAATTGATTATTTACAGAATCTTTACACATTCTATACACTCACATTAAAATTCTCTTCACATATTTGATATGATGAATTGGAAGATAACAATAGAAAAGGTGAGTCATATTGGAACAAAATCAAACTGTAACTTTAAACATCTTATTAACAAGCGATATACATGGCACTGTTTATCCTATTCACTACCAAGATAACTCCCCAGCAGAACTTGGTTTAGCTAAAATTTCTACTCTTATAAAAAAAGAACGTTCCCAAAATACAAACGTTCTTTTAATTGATAATGGCGACTTTATTCAAGGAACACCATTTACTTATCATTATGTTACATACGAAAAAAACAAAAAAAACCCAATGTCCTTATTAGCAAATTACTTACAGTATGACGCTGCAATTATCGGCAATCATGAGTTTAATTACGGGATGGGTATATTAAATAACGCTGTGACTACTGCGAACTTCCCGTACCTATCAGCAAACATTTTAGATAAAAACATAAAGAAACCTTATTTCGGAAAACCTTATATAATCAAACAGATTGAATCCAATATAAAAATTGCTATTTTAGGGGTGACAACGCACTACATTACCAATTGGGAACAACCCCATCACATTAAAGACTTACAATTTGAAGATGCATTAGAAACAACGAAAAAGTGGGTTTCTTACATTCGCAAACATGAGAAACCAGATTTACTAGTCGTAGCGTATCACGGGGGAGTTGAACGAGATTTACAAACCGGGGTACCGACTGAAGTTTTAACAGGAGAAAACCAAGGATATGCAATGTGCCATGAAATTGACGACATAGATATTTTATTAACAGGCCACCAACACCGGGAAATTGCTCACACAATGGCTAACGGTGTAACAATTTTACAGACCGGATGTAATGGAAACTCAGTTGGAAAAGTAAAAATAACATTCGAAAAAACAAAACATAAATGGGTTAAAAAAGAGAGTTCTTCTGAATTATTATCTGTACAAGGAGTTGAGGCTGACCAAGATGTACTTTCATTGGTAGCCGATTACGAAGAGAAAACACAAAAGTGGCTTGATCAACCTATTGGAATCATTCAGGGGGATATGCAAATTTCAGATGCTATGCAAACTCGTTTGCATGATCATCCTTTTATCGAATTCATAAATAAAATACAGATGGATATAGCTAATGTATCAATTTCTTGTACAAGTTTGTTCCATAATACATCTCCAGGTTTCCCGGAACATGTAACAATGCGTGACATCGTTTCTAATTATATTTATCCAAACACATTAAAAGTAATTAGAATAACTGGAGCGGATATAAAAAATGCTCTTGAACTCTCTGCTTCTTATTTCACATTAAAAACAGATGGATCCATCACCGTAAGTCCTACCTACATAGAACCAAAGCCACAACATTATAATTATGATATGTGGGAAGGGATTTCATACGTATTAAACATTTCAAAACCAATTGGTGAAAGAGTAGAATCTTTACAGTATAACAGTGCTCCTCTTAATATGAATGAAGAATATGACGTTGTAATGAATAATTATCGTGCTAGTGGCGGGGGAAATTTCTTTATGTTTCAAAACAAACCGGTAGTAAAAGATATACCCACAGATATGTCTGAACTTATCGCTAATTATATATTGGAACATAAAACGATAGAAGCAACAGTTAATAACAACTGGAAAGTTATTAAATAACGATTTTTACATATAAAAAAGATGGGCTTCGCCCATCTTTTAATTTAATTTTGCATTATCTTGCTTTTTTAAAGCTTTTAATTTCGTCGGTGTAACATCTGTACCTTCTTCGTTAACAACTTTAATACCTTTAAGTTCGTTTAACATATTTTGACGAAATCCTTTTAAATATTGTTCACGTAGCGATTGACGCTCACGTTGCTCTTCTTCAGTTAAACCTTCAGCTTTTGCTTTTTTCGCTAAGAAGTTAATGCGTTCAACGAGTTCGTGATTAATCATCTCGAATCCCCCTTCTAATCAAAACTGATTATTATCATACAATAGTTACTCTTCTTTATCAAGCAATTGCTTCGTATACTCTACATATCTACGATGTACAGTCGCCTTTGAAACATTATGACCAAATCCACGTAATGTTGCTGCAATTTCTTCAAACGTGAGTTCACTTTTTCGCAAACGTACAATTTCCTCAATCGGCACTTCTTTTTTCTCTCTTCCTACACTTAAATGACGATTTTTTAAATTTTTTTCTGGACGATAACCTTTTTCTACTGCACGTTGCATACCTCGTTTAATTTTCAAATTATGAATCTTTCTTTGATATTCTTCAACAATACCAATAATATCTAATACCATTGAATCAGAATCCGACAATTGTAATTCACCATTATGTGTATGCGTATATACTTTTATGCCTTCTTTATGTAAACAATGCATTAACGCGATCTTCGCATTTCCTCTACCAAGACGCGTTTCATCTTGTATAAGTAACACATCAATTTGTTCGTCTCGAATTGTATCCAACACCTCTAATATACCGTCACGTTCAATTGTATATCCACTAGCCTGCTCTTCAATCACCTTAGTAACATTCATTTGATAGCGCTCAGCTAAATGCAATAATTCATCTTTTTGACGTAATAATGATGTTTCTTGCGCTTCTTTCGTTGTACTCACACGTGCATAAATAATTGCATTCATTTTGAACCCCTCTTTCTCCCTATTATTTCCCTATAGTGTAACATAAATCCGTCATTTGTTCGAACTTATGTTTGTAGAATGTTTTTTCACATGTTATACTTATTAATAAGAAAAATGAAAGAAAACGAGGTGTTAGAAAACATGGAAAAGTTAACGAAACGCCAGCAAGACATTCTCGACTTTATTAAGCTAAAAGTACAAGAAAAAGGATATCCACCTTCCGTACGTGAAATTGGTCAAGCAGTCGGCCTCGCTTCTAGTTCTACAGTGCACGGACATTTATCACGATTAGAAGAAAAAGGATACATTCGACGCGATCCAACAAAACCACGTGCCATTGAAATTTTAGGTGAAGACCGAATGGATACGGAAACACAATCTGTTATTCAAGTTCCAATTGTCGGAAAAGTCACTGCTGGTTTACCAATTACAGCGGTCGAAAGCGTAGAAGAACACTTCCCACTTCCAGCTAGTATTGTTGCTGGAGCAGACCAAGTGTTCATGTTACGTATTTCTGGAGATAGTATGATTGAAGCTGGTATTTTCGATGGAGATTTAGTTGTTGTTCGCCAACAGCAGTCTGCATATAATGGTGAAATTGTAGTCGCTTTAACAGAGGATAACGAAGCAACAGTTAAACGTTTCTATAAAGAAAAAGACCATTTCCGTCTACAACCAGAAAACTCTTCATTAGAACCTATCATTTTAAAACAAGTGTCAGTTATCGGGAAAGTAATTGGCGTATATCGTGATTTACATTAAAAATAACAAAAAGAAGATAATTACCTTATTTATATACGGTAATTATCTTCTTTTTGTATTTTGATAGATTTCCATGCATTCTATTTCTTATTAACGAGTTTCAATCGTCACATCTCCCGCAGCCGTTTTACCGCTAATCTTTTTACTACCATTTCCAATTGTTACATTTTTATTTTCTTCATTAAAAATTGTTACATCTCCAGCAGCACTTTGCCCAGTAATTACCGCATCTTGTGGTTTTTCCGATAAAGTAATATCTATATCTCCCGCAGTTGAACTTGCTTCTAGATTATACTTAGAATCATGATCTTGAATATTTATTTCCCCACTTGTTGTTTTTGCGGTCACTTTCCCTAATACCTTCTTAAAGTTCACCTCACCAGCTTTTGTCGATCCCTCCACATTCTTAGCCGTTACTTGTTTCAACTCTACTTCTCCAGCAAGTGTTCTAACACTTACGCTATCACTTTTCACATCACTCATTTCGATTTGTCCAGCAGATGAATTTACTTTTATATCTTGGTAAGAGCGTTCGGGCACAAGGAGAGTCAATTTAGACGTTTGAAACCTAAAATTGTAAAAAGAAAAATCAAATGAAGCACCTTTTTCTCTTTCCCCAATAATTTTTAATGTGTCACCATCTTCTGCGATACGAATCTCTTGTTTACGTACATCTCCCGATTGCTTTACATAAAAAGAAGAGTCAGGAGATTTTTGGACAATAATATCCCCGGCATCTAACTTAACTTCTATATTTTTTAATGTTTCGTTTTTAATTACATTTTCTTTATCTCCTTTTTCAGCAGTTTGTACTGCTTTTTCATATGTTTGGGAAATTCCTATTACTCCAATAATGATACAAGCGATAGCGATTAAAAATAGTTTTTTCATCATTTACTCTCCTTTTATCATTTTGAAGTTCCATATTACATATCGTACACACAATCTCTTAAACCACTTTGTACTATAAAAAGCGATAATACATAACAATAAACCTACCCCAACAAACGTTATACTAACGAAAAGATCCAACCATATAAAAGTACCCATAAATACTTTTCCAATAACGAAAAATGGTGTTACTACACTAGCAATACCACCGATCCAAAAAGAAAATATAAAAGCAATAATTGCGACTAACGGGCCTAACACAATAATAAAATTAAACAAACTAAGTCCAATCGCTGCCATAACAGCTCTTGTCACATTTGAAGTCGATGGATTTTTTTTCATTTCATCGAAGCGATACATCGCAAGTAATTCTTTCGCGATTACTTTCGGAGAACCAAGGCCCTGTATTATTTCCGATTCAGTTTTCCCCTCTTCTAGTCCAAACTGAAAGTGCTCTTCATAATCCAATAAAATATCTTGCCTCTCTTCCTCTGGTAACTTTCTAAGATAACTTGATAATTCTTTAAGAAACCCTTCTTTACTCATCCCATTCCACCCCTTCAATAATTTCTTGTACCCCTTTCGCAAAATCACGCCATTCTGTTACTAACAAATGAAATTGCGTCTCCCCTTGCTCTGTTAATTGATAATATTTACGAGGTGGCCCTTCCGTAGATTCCTTTAAATACGTTTGAAAATACCCTTCTTTCGTCAAACGACGTAATAAAGGGTATACTGACCCTTCCGATATTAAAAATTTATTAGAAATTTGCTGAACAAGTTCATAACCATAACTATCTTTACGTTTTACAAGTGCTAATACACAAAGTTCAAGCACACCTTTTTTAAACTGAACGTTCAAGTGCCATCCTCCTTTCCTATCTTAGTACTGTTCAATACACGGTACCTGTTTTATCCATAATATACCACTTAGTATTGTTTATTGCAAGGTACTAAACTATATTTATTCCCTAAATTTAGAAAATGAACTAACGAAATCCTGAATAAGACTGTGTTATAACTAAGCATCATTACGTTAATATCATTGAGTGATAATCTGATTCACAAGCCACAAACTTATAGCCTTGCAGATGAGGACATAAAAATCATCGCTCGCGTTGTACAGGCAGTAAAGAATTATTAAGTTATAGCACAAGTGATTTAAAAAAGATAAAATCAATTCTTTTGAAAAGATTTTCTTAGTAACATGATTCAAAATAACCAAAAACAATCCATTATCTAGTAGTTAATATATCCAATAACTTCACTAAAAAAGCCCTGATACCGTAGTATCAAGGCTTTTTTAGTTCATAAATTATATAAAACTTACGTTTATCTGATAATGTTTTTCTATGATATCACTACTTGTTATTAATTATTGGCTTTTATGTGGTTGTTTTTCATTTTGCAACCACATAAAATTGTAATAATAGGGAATTAAAAAACCCTTGATACTAGTTGTATCAAGGGTTCAAGCCTCTTAGTATAGAGACATATATTGATCGCGTTCCCATTGGTGAACTTGTGTTCTAAAGATATCCCACTCAATCTCTTTCGCTTCGATGAAGTGCTCAAGTAAGTGTTCTCCTAGTGCACCGCATACTACTTCATTAGATTGTAATGTAACTAATGCTTGCGCTAATGTTGCTGGTAAGTCAACGATACCTGCTTCTTCGCGCTCTTCTTTTGTCATTACATAGATGTTACGATCTACTGCTGCTGGTGGAGTTAATTTGTTTTTAATTCCATCAAGACCTGCAGCTAATAATGTAGCCATTACTAAATATGGGTTTGCAGCTGGGTCAACACTACGCACTTCTACGCGTGTACTAATACCACGAGATGCAGGGATACGTACTAACGGACTACGGTTTTGTGCAGACCATGCTACGTAACAAGGCGCTTCATATCCAGGTACTAGACGTTTATATGAGTTTACAGTTGGGTTTGCTATCGCTGTAAATGCTGGTGCATGTTTTAAAATACCTGCGATGAAGTGACGAGCATCATCACTTAATTGTAAGTCACCGTTTGCATCAAAGAATACGTTCTCACCATTTTTAAATAATGATAAGTTACAGTGCATACCTGAACCGTTCACACCGTATAGTGGTTTTGGCATAAACGTTGCGTGTAAACCATGTTTACGAGCAATTGTTTTTACAACAAGTTTGAATGTTTGAATGTCATCACATGAGCGAATTGCATTTGCATATTTAAAGTCAATTTCGTGCTGTCCTGGAGCAACCTCATGGTGAGATGCTTCAATTTCAAATCCCATTTCTTCAAGTTCAAGAACGATATCACGACGACAGTTTTCCCCTAGATCCATCGGCGCAAGGTCGAAGTATCCACCGTTATCGTTTAGTTCTAATGTTGGATTTCCTTTTTCATCAACCTTAAATAGGAAGAATTCTGGCTCTGGTCCAAGATTGAAGTCTGAAAATCCTAAAGCTTCCATTTCTTTTAACACACGTTTTAAGTTGTTACGTGGGTCTCCATCAAATGGAGTGCCATCTGCATTGTAAATATCACAGATTAGTCGAGCTACTTTACCTTTTTCAGCTGTCCAAGGGAAAATTACCCAAGTGTCTAAATCAGGATATAAATACATATCAGACTCTTCAATACGTACGAAACCTTCAATCGAAGATCCATCAAACATCATTTTGTTATCAAGAGCTTTCGTTAATTGTCTCACTGGAATCTCTACGTTTTTAATTACCCCTAAAAGGTCCGTAAATTGTAAACGGATATACTTTACATTCTCTTCTTTCGCCAAACGGAAAATATCTTCTTTTGTGTATCTAGACATTATAAATTCCTCCTTAGTCCCTCTAATCGCCTTCAGAATCAGTTATCTTTAGTGAAAAAATCTTGAAATGTCACCTTGTCGCAATGAAGTTCGATTGAATCTACCTGTATGTTGTAGTTCATCTCGAAGTATTTTGCGAAGCTCAGTTTTTGAAATTTCTTTCGTTTCTTCTTTTACTTTCACTGCTTCTGTTTGATTTTCTTTCATTAGTAACACTTGTTTAATACCAGCCATATTCAAGCCTTGATCTAACAAATCTTTAATTTCTAACAACTTATCTACATCGTTAAATGAAAATAATCTACGATTCCCTTTTGTACGGGTTGGAGAAACAAGATTATGCTCTTCATAGTAGCGAATTTGACGTGCAGACAATTGTGTTAAATCCATAACAATACCAATAGGAAACAGCGGGGCAGAACGTCTATCTTCTTTCATTTTTCAGTTCCTCCTTCGCCTTAACTGCTTCTCATTTTATACCATGTTATGTTTAGTGTCAATAGATGTTAGCTTTTCTTACATGATTTTTTATAATTTTTTTTATAAATTTTTTCATTCTTTTTTCTAATCGCATAAATTATTACTTTTATACGAAAAAAGCTGCCGACATCGACAGCTTCCCTTTAAGAAATTGTTAATAAATTCTTTTCAATCAATTCGTCAATCGCAGAACAAATCGCAATTTTAACATGCGAATACGTTAAGCCACCTTGCACATACGCAACATATGGCGGTCTAATTGGACCATCAGCAGACAATTCAATGCTTGCACCTTGAATAAACGTTCCCGCCGCCATGATTACATCATCTTCATAACCTGGCATATAGTTTGCATACGGAGTAAAATGCGAATTAATTGGAGATGCATATTGAATCGCTTGGCAGAAGGCAATCATACGGTCTTTATCATCAAATTGAACCGATTGAATTAAGTCTGTTCTTGGTGCATTCCACGCTGGTGACGTGTTCATTCCTAACTTTTCTAAAAACGCAGCTGTAAAAATCGCACCTTTCAGCGCTTGCCCTGCAACATGTGGCGCTAAGAAGAACCCTTGATACATTTCTTGCAGACTGTATAAAGACGCTCCAGCTTCCGCACCAATTCCCGGAGATGTTAAACGATATGCACACGCTTCAACATACTGTTCTTTCCCGACAATATAACCACCAGTTTTAACAATTCCGCCGCCCGGGTTTTTAATAAGCGAACCCGCCATTAAATCTGCACCAACATGACATGGCTCTTGCTCTTCAATAAACTCGCCATAACAGTTATCTACAAACACAACAACATCAGGTTTAATTTCTTTAACAAACGCGATCATCTCTTTAATTTGAGAAATAGTAAACGATGGACGAGTAGCATAACCTTTCGAGCGCTGAATACCGATCATTTTCGTATTATTATGAATCGCTGCTGCAACAGCCTCAAAATCAACAAGCCCAGCACTAGTTAGCGGAACTGCATTGTAACCGATATTATATTCTTTAAATGAACCTACACCTTTCCCACGTACACCAACAATTTCCTCTAACGTATCATACGGTTTCCCAGTGATATACAATAACTCATCTCCCGGGCGTAAAATACCAAATAACGCTGTAGAGATAGCGTGAGTACCTGAAATAATTTGCGGACGAACAAGTCCAGCTTCCGCCCCAAATACATCAGCATACACTTTTTCTAACGTATCACGGCCAATATCATCATAACCATAACCTGTTGTCGGGATAAAATGCGAGTCACTAATTTTATGTTTCCGAAAACTTTCTAATACACGAAACTGATTACTTTCAATCACTTCATCCGCACGTTTATGTACTTCTGTAATCTGACTCTCTACTTCTTTTACAATTGGAGCAATTTTTTCTCCATTTTTCAAACGATCAAACATTTTTATTTTCTCCTTCTTCCACTAAAAATCTCTTTAATTGCACATTAAGCGATGAATGAGTAAAAATATACCCTGCACAATCATATACAAATTTATCTTCTAGAAACTCCATCTTTGCTAATAGAGTTTCCGTCTTTAAAAGCGTTAACAACTTACCTTCACTCGGAGGGATTTCCACTCGATAACAATCCATTTCTTTCTTCATCTTCGTTTCTATCGCTTCTTTTATACGCAATAAATCACTTTCTTCAAAAGCACTAGTCATTAAGAAATCACTTTTCGGAAACGGAATAAAGTTTTGATGTAATTCATCTTTTTTATTATATAACGTAATAATAGGAATATGGTTAATTTCAAGTTCTGATAATAATCGTTTTACTGTTTTTTCATGCCCTATGTAGTTAGGATCCGCGGAATCAACTACATGTAAAATGACATCTGCTTCCCCCGCTTCTTCTAGTGTCGAACGAAAAGCAGCGATTAATGAAGTGGGTAAATCTTGTATAAAACCAACAGTATCAGTTAGTAATACTGTATAACCAGAAGGTAACGGCATCTTCCTCGTCGTTGGGTCTAATGTTGCAAACAGAAGGTTTTCTTCAAACGTATCAGCTTCCGTTAATCTATTAAACAGTGTCGATTTCCCTGCATTTGTATACCCTATTAACGAAACTTGAAATACTTTATTATCTTTTCTTCTCTCTCGATATCTTTTTCGATGTTCCACAACAACTGCAAGTTGTTTCTTTATTTCATCAATACGGGATCGAATATGACGACGATCCGTCTCTAATTTCGTCTCACCTGGTCCTCTCGTTCCAATACCACCACCAAGACGCGATAAGGACAATCCTTGCCCCATAAGACGCGGCATTGTATATTGCAACTGAGCTAATTCTACTTGAAGCTTACCTTCCCTCGACTTCGCACGTTGCGCAAAAATATCCAGTATTAGTTGCGTTCGATCAATTACTCTCGCATTTAATACTGAGGATAAATTCCGAATTTGACTCGGCGTTAATTCATTATTAAATACAATAACATCCGGCTCTAATTCTTGAGTTAACATTGTAAGCTCTTCTAATTTCCCTTTACCTATGTAAGTTGCCGGATGAAACTTTGGTCGTTTTTGCGTTGTTGACACTAACAATTCTGCTCGTGCAGTCTTCGCTAGTGATGCAAGCTCTTTCATGGAATGCATAAATTTTTCATCATCATCTTGTGGCAATTGACAGCCTACTAATATGACTTTTTCTTTTTCTTCCATCAAATATGTTCACTCATCCTTTTCGAAATTTAAACCTTCTAATATAATAGCAGAGGAAGCACATTTCATCTAGTTAGCGGGGGAGAAAATTCATGGCATGGGAGATTTTTAGCATCATAGGCACAATCGCTTTCGCACTAAGCGGAGCCATTGTTGCAATGGAAGAGGATTATGATATTTTCGGGGTGTATATTTTAGGAATGGCAACCGCATTTGGGGGAGGTGCCCTTCGTAATTTATTAATCGGTTATCCGATTGTCGCGTTTTGGCAACAAGACATGTTATTCCAAATCGCACTTTTATCAATGACTATTATTTTTCTTTTTCCAAATAAGTTAATTAGACATTGGAAAAAGTGGGAAAATATCACTGACGCTATCGGCTTATCAGCATTTGCTGTACAAGGAGCATTATATGCTCAAAAATTAAATTTACCAATTAGCGCCACAATCGTGGCAGCTGTTTTAACTGGTATCGGCGGTGGTATCATTCGCGACCTTTTAGCCCGCAGAAAACCTCTCGTTCTTCGAGCTGAAGTATATGCCTTTTGGACAATTTTAGCAGGTTTTTTAATTGGCGCTCAAATTATTGTTAGCGATTGGGCTCTTTACATTTTATTCATTTTAATTGTTTGCTTCCGCATGGTTTCTATTCATTACAAATGGCATTTACCACACAGACGTATCGAAACGAAAGAACGTTCAATCCATAAATAGCAATCTAACCTCTTTACATATCGTAAAGAGGTTTTTCTTTTCTAACGATTTTTTCTTTATATAATGTTTATACTAATTTTTAAAGTGAGGTGAATACAAATGACAAACCACGTTAATAAAGGAGCTCAAAAAAGTTCAGTAAACCAATTTGGACACGATCCTAATTCAGCACACGAAAAGAGCGCTAAAATGGAACGCTTCCATAAAGCGCACCAAGAAAAAGCAAAAAAAGAGTAAACGAACTTATACACAAAAATAGACGCACAGTTTATGTACTGTGCGTCTCCTCTTCGAGCATCAAATCCATACTCGATATTCCAATTAAATCATTTTTATCATACGTATCTTCTTGCAACAACCGCATCGCCTGTGTACGAATTGATTTTTCAACAATATTCCGTACATACCGCCCATTACTAAACGATGTAATTTGCGACGAATACTTCACCGCATGTAAATGATCCCTAAATTTCCATTCAGCTTCTTTTGATAACTGATATTCACGATCTTCATACATTCTCTTTCCAATTTCCAATAGCTGATTTACCGAGTAATCCGCAAATTCAATAATAAATGGAAAACGAGATTGCAGCCCTGGATTTAATGAAAGAAAGTGATTCATCTCTCTTGAATATCCAGCTAAAATCAATACAAAACCATGTTGTTTATCTTCCATATGTTTTACAAGCGTATCAATTGCTTCTTTTCCAAAGTCCTTCTCTCCTCCTCGAGCTAAAGAATACGCCTCATCAATAAACAAAATACCTCCCATTGCTTTTTTTATTAAGTCTCTTGTTTTTTGAGCTGTATGGCCGATGTACTCTCCTACAAGATCAGCACGTTCAGCTTCAACCAAGTGGCCTTTCGATAGAATATTCATCTCAAACAGCAATTTTCCTATCATTCTAGCAACAGTTGTCTTCCCTGTACCCGGATTCCCTTTAAACAGCATATGAAGCACTTGCTTCTCAGACTTCAATCCCTTCTCTTGTCTTTTTTTATTCACATAAATCCAAGCATATATTTCTTTTATTATCTTTTTTATATCATCCATCCCAACAAGCTTCCCCATCTCTTCTTCAATTCTCTGCAGCATTTCATGTTTAATTGTAGTTTCATTTGAAATTACCGTTTTATTTTCTGCGGCTGGCAAAGAAATTTTCTTTCGATGGTTTAACACAATATTAATTTGATTGTTGTTTTTCTTTCGCATCGATTGTTCCATACAATCACCTCATTTTATCCACTCACCAAATATTATTATTCCTGTCCCCCTTGTAAATGCCTATTTTCAGAAAAGTTTGCTATAATATAAGAAATAATTAAGGTGGTGGGACTATGGAGACAACGGAATTCCATGATACAATACAAGCCTTTTCTATTTTTTTATTGAATAAAGGCCGAAAACCCTCAACTATTAAACGTTATGTTTATGACGTTGAAGACTTCGGACATTGGTTAGAAAAAAACAAAAAGCTCCCTTCCAGTAATATATGGGCTACACTTTGTACAAAAGACTACGAAGATTACTTTTCCGATTTAAAAACGAATCGACATTACTCAGAAAAAACGATGCATCGTGTATTTATTGTACTAAATAGAATGCATCATTTTCTAAACATTCCTAACCCGTTGAAAAATATGGAAATTTCTATTCAACCAGACCGTACACTTCGTAACGAAGATTTCATTTCACCTGATGAAGAAAAAAGGTTAAAGTATATAGTCACTTCATTAGAAGGACTTTCAGAAAAACAACTTCCTGTGCGCCCTTTATTAATGGATCGCAATATTGCTATTTTAAATCTATTGATTGACTACGGTTTATCCTTACAAGAACTTACAGCATTAACAATGCATCACGTTCACTTTGAAACTAACACATTATCAATCCCAGCAACCGCAGGTGTAGAAAGAACAATTACATTAGCAAAAGAAGACAAAAAACAACTATATAATTATTACAAAAGCATCCCGGAACCAGTTCGTCCTAAATACCATAGTGATGATCCATTATTTGTCGCATTCGATTTTAACCGTGGAACATACAGGTGGGTATATGAAAATGATGCACCAAAGGCATTAACGGAAATTGCTATACAAAAAATGATTCGCCTCGAAGTGGCTAGAGCCAATTTACGTAAAGGAATTTCAGGACAACATTTTCGTAACACCTATATTTTAAACTTAATAAAAAAAGAAACTCCTGAATCAGAAATTATAAAACTCGCTGGATTCAAATCAAAAATTTCATTAAAGCGATATTATCAATACGCAGAAAATAGAAAAAACGCCTTATTGTAAGGCGTTTTTTCTATTTTTTCTTTAAACAAACGATTTTATTATGACCATTTAACTAATTTCTGCATCTACTATGATGAGTTTCGTTCACATTTTCGTGAGAAAGGAGAGATTTAATGTCTCGTTATAACGACAATCAAAACAAATTCTCCAAACCATGCTTTCCAAGTAGCGCCGGACGAATTCCAAATACTCCATCAATCCCAATTACTAAAGCTCAACTTAGAACATTTCGTGCGATTATTATTGATTTAACAAAAATAATCCCAAAACTTTTCGCAAATCCATCTCCCCAAAATATTGAAGATCTAATCGATACATTGAACCTACTGAGTAAATTTATTTGTTCACTAGACGCTACTTCCTCCCTGAAAGCACAAGGGTTAGCTATTATTAAAAACTTAATAACTATATTAAGAAATCCAACCTTTGTAGCAAGCGCTGTATTTATTGAGCTTCAAAATCTCATTAACTATTTACTATACATTACAAAATTATTCCGAATTGACCCTTGCACACTTCAAGAGCTCCTTAAATTAATAGCAGCATTACAAACTGCTCTAGTTAATTCTGCTTCGTTCATTCAAGGACCTACCGGACCTACTGGACCAGCAGGCGCTACTGGTGCCACTGGGCCTCGAGGTAACACGGGCGCTACTGGACCTACCGGTGCCACTGGGCCTCGAGGTAACACGGGCGCTACTGGACCTACCGGTGCCACTGGGCCTCGAGGTAACACGGGCACTACTGGTGCCACTGGACCTCAAGGTAACACGGGCGCTACTGGACCTCAAGGTAACACAGGTGCTACTGGTGCCACTGGACCTCGAGGTAACACGGGCGCTACTGGCGCTACTGGACCTCAAGGTAACACAGGTGCTACTGGTGCCACTGGACCTCAGGGTGTTCAAGGTAACACAGGTGCTACCGGCGCTACTGGTGCTACTGGATCTCAAGGTAACACGGGTGCCACTGGCGCTACTGGTATAGGAGTTACCGGACCTACTGGACCTCAAGGTAACACAGGTGCTACTGGCGCTACTGGTGCTACTGGACCTCAAGGTGTTCAAGGTAACACAGGTGCTACCGGCGCTACTGGTGCTACTGGACCTCAAGGTGTTCAAGGTAACACAGGTGCTACCGGCGCTACTGGCGCTACTGGACCTCAAGGTGTTCAAGGTAACACAGGTGCTACCGGCGCTACTGGTGCTACTGGACCTCAGGGTGTTCAAGGTAACACAGGTGCTACCGGCGCTACTGGCGCTACTGGACCTCAAGGTGTTCAAGGTAACACAGGTGCTACCGGCGCTACTGGTGCTACTGGACCTCAAGGTGTTCAAGGTAACACAGGTGCTACCGGCGCTACTGGACCTCAAGGTAACACAGGTGCTACCGGCGCTACTGGTGCTACCGGCGCTACTGGTGCTACTGGACCTCAAGGTGTTCAAGGTAACACAGGTGCTACCGGCGCTACTGGACCTCAAGGTAACACAGGTGCTACCGGCGCTACTGGCGCTACTGGACCTCAAGGTGTTCAAGGTAACACAGGTGCTACCGGCGCTACTGGTGCTACTGGACCTCAGGGTGTTCAAGGTAACACAGGTGCTACCGGCGCTACTGGCGCTACTGGACCTCAAGGTGTTCAAGGTAACACAGGTGCTACCGGCGCTACTGGCGCTACTGGACCTCAAGGTGTTCAAGGTAACACAGGTGCTACCGGCGCTACTGGTGCTACCGGCGCTACTGGTGCTACTGGACCTCAGGGTGTTCAAGGTAACACAGGTGCTACCGGCGCTACTGGACCTCAAGGTGTTCAAGGTAACACAGGTGCTACCGGCGCTACTGGTGCTACTGGACCTCAAGGTGTTCAAGGT